>JALGZP010000072.1 GCA_025774845.1 bacterium
CCGAACTCGAGGATTCCACCAATCCCCGCCGCGACCCATCTCCCGAATCCGAAGATGTAGGCGCCCGCAAACCCGAAGGCCAGGAAACCTGCATAGGCCCCAATCGCGGAGGAGAGCCACGCCCTTCTGAGTGAGTGTCGCTCTCCGGCTTTAAGGGCCGTCCACGAGGCATCAAATGCACAACCCGTGAGTGCCATGGCGATAAAGTGGCAGATGTAGAGCTTGGGCATGAAACACCTGAGTGCGCCTGCTATGAGTGCAGACCCAAGCGAACTACCTGGTTTATCGGAGATGAGTCTCCCCAGAACAAGAAGCGTGATTCCCAGCGCGGTGAGCACGGCGGCTCTCATGGGGATCTGGAATCTGTAGAACACGTCACCGACGAATACCTCACTCAGACCCCAGAGCACACCAACGGCGACTGTAACAAGTATTCCGATTCTCCTCGCCATCGACCTCTCCCTAATCGTGCACGAGCTCAATGATCTTGCGGAGTTCGGCATCGGCGTTCAAGTAGCCGTTACTCCGGCTTACCGGCGCCGTCACGAGGGCCACCTTGCCGCTGCCCCATGAGTTGAGGACCCCGAGATAGTAGGGGCGCTCCTGAGGGAATACAGTTATTGTGAACGGTTCTATATGGTAGAGCGGAGTAGCTCCCGGGAGTGGCTCAAAACACTCTACGCCGGGAAAGAGGCCGCTTACCCTGATGCTGTCGAGACCCAGTCCGCCATCCGCCTTTATCTCCCAATTGATACAGTCCTGGTTCGTGGTTCCATTAACGATGTTCGTATAAAGTGAGTCGATTCCAAAGATCGGGAGAAACACGGAATCCGGGAATGCTCCGTTGGTACCGACCGCGTCGAGACTCATGAGAAGGAATCTACCCCCATCCGCTACGTAGTCCGGCATCAGGTCTTCTATAAGCTGCAGCCGTGACACGGAACCCCTGGGAGGTTCGCTGTACCAGATCACCATATCGAACAGCCTGAAGAGCTCTTCGAAATTGAAGGCATATGTGGCCGGGTCATCGTGCATGGGGCTGAAGCCGTACATATCAAGCACCGAGTACTCCCCGACCGATGCCTCCACAGCATTTCTGTAGAAGGGATCGGTGAGCCAGGCACCTGCGTAATCCCAGAGATCATCGATAAGGAGCACGTCTCCATCTATGTCCTCAACCTGCCATGTATAGGTTACAACCTCACTCGTATCGCATCCCGAATCGATCGCAACCAGGTGAAGCGTCCTCTCGCCATACTCTCCATCAAAGTAGTCATACCCTATCGATATGGTGGTATCCCCGGCCGACGCGATCAACGGGTTAGCTTTCTTGCCGTCCAGCCAGATGGCGTAGTGGTCGATGGTCTCACTGCCCTCAGGATCGTCCCCGTGCCACCTGATTGTTATTGCCGGCAGTGTAGTATGCGGCAATGCCCCGTCGTCCCACAGCTTGATCGTAGGCGGGCTGTTAGTGACCGGCAGGGTCAGGGAGCTCGGTGTGGGGTCGATGGCCCCGTCATCATCGACGGCCCTGACCTCAATGCGGTGGCTGCTCAAGCCGTCTGTCACGGGGAGGTTGAATGTATGGGACAGTTCCTCGGTAAAGACCCAACCCGGATCGATAGGGCAACCCGATTCAGATGGGTCGCTGAACCAGCGGTACTCGTAGCCGGCGACTTCCCCATCGGCATCGGATCCCCACCATTTGACTTCCTGGATGTAAACAGTCGGGTTCCTTACGCTGTCTGCGAGGGCGGTGTAGGTCTCAGGCGGCACGTTTGGTAGCGATATATCACCCTTCTCAGCGCAGCCAACCACCACCAAAAGCCCCGTCAGCAGCAAACAGATTGTCTTTAGTTTCATTGTAAACCGGTCACCTTATGATCATGAACTTGCCGATTTGATTATTGCCCGTCACCTTATTCTCAATGGAGTATATGTAGAGACCGGATGCTGCAGCCTGATCCTTATTGGAGATCAGGTCCCATGCGAGGATTCCACCCGGTATGGCAACGTGTCTCTCATCCAGTGTCTTAAGACCCTGTATATCCCCCGCGATGTAGGTACTTCCATCGAACTCGATAGTTTTCACCAGATCGCCCGCGAGGGTATAGATCCTGATGGTGGCCCGCTCAGGGAGATTAATAAACCACAGGTATTTCTCTCTGTCCCTCGGACCGTCCCAGATCGCCTCTCCCCGGTAGGGATTGGGGACCACATATACGGTTTCGTCGTTCGTAGCCGGGCGCGGGCCGGGTATTGCCAGGACTCTGGTTGCCCTCACCCCGCTCTGCATACTCTCCACGCCCTCTTCGGGGATGCCCCTGTCAAAGGCGGTGATGGCGACCCAGTACTTGAAGCCGTCCTTGACATTATCTATCTCGAAATTGTAGTGATAAAGCGTCGTATCACCATCATCGAACATCACGGGGTCCCTCACGCTTTCAAGCCCCGTATCATAGCCTATCCCGTTGACTATATCGATCTCGCGCACCAGCTCGAACTCCTCACTGGTTGCACCTTCTACTCGCGTCACATAGATCCGGTAACCCTCGAAGTCGTTAATACCATAGAACGGATCAAGCTTATCTTCCGGATAGTCATCCCAGAAGATCTTGATCGAGCCCTTAGACGGTTCCACCCGGAACCGTGGAGGCTGGGGTGGGGAGGGAAGCACATAGTCATTCTCAAATGCGCGCTGGGCCCAATCGACATTGTCTAACAGGCTGGCCCGGTCCATGCCGCCAAGAAACGCGCATACGAAGACGATGCTGTCGCCCGGCGCCAACTCGGGGAACGGACCCGCAGATACCAGTTCGACCGGGTCGGTTTCCCTGGGTATGATTTCCCTGACGTCATCCTGTTCACCGTTGGACAAGAAGTCGTAGCGTTCCCGATCCCCCATGGGATTGTCCCGCTCCCAGTACCAGTCCCACCAGTTAAACGAGACGTTGACTTCGTCTATCGGGGTACCGCCCTGGGTGCCGAGAATGGCGATGGCTCCCCAGGATGGTGCAGTGCCCACACCGTAATTATAATGATGTTCGCCGCACATCCGGGCATGAGGAAACCACTCGAGCAACTTGTTTCTGAACCACGCCGAACCCGACGGGCGCCACTGGTCATAGCCACCCTTCCAGCCCGAGGACAACTCTCCGAATATGCCCAGGCAGGGATGCCGGAGGAAGCCTCCGCTCTCATTGATCACGGTGAAGCTCACTATGACAAAAGCCTCGGCGAACTTATAGGACCACAGGTAGGACTCCTGTCTTACCCTGACCTGCAGCACGTTGTCATTGGTTCCCCTTAAGGGAAAGTCGGTGTATTCGGTGATAAAATCCTGCTCGCTTGTGGCTTTTTCTGAATAGGAACGGCTTGTTATCAGGCTGGATCTTTCTCTCATCTTCTGCTGGGGTGTATATTCGGTAGCCGTAGCCGTACCGGTTCCCCAGTAACCAGAGACGGAGCCGGTGGAAACGACCGTGTCCCCATCGGCGTTGATCGCCCCGGCCCAGAAGCCGGCCCTGATCAGATGTTCGATCTCAGTTCCAAGCGGGTATTCCATCGAGGGCTCACGCGTGACAAAGTTATTACCGAAGAATCCGTAATTAGTAATCACGAATCCTATCGCGTTGCCGTCGGTCTGCTTCTGCTGGAAGGGGGCTGCCCCCAGGATCTCAGTAGCAGGACCCTCGGGAGCAGGTTCGCTCTCCGGGGGGTCATGGGCAAGACTCGCACCCACCATCCAAATGTGTATGACCAGGCAAACCACAACCGTGATGCCGAGTCTCAGTCTTCTCATAGTCCCTATTCCTCCGCCCCCTGAGCCTCTTCCCAGCGGTGTATCAGTCCCGTCTCCGCCTCAAGACAGAAGACGTTTTCACGCTGAGATTGCGAGTGCGTGTAGGTTCCAAGGGAAAGTGCTCGCTGGAGCACGTCGGGTCCTTCATCATCAGTCTTTGGTGCGTTAACCATGGCGTCCGAGTGGCCCGACGCGGTGTACCGGAAGATTTTCCCGAGAGCCTGATCAAGCACAAACACGCGTCCGTACTTGTCCGAAGCCACTGCGACGGGTCTTACAAGTTCTATGTCGTTATCATCCTCATCGGTAAAAGTACTTATGAAAAACACCTCGGTCGAGAACGGAAGCCCCTGCTGCGGCGTGTCAACTGCGATACGCTGGATCTGTTTCTTCTCCGGGTCGGCCTCAACGATGAGCAGAGCCTCACCATCGAAGCAGAGTCCTCTTGGGCTGACCACATGGCCGATGCCGAAGCCGCTGTCGGCAAGATCGACCTCGAAACGTCGCTTGCCCGTCGTATCATATGATCTGACGAAGTGTCTCCCCATATCGGCGACATATATGTTCTCGTCATCATCGATGGCCAGGGCGCTTATCCTGTCCCAGTCGGGATCACGGATGACAAGAAATGGATCACCGCCGCCCGGCTCATACACCTTGACGGTTATAGAGTCGGAGCTGTCGGCGACCGCGATTGAATGCAAGCCGGCCCCGACTGCCACCGGCCGGTCTAGGCCGTTAAACTCAACGTCGCCTACCTGGTTCCCGCTGCTATAGTACCGATAAACCACCCGGGTCGTATCGAAGGCCACGAACATGTGCCCTCCGGCCATGGACATATTGTTGGCCCGTGAGAAGCCCGGGAGCGAATCCAGGTAGGTGTAGGCTCCCGACGGGGGCTCCTTATATATCTCGAGCGGCTTATCGTACTTTCCACCGCAGCCCAGCCAGAAGACCAGAATGCTGAGTACCGCCAGTGTGAGTTTGAGCGTTCTCATACTATAGTTCCAGTGTCAGTGAAAACCTGTGTACCGTACCCAGGTGATCCGTGAAAGTCGCTGCGTAGTCGAACACGGCCTCTCTTGAGTACAATCTTGAAATCACACCCGCTCCGAGGCTCATCTTCATCTCGTCGGCGCCTTCATCATAGCCGGCTCTCAGGGCCAGGGCCTTTAAGATCACCGCCTCGCCACCGAATCTGAAGGTCTCCTCGTTGTCGGCGGGATGCATCATCTCGATATCCACGAGGCTTTCAAGCCACGGTGTCACCACGGGTTCAAATGCTATGCCGAACTTGAACTCGGTTGCAGGCGCAAAGCCCTGGTAGAGGGCCTCTGCTCCAACAATCCCGGTTCGCTTGACATACTTGCCGCCGGGTGTCATGTCAGGACCGAAGTTTACGAGCGCCACAGCAAGCCGCATGTTCTTGGGACCGATCTCGTAATAGGTTCCCGCGTCAAGCGCGAACGCACTAGTGGTTGGGCCACCGACTTCGACCCCCATCTCTTCGACCAGGTACTTGACCGCGAAACCACCTGAGAACTTGTCGGTGAAGCGTTTGGCTATTGTGACCCCAACCAACCAATCGGAAAAACTGAATTCCCGGCCCGTCCCGTAGGGGTGATCCTCCGTGGTCTCTATGAGGTCGGTCGATAGTGAACCGAACTGGAGTGCGATTGCTCCTGCAAACATCTCTAGGGGAAGCCCGTAGGCCATATGATTGTAAGTGATGTCTGCCGGCCACGCCGCGTGGTTGAAGGCGACCTCGCTCCGGTCGAGATGTACGAGCCCTGCCGGGTTCCAGGCGCATGCGATGATGCCGTCACAGATGGCGACATACGCTCCCGCCATCGCAGCCGGTCTCGCTCCGATCCCTATCCGGAGGAAACTGCCGGAAGATGTGCCGACACGCTGATCACCCAGGCTGGTTTGTGCGGCCAGTATCCCGGGCAGTGCAAGTACCGTCAGGGCCAGTACCATGATGATACACGTTGTTTTTGCTCTGATCATTACCACTCTATTCCCATACCGAGTGTTGCCCGGCGCGGCGCACCGAAGTAACTTGGATCGCTGTGCCTCAAGACTCCGTAGATTGTACCGGCATCCTCCACATAGGACCCTACCCCCAGTACCGGGGTCTCGCCCGTTTCAGGGTCGATTCTGCGCACCTGTCTATCGTTGAAAACGTTGTCGACCTCAAGAAAGATCTTTCCACTCACTCCGCCGCTTTCGAAGTACTTGGTGAACTTCATGTCGAGCACCTTATCCATAGGACCGTTCTCGGAATACCGCTTTCCTATTTCCTGCTCGGCACGCTGTGGAGTGTACGCCCTGCCGTTCTGGAGAAGCCACTGGAAGTTGAGTGCCCAATCCGATGGCAGGCTGATACCGAACAATTTCTGCTTATCACCCTTACGCATCCTGAGATCAATCATGATGTTTACCTTGTGCGGTCTGTTCCACCAGAGGTATTCCTCTGCCAGACTCTGCTCCGCCGTGCCGACACTGCCGCCCTGTTCCTGAATCAGCTTGAGTGTATTGGGATCCGAGCTCTTGCCGGTCGCAATGGAGTAGGTGTAGATAAACGATCCACCCATAAGGCCCCGCCGCTTCTTTTTGAGTTCGATCTCGATGCCGCGCGAGCGGGCGTAGTCGACATTCCGGTATATGAACATCTCGCCTACTCCGGCGATTTCAAATGGTGTCGATCTCGGGTAGTCGTAGATGTCTTTGTAGAACAACGTGAAGTTTCCGGCCACGGTCTCCGAGAACTGGTGTCTCGCGCCGATCTCGTACTGTACCGATATCTCAGGATTGAGATTGGGATTACCTATGAGCGGGAAGCGTTCACTCGAGACCGAGGACAGCTTCGAATACACCCAGAGATACGTAGGAAACTGGGAAAAATGGCCGTAGTTGAAGAAGAGATTGTCACGGTCGGTGATCGGATGGGAAATCGCTATCCTAGGGCTCAGATGGCCTTTGAACCTGCGACCGAACATCTCGTGCGTATCCCTGTAGAAGTTCTCCCGCATGGTCGGCGTAATCGCCGATGTCGAGTCATCGGCCGATCTCTCCACGGCCCGCTCCACCTGTATCCCCGGGAACCAGTAGTCATACCTGAGGCCGATGTCTCCGATCAGGCCCTCGAAATTGATCTTGTCCTGGATATAGATCGAACCCCTGTTGGGATATATGTGGAAGAGGTCGTGGAATTCTCCGAGACCATCCGGATCGGCCACCCACGGCCGCCGGATGAAGAGATACTGAGCATTCTCATAAGATGTACTGATACCGGTCTTCACCTGATGGTGTGGTGGAATACGCGATGTCAGGTCCCAGGCGAGATTGTAGTTCTCAGTATAGCGATCGTGCCACAGATCGGCGCTCCCCGTCTGGATAAAATACGGTGTGTCGAGTTCGCGGTTGAGGATCTTATTCAGATCGTCGGGCTCGCTATAGAAGGTGCTGTCACTCCAGTGCCCTCCATTAACGTCCGAATGGACGCAGTTGAAGAAGCGCGATACCCTGAATATATAGAAGGAATTCTGATTCAGGATCCGGTTCCATGTAAACGCGATGGTGTTGGTATCCTCAGTGTAGACAAGCGCCCTTTCGAGGTTTCTCGACCACTCATGCTGGTAACCTGTCAGATCCCGGGTCACATCATAGGGGTCGCTGCGGAAGTAGCCCTGGTCGATCGAGATCGTCTTGGTGAATGAGAGACCGAACTTGTTCATGGATGAGGGTCGCCACACTGTCTTGCCGAAGAGCTGCCACTTGTTGTCAGCCCTGGGTGCCAGGTGGCCATACTTGAGATTGATGCCGAGGAAGTTATCCTCGTAGGAAGAATTCAGGCCTTTCCGGCCGGGAAGATCGTTTATCGACGGCAGGTGAGTGTCTGAGAACCTCGCCGACATCCCCAGGTAATAGGTGACCTGCCCCGGGATATTGATCCCCAGACTCCGGAGAACCTTTGATGAGATCGGCTCCGGGCCCTCGAAGCCGACCTCGAAGCGATCGCTGTTAAAATAGTCAAGCGAGGTCTCCTTGAAGGGCATGTGATCGAGTGAGTACTCGAAATAACCATGGTTCTTGCTGCCGCCCTCCTTGAGCTTGATATTGACCACCCCGGACAGCGCCTGGCCGTATTCCGCGCTGTAGCCGCCCGTGATAACATCCATCTCGGCAACCGACTTGGCACTGACATCGAGCATCGAGGACTTACCCGATAGGAGATCCTTCATCCTGACGCCATCCACAATGTATAGGGTCTCATCGCTACGGCCGCCCCGGATGTGGATTTCATCGTCGCTGGCGATCACTCCCGCCTGAAGACCCATCACGTCCTCGATATCGGTAACAGGCATTTCCTTGAGTTCATCCTCATTGACGCTCCTGACGGTTGAGGGGACATCCACCTCGACCATCGGGCGATCCGCCGTAACCAGCACCTCGTCCGTGGTTGTGAGTACCGTCTTAAAGAGCTTAAAGTCCACCTCGGTAGTAGTGTACGACGTGACCGCAATGGAGGCCTCCTCCTCGGACTCATAACCCATATAGGAAGCCGTCACCGCGTAGGACCCCTCAGGGACATTCCTTATGAAGAAGGAGCCGTCCTCCATCGTCATGGCGCCGTAAGGGGTACCGACGATAACCACGTTGGAGAAGGGGAGAGGTTCCTTGGTCTTGCCGTCAAGAACCTTGCCGGTTATGTTGCCGGGCTCACCAAAAACAGGTGACACCGCGGCTGAAACCAGTAAGACGAGAACTGTGAATCCTATCAGTCTGCGCATATTCTCAATCCCCATAGAGCCAACAGATTAACCATATTGTACAAGAATAGTCAAGCCCATTAATTCTGATTAGTTAAACGCCGATAGTCAAGCCCTGATTTTGTCCCGGTGAGGCTGCGCCCCAGGCGGTCTCCACCGAGAAACCTTTGACACTTCTGCATAGTGTGGTACAATTGGCGCAGGAGGTGGGTTTCTTTGCCGGATTTGCTCAGCGACTTGACATCACCATGGGTCGTGGGTCCGCTGGTGTTCGTGGCCTGGTGTATCGGCCTAAGTATCGTAATGCGAATACTTTACGGTAGACTACACCATCTGGCCCTGCGTACTGCAACCGATATAGATGATGTGATTGTGGGCGCTCTCCGGGTACCCGTGGTGCTGGTGATTCTGGTCACCGGCGGTCTCATTCTCGGCAGGATCATGCCGCTTTCGCCGGAATGGGACAGGGCATTCAGTCTCGGGGTCCGCATTGTCGTCATTTTGGCGGGAGTGCTTTTTGTTGATGGCCTGATCAAGGCCTTGCTCCAGCGGGCATCCAGAAAGGCCACCTATCTCAGGACATCCTCGGGTATTGTCCAGACGGCCGTACGTGGCGTAATAATACTGATAGCCTTGCTCATAGTCCTCGACACGGCCGGTGTGTCGATAACACCTCTTGTGGCGTCGCTCGGGGTGGGTAGTCTTGCAGTTGCCCTCGCGCTCCAGTCCCCACTGGCTAATTTCTTTGCAGGTATTCAGATTCTGGCCGACAGACCCATCGAAGTAAGCCAGTATATACGGCTCGACACCGGTGAGGAGGGGTATGTCAACAAGATAGGTTGGAGGAGTACCACCATCAGGGTGCTTCCGAACAACCTGGTGATCGTGCCGAATTCAAGGATAATGGACGCAATCATAACCAACTACTACCTGCCGGAGAGGGATCTATCCATACTTATCCAGGTCGGGGTGCATTATGACAGCGATCTTGATCACGTCGAAAAGGTGACCTGCGAGGTCGCCAAAGAAGTTCTACAGCAAATAGAGGGGGGCAAGAAGGACTTCGAGCCATTCATCAGATATCATACGTTCGGAGATTCGAGCATCAATTTCACTGTGATCCTGAGAGCCGAGGAGTTCGTCAACGGGTACCTTCTCAAGCACGAATTCGTCAAACGGCTACACAAGCGGTTCAAGCAGGAGAGTATAATAATACCGTTCCCGATACGGACGCTCGACATCAACAAGGAAGATCTGGTCTTCCTGAAGCAGGGTGGCCCAACCGGATGACGGTGGCCAAGGAGGTTACGTAATGGAATTCAAGGTCGGGCAGGATGTCGTGTATCCCAAGTACGGCCTCGGCAAGGTTCTCGAGATAAAGTACAAGAAGCTGCCAAGAGGACGCACAAAGGGAGTGCTGATTAGATTTCCCGCTATGCACATGACGGTCTGGGTGCCTGAAGAGCGCCTCAAGAACACAAAGATCAGAAAGCCCGTGTCCAGGTACATGGCCAAGAAGATCTATGACATCCTCAAGAAACGGGCGCGATTCCGGCTCGGGACCAAGGCCAAGGAGCGTGCCCAGTTCTATAAGAACAAGGTGCTCTCAGGTGATCCCGTTGATCTGGCCGAGACCGTGCGGGACTTGGTGAGGCTCTCCATAAAGAAGTCACTCAACGTCCGAGAGGCGGAGATAGCCAATACGGCCCTGCGGACGCTTGTCAGGGAGCTCGCCCTTGCGACGGGCAAGACCGTTGATGCTGTCAGGGAGGATCTCGACGAGATACTCTATAGATAGACGCAGGCCGGTGAAAGACACCCATCTGCTGCGTTACGCTTGCCCCTCGTCACTGCTACGTACCGGCTAGTACGCCTCGTTCCCTGGGGCTTCGCATGCCTTGCATCTGGATGTTCCTAACCGGCCTGAACACCCTACGGCTCCGGTTGACCTACCTCTTTATCCCCGGAGTTTCTCTCTCCGTGATGGGTAGCCAGACTTCGGTTACCAGTTTTTCTGGGGATGTGGTCTCGGGGTCAGACCAGTAAACCTCGACCGGGAAACCCGACAGCGGGTACTTGTTCACCTCAATCCAGTCGAAAACCTTGTCGAATGTCTCGCCGATCTTCTCATAGGGTCCGACGTGGTGGGCGTATGCCACGAACATGGGATCAAACACCTTGAATCCCATCTTGTCCATATCGTCCCTACCGGTTGCTTCCGCGTTGACCACGGGAATTAGGACCTCCCAGAGAAGCTCGGATGCAGACACATTCTGGGGACTGTTGAAATAGATGATCATCATCGGTCCCGCCTGAAGGTGATTTCCCTTCTCGATTCCCGCCATGAGCTTCACGACAACACCCGGTATGTCATCATAAGGTCCCTGATGCTTTATGGTCGCGACCAATCTGGGTTCCGTGTTTTTCAAGTACACGGATCTCTTCTTGGTTGCCCCCTCCTCGGCAAGAACACAAGTGTACATTCCGATGACCCCAAGAAGTACCACGAACGCTGTCAATCTACGCCAGTTCATTCGAAATCAACCTCCTCCTCGATTTCTATGACATTAACCTCGCCGAAATCACTCAACGGCCTGTCGAATAGATTCTGATTACCCACCACAAGGATGGTAAGGCCCTCGGGATGAAGGTACTCAGCCCCGGCCCGTTCTACGTCTTCGAGAGTCGCGGCCTGATAGACCCGGAACTCGCGCTCAAGCGTATCGAGCGGGAGACCGGTTATGTCATAGTACACCAGCCGGTCGACTATCCTTGCCGCGGACTCGTAGTCAAACACTTGCCTGTTTACGAGGGATTCCTTCGCGTCTCTCACCTCCTCTGCCGTCGGTCCCTCACCGTCCATCTTTTCTATCTGTTCCACCAGCAACGTCAGCGCTCTCATCGCTGCCTCGGCCTTTGTCTGACAGGATCCGGTGAAGAGCCCATAACCCCAGGGGCTTGCCCGGAACGAGGATCCCGCACTGTAAGCCAGTCCCTCATCGCTCCTGATCTTCTGGGTTATCCAGGAGGTGAAACTGCCCCCACCGAGGATGTAGTTCATCAGTGCCGTAAGCGGTCTGTCATCGTTTGCGCTGTTCATGCTCATGTGACCTACGAAGATGTATGCCTGATTCACATCTTTGTATATGTAGTTGACCGACGGGGAGAGCTCGTATCCCATTTCAGGAAATTCCGGCCCTACCTCACCGGGCTCCCAGTCCGCAAGGAATTCACTGATCTTGTCGATTGCCTGCTGCCGGGTGATGTCACCGGAGATGCCGATGACGGCGTTATTCGGCCTAACGTACCTGTTATGGAACTCCACCACGTCGTCTCTCGTGATGTTGGAGACGGTTCCAACCGTCGCTTCCCTTCCTGCCGGGTGATTCGCATAGATCAGTTTGGCGAACTCGCGTCTCCCCAGCGAACCGGCATCATCCGCTTTGCGTCTTATGCCCTCGATCAATGAGTTCTTTCTGAGTTCTATCTTCTCCGGATCGAACGCGGGACTGACGATGAGATCGGCCATGAACATGAACACCAGGTTGATGTCTTTGGTCAGGAAGTTGGCGGTTATCTGTCCGGTATACGAACCCGCCCGGGTCTCAAGCGAGGCACCCACGAATTCAAGTGAATCGTCCATGACTGCCTTGCTGTACTCTGCGCTGCCACCGTTTCTTATTGCCCAACCCGCGACGTTGGCCAGTCCGACCCTGTCATCAGGCGGAAAACCCGTTCTGAACATGATCACAATGTCTATGACCGGTATGTCATGATCCTCTATGAGGTAACCATGGAGTCCCATCGGGAGTTCCAGTGTTTCAACTTCCGGGGTCTTGAACTCAATGGGATCAAACTTGAGCTGCTTCGGCAGATCCGCTGTCGAGCTTGCAGCTGTGAAGACGATCAGCCCAAGAAAAAGCACCCAGGCAACATGCTGTGGACAGCTATTCACCTGTCTTGGCTTCATCATCGCCCTCCTTCTGCCCGCCCTCTTCCTGTTTAACAAGCGTGGCCACCGTTCGGTTCTCCGGAATCAGGTACTTTCTTGCTACGGCCGAGATTTCCTCGCGCTTGACCTTCTTGACCCTTTGCCGATCCTCCATGTAGGCTCTCCAGTCCCCCCTGATGGTGGCGCTGAAGCCGAGGTTGAAGGCAATGCCCAGGTTGCTGCCGAGTGTTCGCACCATCGCGGCATCGATCCTGTTCCTGACCCGGTCGACTTCGCGTGCTGTGGGGGATTCGAGTCTGAGCTCCCGAATCTCCTCATATATCGCCTCCTCAACTTCTTCCGTCGTGTGGGGTTGTCTCGGAGTGGCCTGAATAACCAGCAGGTTGCCGATCCTTTCCCCCGGTTCCGTCGAGACAAACGGCGGTCGTGAAGTCAGCTCGAGCTCTTCATATATCTTCTTATAAAGCCTGGAAGTGCGTCCCTTTCCGAGGATGGATGCGAGTGCCTGGATGGGGTAACTGTCGGGATGAGGGGCGACCGGAACGTGATACGCGATCACCACCTGGGGGTTGGCGGGAAATTCCACAGTTACTCTCCGTTCACCGGTCTGCTCGGGCTCGACCGTGTCTACCGGATCGGGAGGTTCACCGGCCGGGATCCTCCCGAAGTAGCGTTTTGCCATCCTCCTCGCACTCTCGACGTCCACATCACCCACGAGCAGGGCTATCGCGTTGTTGGGTGCATAGTACTGCTTAAAGTATGAGATCAGATCCTGCTTGGTCATATTCTGAATGTCACTCATCCATCCCAGGACCGGTCGTCCGTATGGGCTTGCGTGGAATGCCGCCGCCATCAAAGTATCCCAGAGCATCTCGTCCGGGTCGTTCTGATCCTGACGTTTCTCCTCGGCGATCACATCGCGTTCAGAGTAGAACTCTCTGAAGATGGGATCCTTCATGCGGTCGGATTCGAGCATCATCCAGAGTTCAAGCCGGTTGGAGGGGAGATAGACATAGTAGGCAGTAAGGTCATTGGAGGTGAAAGCGTTAAGTCTCCGGCCGCCGTTCTGAAGGTATGCATCCCAGAGTTCCTCAGATAGTATGAGTTCGCGGTGCTCGGCCATCACCTGGCCAATCTCGAGTTCCTTTCGCTTGAGGTCTGTATAACGCTCGAAGTAGTTGACGCCCTTATCCGTGAGCAGGGTCGGGTTTTGTTTGGTGCCGGGTGGAATGCGCTCACCGGTTTCGAGTATCGATATCAAAACGGCCAGTTCCTTCAGCTTGTCACCGCCGATTTCCGCCTTCCTATCGTCGTCCAG
>JALGZP010000135.1 GCA_025774845.1 bacterium
TAGCCTTGAATTCTAATTCGATGCACAATTCAGCGCATTGGTTGCGCATCTCAATGCCCCGGAAAGCAGTGGTATTCCCCGAGAGACGAAGTCGTCGTGACATGTAAGTGGCTCCCCTGGCAAATGTCTCAAAGCGTGGTTTTGTGGGACTGTCTTACCATCGAGCTCAAGCGAATCGCTGGAGGCCAGACAAAGATCGCTGTATCCGCTTAGATGGCAGGTCACTGGCCCTCGAAGAGAGCAAGGCCATCGATGGTGGCAAACAGTACTATGCTATTGCGCGTCGGCCATGGACTCCAGGCCGGCTATCCGCTCCTCAAGGGCTTCTATTGTCTTCTGCTGAGCCTTGACGGCCTCTATCAGCACCGGGACAATCTCTGAGTAGGCGACCACCTTCCCACCATCGGCGCCATCTGTCACCACCTCGGGTAACACCTCTTCTATCTCCTGTGCAATCACGCCATAGTGCCTGCCGGAATCGAAGTTCTTTTCTTCATGTTCTTCACTTCGCCAGAGGAAGGATACCCCGTGCAGATTCATTACCTTGTCTATAGCCCCGGTGACGTCCTGGATGTCCCGTTTGAACTTGAGGTCGGAGCAGATGCCCCAGGAGCTTGTGCCGCAGGCGCTTCCATTCACATAGAGCTTGTTAGCCCCGGGATCGCCCCCTACCCCCACGTTACCCGTGCCACCCCTGATCCAGATCTTGTTGCCGTTCTGGTAGAAACGCAGGTCTTCCGTAGGGCCGTCCTTGTAGATTGCCCAGACATCCGAGATGGCGTCGCCGGAGTGCTTGAAGTTAATCTCCGGGCTCATGGTTTCGGCCTCTACCAGAATACGTGGGTTATCGCCAACGATGTGAAGGTCACGCCCAGGGCTTTCTGTTCCGATGCCGACCCGACCGTCGGGATCTATCACGACATCTGTATAGGTCCCCGGGCCGTAGGCTCCCACTCCAAATCTTATCCCTTTAGTGGACAGAACTCTGAAATACTCCTCGTGAAACCATACCAGTGAGGCATTGTTATCGGCAGCGCTCCCGAGAGTGATTCCCGACGTGCCGCCGGGGTTCCCGAGGGTGAGTGAGGGATGGCCAGCGCCGGGGGCAACACCGGGGATGTTGCTACCAATAGTAAGGTAGGACAGGGGTCCGGTCTCTCCTATACCCACACGCCCATCAGGAGTGATGACTAGCTTCGGCTCTTCCTTGCCTATCACAAAATCTCCTGTTTCACCCCATGAGCCCACTCCGGCGACCCACATGTCGGCCCCGGTCGCGTCACTGCCGGGCTTGAAACCTATTGATGCCTCGTTGTCTCCGGTATTGGAATTTTCCAGCCTCAGCATGCCGAAATTGGAAGTGGAACTTGATAGATGCAGCTTGGTGGCAGGATCGAGGGTCCCCAACCCCACTCTGCCATTCGAGAAATCGCCGTAGATAAGTGCATCGCTAGCCTCCGGGCCGTTGGCGATATAAAGATTGTCGGAACCCGACTCATTCACGCCTGCCCGATAACCTAAGAATACGTTCCCGTCACCATGATTGCTCCCTCCGGCCCACACCCCGAGGAAGGTATTGCGGTTTCCGCTGTCGTTCCAAGTCCCCGCGCCCTGACCCACGTAAGTGTTGTTCTCGCCTCCCTCGTTGAAGCTCCCCGCTCCTTCTCCGACAAAAGTGTTATAGCCCCCACCAGTTGTCTTGAAGCCCGCTGAGGCTCCGAGGAAGGTATTGCCGTCGTCATCAGCATTCGCCTCACCGGCGAACGCACCAAGGAATGTATTGCTGGAGCCGCTGGAATTGGCGTTGCCTGCGGATCTGCCCACGAAGACGTTCCCGCTTCCGTCCGTGTTTGAGTAACCCGAGCCATCGCCCACAAAGACATTACTGAAGCCGGTAGAATTCAGATACCCTGCAACCGAGCCGACGAAGGTGTTCCCCTGTCCGAGAGGGCCCGCTGTGTTTACACCCGCTCCTTCTCCTAAGAAGGTATTGGAGGGGCCGTCAACCGAAAGAACCGTCGTGGTTCCGATCTTCAGGTACTCACTCAGGTTGATGCTCCCGACCACATCGAGACGCTCGGAGGCAGCGGTCTTGCCAATACCCACATTGCCCGTTCCATATCCGATTGTCACCCGGTCCACGTCCCGCATAAGGCGAAACTCGCCGGATCCAGTCTCCTTGTACAGCTTCCAGACGTCGGAAGGGTTCTCTCCCTCGCCACCAAGCATGATCTCCGGGTTGGATGTACTTGCCTCAATCAAGATTCCTGAGTCGTCGCCTATGAGATGAAGTCTCTTTGAAGGACCCGTTGTTCCGATTCCAACATTGCCGTCATTGTCGACATATACTGCATCGACTGGATCACCATCCGCAGCATCCAGTGAATGGCTGTCGCCTGCTCCACCTACGTCGTCCACGTTATCAGCGAAGCCACCAGGTACTCCTTTGAGCTTGGTCCAATCAACAGGATTGGTGCTCTCGTTCAAGGTTCCAGGGGTACCTAAAGAATCCTGTGTGTAGTACCTATCATCATGGTCATGGCTTGTGTCGGCGAATGCGTCGGAGTTGAGTCCATCCACCATGTCCGCATCCAAGTCACTACCCGTGCCGTCTATGATCATCTCGCTCGTGATTACCGAGGTCTCCCCTTCGCGCACGAAATCGGCGGCGCCATACCCACCCAGGCTATCGGAATTCATGGCATGGAAGGCGTAGGGCACACTCACGATCTCACGGCGGGGCAAGAGGATCTCACCTTCGACTTCTACCTCAAGCCACGCAGCATCATCAAACGAGATGTCCATCGGTGTAATACTGCCCAGGATCGCCGAGACGACACCTGCAGAATCGGCCGATAGCGTCTGGCTCTCAGCCCAGAGCACACTCCCGTCAGAAGGAACATCGTAGACCCGGAATGTCAGGTTGACGGTCCCGGCAAGTGGCTCACCGGTTGAAACGGACGCTAGTCGGGCCTGGTAGTTGATCTTCCTGGGGACCTCACCTGAGGCAACTCCGACTATGATGGCAACAACGGTAACAACCATGACTGCACCCGATACTGTTCTCCGTAAAGACATCGATGTCCCCCCATCAGTTGGATTGAGACTCACATACACACGGACGATTTGTCCTGTTGAAGATGGTACCATCCAACGGCTGATTGCTCAAACCCTTAAGACACAGTCTCAGACATGTGAGTGGCTCCCCGGACAAATGTCTGAAAGCGTGGTTCTGTGGGATAATCTTGTCGCTGGGCACAACCGGATCGCCAGAGGCGGGGCTTTGAGCACGGTGACTACTTAGATAACTCCCTGAGCCACAAAATAGATGGAACTTTCAGGGGCCTCACTTTTACATTGACTTCAAGCACACCCAGCATTGGTTCCCACTTGATGGTGACCGCAACACGCGTGACTCCGGCCGCCGGTAAGAAACCCGGAAAGATCCCATGATGCTATCCCGACTTGGCGAGGAATAGTCCCTCCTCAGCGAAGATAGATGAGCCGCTGTATCTCACGTCCTTCTTTATGCTCGAAGCGACAGAAGTACACTCCCGGGGCGACCGGCCGTCCGCTGTCATCACACGCGTCCCACCTCAAACCGTGTCTACCCGGAATCGCGGGCCCGTCAACGAGAGACCTCACGGGCCTTCCCGTAGCATCGTACACCCTGAGTAATACATGAGTGGCCCTCGGAACATCGTAACTGATCCTGGTCGAGCCGCCGAACGGGTTGGGTGATATTCCTCCGAGTTTGAAAGTGCTGGGAAGCGAGACCTCTTCTTCGCCTGGAACACCGGCACAGGTGATCGTGACCGGCGGGGAAAACTGCGATGTCTGCCAACCACTTGAAGGAGTCGGCCAGCGTCCAGTGTTCGTAGCCGTCAGATTGTCAGTCT
>JALGZP010000013.1 GCA_025774845.1 bacterium
TGAATCGTGAGCTCATAGGGTACGGAGTAACTCTGAAGGTCAGAGGTGCTACTGCCGCCTGAGTCATTGTCTGCCTGGATCTCAAACGAGATCACCGTGCCCTCGGGCTGCCCGGGTATCGGCGTGTCCGCCCCATACGTACTATCCGACACAAACGACATCCCAATCGTATTCGGAAGCGGGGACGGTGTCGTCCCCCAGCGAAGCACCACTGAGGTAATGGTCGCGACAGAATCGGTGACATCGGCGTAAACGTCTACATCGACTCCAGCTCCGGGAAACGTGGGGTCCGTGACGATGTTTGAGATAGAAGGGGCCGGGGGTGGTGGCTGTGCATAGTGAACACCCGGGCTCCCATCGGTTGGATAATTCGCAGGTGTCGCGGTCCATTCCGAAGGAGTGTAGGTGGTGTTTGGGTCTGTGACGCCGTAATTACGGACATAGTCATCGTTCTCAAACCTGGTCATGTCGACAACAACGTAGTCGATTATAACGTCACCTGAATCGAGCAACTTGGCCCCATCGCCGATCTTACCGTTCCAATCGCCATTGCTGGAGGACCAGGCCTCACGGGGAAAATCCACCTGAAAAACTATAGTCGTGGTCTGATCGCCTGCAACAAGGGCTTCACCGGGATTGATCAGACCTGAGAGGTCCCATGTGAATATGTCGGCCGTGTTGCCCACGGCAACCAGCGACCAACCTGTAAGATCAACCGCGGCACTGCCCGAATTATAGATCTCGATGAACCGGTCGGTGTTGTAGTTGTACCGGGGATCACACAGCTCTGAGATCAGAATGCTCGACTGTGCCGATGAGGCGATGAGCCCCAAGAGTATGACACTGGAGACGACCTTTTGAATCAGGGACAACCTCATGATACCCCCTCTGCATTTCAGCAGTGACACTATCGCGAACTCACTAGATATTATCACATAATGGTGGGTTCTTCAACGGCAGTATGGTTTCCTGTATTGTGCTTGGTTGGTGTCCCTCTCTATGCCGAGTTTAAACCACCTGGTAGAATGGCTTCAGGAAATGGCTTTGCTGCAAAAGGCCCAAGTGTTGTCCGAAACATAATCATAGGTTTGTTACCGTCGCTTGAGGACACCCTCGATTTCTTGCATCTGCTCTGGCAACAGCGGGTCAAACTCCATTGCTCCGGCATTCTCTTCAACCTGCTTCACAGTGCGGAAGCCAGGGATAGGAATGTTCTTCGGGCTCCGCGCCCACAACCAGGCCAGCGAACCCTGTGCAACAGTTCTTCCCTCGCTGCTAAGGATTTCACGCACGGTTTCGCGCTTAGCCAGCCACTCCGGATTAGGCCGGCCACCTTTGAAGTACTTCATCCAATCCGGGCTCCTTTCGCCGCGGACGTCGTCAGCTGATGCCTCAGTATCTGCGTCGTATCTGTTGGTCAAAAGCCCCATCGCCAGCGGGCCCCGGTTGATGGCAGCCAGATCGTACCTCTCACAGAGGTCTACAACGGCTGGATTGTCATCCAGAACATTGAGCTGCAATTGGATGGCTGTACAGTGGGGGCCCTGCGCAAATACCTCCGCCCGGTCGGGAAAATCCGTACTCCAGCCGTAAGCGCGGATCTTGCCTGAAACTACAAGCTCTTCGAGGGTCTCGCGCACCGGTAGGGCTTCATCTGCCGGGAACCCATTATCATGGAACTGGTACAGGTCAATACAGTCTGTATTCAGGCGGCTAAGCGAATCTTCAAGAGCTCTGCGGATGCCATCCGGCGATGTATCCACCCCAGTCGCCAGACGGGTGGCTTCGTCGAACACAGCATTAAATTTGGTGGCGATTACTACTTTCGAGCGGTGCCCCGCGAGCGCCCTGCCGAGTACCCTTTCGCTGTGCCCCGCCCCATAGACATTGGCCGTGTCGAAGAAGTCCACTCCACAGTCGATAGCGGCATGTATGGCGCGAATAGACTCCCCATCATCGATTTCACCCCACCCGAGCGGATTCTTGCCGTCGGTCCACGGACCCCCTATTGCCCAACATCCCATACCAAGCGCACTAACCTCAATCCCTGAGCGTCCTAAATATCGTCTCATGGCTTGTCTCCATGCTGCTCAACCGGCAGCAGATTCAGAATCTCCCATTTGCGTAACACTCAACAACCTATCGTATTTACTACGAATCCGATCAGTTGTCAACACAGGCACCCGTGGTTGGGCCGGTTCATCTCAACTTATGATCTCTGCGATTCATTGAATGAGGAAGTTGGTGTCCCCGACGGGATTTGAACCCGTGTCGCCGCCGTGAAAGGGCGGTGTCCTGAACCAGGCTAGACGACGGGGACACCAGATTGCGTTGGCTTGTGTCTATTTACCCTTAAAATCCGGTTTGCGTTTCTCGACGAAAGCCGTTGTTCCTTCCCTGGAATCTTCGGAAGCGAATACCAGTCCGAAAAGATCGGCCTCCAATACGAGCCCGTCATCAAGACTCATATTGAGGCCGCTATCGACGGCTTCCAGACAGTACTTTACTGCCAGTGGACCTTGTTTCGCAATAGTCTTGGCAGATTTTTCACATGCTTCGATCAACTGGTCTTGCGGCACCACCCTGTTTACAAGGCCGTACCGCCCGGCCGTCTCTGCATCGATCGGCCGCCCGGTGAGGATCATCTCCATC
This sequence comes from bacterium, assembly GCA_025774845.1. Taxonomy (GTDB): domain Bacteria; phylum Arandabacterota; class Arandabacteria; order Arandabacterales; family Arandabacteraceae; genus Arandabacterum. The sequence goes on from JALGZP010000013.1 coordinate 2,653, forward strand.
GCCCTGCCCTTTCCGACAAGTCTGGGGAGTCGCTGCGTGCCGCCGAAACCGGGAATGAGACCGAGTCCGACCTCGGGCTGACCGAGTTTTGCGTTTTCAGATGCGATCCGGTAGGTGCACGCCATCGCGATCTCACAGCCGCCACCGAGGGCGAATCCGTTTACCGCAGCTATAACCGGCTTTCCCAACCGTTCGATCATACTGAAGAGCTTCTGGCCGCGCCTTGCATAGTCCCGGGCACCATCCGCGCTGAGTTCTAAGAACTCTGTGATGTCGGCGCCGGCCACAAAGGCTTTCTCACCACTTCCCGTCAGGATCACTGCTGCAACATCATCATCCCCGGCCAGGCTCTCGAACGCATCCGAAAGTTCCTGCACCGTCTTGACATTGAGCGCATTCAAAACCTTGGGTCTATTAATCGTCACGTAAGCAATGTTGTCCTTCTTCTCAACCAGCACGTTCTCATAAGGCATTTGTTTTCCTCCCGTGAAACTTAAAGCATCAATGGTTCAACACTTTCCGGATACGTTTTTACCTTCTCCGTGCCCTGTAGTACTCTCAGACAACCGAGAACAAGAGCCTTGAGCTCATCCTCACCCGGATAGAGTTTAACAGGCGCTATGAACTCGGATCGTTGCTTTATCCAATCGGTAAGCATTTTGCTTCCGGCCAGACCGCCCGTGAGCACTATTGCATTAACCTCACCCTTGAGCACCGTCGCCATGGCCCCAATCTCTTTTGCTATCTGGTACGCCATCGCTTCATAGACAGCCGCTGCCACCGGATCACCACCGGCGATCCTGTCTTCGACATCCTTGGCGGAGTTGGTACCGAGATATGATACCATCCCGCCTCTGCCCACCAGCGCGCGTTTCGCATCATCCCGTGTCAACTCGCCGTTAAAGACAAAGTCGATCAGGCCCAGTGCAGGTAAGCCGCCGGCACGTTCCGGTGAGAAGGGTCCGCCACTATTTGCATCGTTCGCGTCGATTATCCTTCCCTTCCTCAAGGGACAGACGGAGATGCCCCCGCCCAAGTGAGCAACTATGAGATTGACCTCGTCAAGCCCACGTCCCAGATCCGATGCCGCGACTCTTGCTGTGGCTTTTATATTAAGCGCATGGGACAGGCTGAGGCGCGGTATCTCCTTATGACCGGAAAGCCGCGCGAGTGTCTCAAACTCATCCACGCTCGGTGGATCGACCATGTAAGAGGGAATACCGAGGTCCCAGCCGATACCAAAGGCCAGAACCGGCCCCAGGTTCGCGGCATGCTCGCCCTGAAAACCCTCTCTCCCATCAGCTATCATCAGCTCATTGACCGCATACGTGCCGCTTACCACCGGACGCAGGAGCCCACCCCTGCCGACAACCGCCGAAAGCGAACCCAGGTCTATGCCCTGCTCCTGAAGTGCCTCGGTGACCATCCGTTTTCTGAATTCATACTGGTCCCAGATCTTGTCGAACTCGGCCAGATCGAGCTCCGAGTGCCTGACCGTATCCACAAGCACCGGTGTCTCATCATCGTATACGGCAATCTTGGTTGAAGTGGAACCGGGATTCATGGCGAGGATTCTGAATGGTTTGGCCTTACGCACAGCCATCAACAACGCTCCATCTATAGACCGATGTCGGGAGGATGGGTGAGAATCGTTCTGACCCTCCCCACGCTCTCTATCCGTTCAACGGCCATCTTACGCGCAGCCCGGTAAGGCGCGATGTCCTCTCGTCTCGACCGGTCGAGCACTCTCACCATCACGTCGTAGATTTCCTCAGCCCGTCTCAAGCCCTCCTCCTGGCTGACGGGCGCCGTGCTATCGGCGCTCTGAAACAACTCACCGCCGCTTATGACGAAGTCGGGGGCAAAGAGGATACCTCTCTTGTGAAGGAGATCACCTATCACATCTGATTCAATAACGTGATACGCAGCACCTGCTATGATCTTACACTTAAGCTGTTCGAGAGTGATGTCATTGATAACGCCGCCGAGCGCACACGGGGACAATACATCGCATTCACATCCGAGGATCGCATCGGGCCTTACTATCTCAACATCCGGGACATCATCCTGCACGCGTTTCATCGCGTCGTAGACGATATCGGTTAAGATGAGTTTCGCCCCTTCGTCATAGAGATACCTGGCCAGATGTGCTCCCACTTCACCGATACCCTGGATGCCAACGCGCCTTCCCTTCAGACTCGACATGCCGAACACCATCTTGCAGCACGCCCTCATACCACAGACAACACCGTAGGCTGTGATCTTGGCGCCATCGGTCATCGCCGCGCCGTGCGAAACGAAAGGGGCAATCTGATCGGTCTCCCGCATTACGTATCTGAGGTCACGCTCGTCGGTGCCGAGATCCCCGTATGTCACGAACCTCCCCTTGAGTCCCTCCACAAATCGGCCAAACGCACGAAAATACGCCTCGCTCTTGTCTTTGGTTGGGTCACCCCAGAGCACCGCCTTGCCACCACCCGTGTCGCAATCCGCCACGGCAGCCTGATAGGTCATACTCCGGGAGAGTCTGAGGGCGTCCTTGAGAGCCTCACCCTCATCCTCGTAGTCCCACATCCGGGTGCCACCCAGCGCCGGACCCAGCGTTGTATCGTGGATGGCTACTATCGCACGGAGACCGGTCGTCTTGTCATAACAAAAGACCAGTTCTTCGTGTCCGTGCATATCCATCAGTTCAAAAATAGACATCGTAGTGAGAGATTTAACATACATACGCAGCTCTTGTCAAACCATTCCGATTGGCCCGCGTGCCGATATCCACCAACCAAGACCTGACTTGGCGAAGAAAGCAAAGACAACGATGGTTATCGGCCAGAAACCCGTGGCATAAGCCAGCCAAAGCCTTGAAACACAGGGGTTTCCAGCATAATAACGAAATTGATAATTTATCGCATAGAACCGTTGACAAACGCAAAAGAAAGTGATAAACTGCGCCTTGCTGGGAATGCAAGGATGCAGGGTGCGGGGAAATTCCAGAATAAGATCGCAGAGACACCTCTGTAATAGGATTTTACATATTTGTCTGGAATTGTTGGGCTTTGTTTGGTTTTGTTTGGCCCGTTTACAGAAATGCTCGGCAGAGAAAGGGGGTGAGAATGAGCGCCAGTGACGTCTGCATGGAGGCGGACGCCCATCTAAAGAACGGATTCTACTGGATCGGTTCTCTATCTCGAGAAAGGAGATGGACGAAAAATGATGAAAGGTCTTGTTATCTCAATGGCGATTATCGCCGTCACCGTAGGTCTTACACTGGCACCTCCCACCTCTACTGCTAACGCCCAATGCGTGGGTATTAACGTGCGGATTGACACCCTCATCGTCAATCCTGGTGACAACGTCCTCGTTCCGGTTTACATAGAAGACGTCACCGGTTGGGGTGTTCTTGGTTTTGATATGGAGATCTGCTGGTGTGATCTTCCGGTCGGCCTGCTTGAGTTTGAGTACTGTCAGATCGGTGAAGTGATGATAAACTCAGGCTGGGGCGCCCCCGTTTGTGGTCCATGTGGCGACAACTGTATCAGCATAGCCGGTGCAGGCGTCGGTCCGCTAGTGGGCGAGGGCGTTCTCTTCTATCTTAAGTTTGCTGTGAGCACAAACGCCAAGCCCTGCATGTGCTGCCCCATCACGTTCAACCACGTCAACCTTTATGATCCTGAGGATCCGCTTGATGTGTGTTGGGAGAACGGCTTGATCTGTGTCGACTGGTGTGATGTCGAAGGTGTAGTCAACTACTGGAAGTGCTGCTTTGACGAGTGTGATGAGCCGTACTTCATCAGGCAGCTTGACGGTGCCTACATGCATCTTACCGATTGCCTCGGCAACCACATCGCAAGCCAGTACACGGATGTCAACGGGTACTACCTGTTTGACTGCCTTGACCCGCTCAGCTATGTCGGTGGTTGCTACTGTGTGAGCATAGACTACTGTCCGATCCTTCCATGCATCACCGCGATGGATGCAGCCCTTGTGCTCCAGAACGTGGTATGCCTGGATGATCTGGATGACTGCCCGTTCCCGTATGGTGTCGGCATGGTCTACCCTCAGCAGGTGGCGGCTGACGTGAACTGCAGTGGTAGGATAACATCGCTTGATGCATCCTTCATTCTGCAGTACTCAGTTGGTCTCATCAACATCTTCCCGTGTCCCGACCCGTGGAAGTTCTATGCGATTCCGGGTAACTGCGTTACCAGTTGTCCGGGTGAGGTCAACTGGATCGGTGTCCAGTACGGTGACGTCAACGGTTGTCCCGCGTGTCCGCCGGTCGGTCCCGTGATGGATCTGGCCAACGATACGTCGGTCAAGCTGGGTGTGCCGAATCACATCGGTGGCCAGGTAGAGATACCTGTCAAGGTCAGGAACGCCCACAGTGTGATGGCAGTGGACCTGGTCGTCGACTACAATACGACCGACTTCAGGGTTGCCTCGGTTGAGGACATCGGCCTGGCTGACGGCTTCAGCCTCGCTTATAACCCCGGCACCGGCCAGCTTCGTATCGCGATGGCGGGTCTGAGCACGTTCAGTGGCAATGGCAGGATAGTCAAGATCACGTTTGACAAGATCTCGCCATGGGCCACGGCCAGCAAAGTGAACATCGCAGAAGCCTCCTTCAACGACGTGGAAGCCCGGATCGAGGGTGAAGTGACAGAGCGGAGAGTTGAGTTCGCTCTGGGTCCGATAGCTCCTAACCCGTTTGTTGAGGGCACATCGGTGAAGTTCAGCATGGCGAAGAGTGCCCCGGTGACCTTGAGCATCTACAATGTCAATGGCCAGTTGGTTAAGACACTTGTGGATGGCGAGATGTCAGCAGGTGCGCAGCAAGTATCGTGGGACGGCAGTGACATGGCGGGTAACACGGCAGCACGCGGTGTCTACTTCTGTCGCATGCACACTGAGGACTTCACAGCTACAACGAAGATACTGAGGATGCAGTAATACATCTTGCCTTCGGGCATAACGTGGTAACCCGCGTGACCCGCCCTGATGCCTCTCAACTCAGGGCGGGTTGCCGGGGGTTACACGGGAGGTAATGATGATGAAAGTTAAACTCTTTTCGGTTCTCGCGGCGGTTGTCTTGCTGACCCTCCCGATGCTTGCTTCTGGCGTCCCGGGAGATGCGGTGCGCACGATCACCGTCCCGGTCCCGAGTCCTGGCCTCGATCCCGGGATCGGAATCGCAGTGGACTGTGATGGCAAGCTTTACTACACCAATAGCTACCAGGCTACGCTCTACTTTACAGACGCGGTCGGAACTGATCTGGGTAGCGTACCCATTACAGATGTAGGGACGGGGCTGCCTGTATCGGTCGGCGCCATCTCGTGGGATGCAACCCGGGGAATGCTCTGGGGCGGCACGGACAATTCGGGGGTGCCCTGTCAGATCTACCTGATCGATCCGGTAACGGGCGATGCGGTCTGGCAGTTTACCGCCTGTACAAGCAGCGGTATCGGCTTCTGTGATGGTATCGCCTACGATGGGACCGATGATACGGTCTGGTTCACGGATGATATCTCCAGTGACGTCTGCCACTTCCGTTCCGACGGCTTCCTTCTGGGTATCCTCTACCCCACGGATGCTGCCGGTAATCCGCTTAACCTGATAAGCGGGGTTTCGGTCGGCAAGGGTAACATTCTCTATCTCGGCAGAAACGGCCTGGGAGAGATTGTCAAGGTCGATAAAACCACGGGCGCCTACATCAGTTCCTTCGCCACGATAGGCGGAAGGGATGAGGATCTAGAGTGTGATGTGATCAACTTCGCACCCCTTGAGGTACTCTGGTCCAAGGATGCCTGGAACAACACCGTTACTGCCATCGAAGTCGAGGAAGGTACGTGTGTGTGTCCCGGCGAGGAGCCTTGTTTTGGTATCGATCTCTGGATGGAAGACCTGATTGTCAATCCGGGTGAGAATGTCCTTGTACCGATCTACATCGAAGACGTTACCGGTTGGGGTGTTCTCGGCTTCGACATGGAGATCTGCTGGTGTGACCTCCCTGCAGGCCTGATCGAGTTTGAGTACTGTCAGATCGGTGAAGTGATGACAGCCTCAGGCTGGGGCGATCCCGTATGTGGTCCCTGTGGTGATAACTGCATCAGCATCGCAGGTGCAGGCACCGGACCGCTTGTGGGCGAAGGTGTGCTCTTCTATCTTAAGTTTGCTGTGAGCACGAATGCCAAGCCTTGCATGTGCTGTGACATCCGGTTCACCCACATCAATCTCTACGATCCTGAGGATCCGCTGGATGTGTGTTGGGAAGATGGCTCCCTCTGTGTCGAGTGGTGTGATGTTGAAGGTACCGTCAATTACTGGAAGTGCTGTTTTGATGAGTGTGATGAGCCGTATTTCATCAGGCAACTTGATGGAGCCTATATACACATTTCGGACTGTGTTAACAACCACATCGAGAGCCAGTACACGGATGTCGACGGGTACTACCTGTTTGACTGTCTCGATCCGCTTGCTGAGGCCGGCGGTTGCTACTGGCTGACCATAGACTACTGTCCGATCCTTCCCTGTGTCACCTCGATGGATGCAGCCCTTGTGCTCCAGAACGTGGTGTGCCTGGATGATCTGGATGACTGCCCGTTCAACGTGGCCGGTGGCATTGTCTATCCACAGCAGGTGGCGGCCGATGTGAACTGCAGTGGTGTTATAACATCACTTGATGCTTCCTACATTCTGCAGTACTCGGTGGGGCTCATCAACATCTTCCCGTGTCCTGATCCGTGGAGGTTCTACGCCATTCCGGGCAACACCGTTACCAGTTGTCCCGGTACGGTTGACTGGATCGGGGTAATGTACGGTGATGTCAACGGATGCCCCGAGTGTCCACCGAGTGGACTTCTCGCGGCAGCAGGTCCGACTCAGGCGTCGGTCAAGCTGGGTAGAGCGGTTCACTTCGATGACCGGGTAGAGATTCCTGTCAAGGTGAAGGACTCTCAGGATGTGATGGCCGTGGATCTTACCGTCAACTATGACGTGACCGACTTCTCGGTTGCCTCGGTTGAGGGTATAGGTCTGGCTGACGGCTTCTCGATGGCTTATAACCCTGTAAGCGGCGAGCTTCGTATCGCTATGGCAGGTATGACCAGGTTCAGTGGTAATGGCAAGATAGCCAAGATCACGCTTGAGAAGAACCAGCCAGTGGCTACGACAGCCGGGGTGAGCATATCCGAAGCCTACTTCAACGACACGGAAGTAAGGGTAGAGGGTAACCAGGCAGAGCGTAAGGTTGCGTTCGGTCTTGGTCCCATTGCTCCCAACCCGTTTGTTGATGGCACATCGGTGAAGTTCAGCATGGCCAGGAGTGCGCCGGTGACCTTGAGCATCTACAATGTCAATGGCCAGTTGGTTAAGACACTTGTAGATGGCGAGATGTCAGCAGGTGCGCAGCAGGTAACATGGGACGGCAGTGACATGGCAGGTAATACGGCAGCACGCGGTGTCTACTTCTGTCGCATGAGCACCGAGGACTTCACAGCTACAACGAAGATCCTGAGAATGCAGTAGGACTTTTGCGGTAGAGCGTTTACTACCGCCAATGCAGACAGCGGGGGGCACGCCCACGAAGCGTGCCCCCTTGCTCTTGAGTCTTGCTTATGTGTATGGGGCGGCTTCATCTTAGTGAGGGAGGTGGCGTGATGAATTCAGCAAGAAGGGTACTGGCGTCGGTCGGCTTCTGCATGCTCCTGGGATTTCTCTCCGGCGCAGTTGCCATGGCAGGGACTATCGAACTCACAGTACCTGATACATGTGCTGTTCAAGGGGATACGCTCTGGCTGCCTGTCTACACAACCGATGTCACGGATTCAGGCGTGCTGGGGTACGATCTCGATGTCAAGTATGACTCCAACTTTGTCGAGATCGAGGACGTGACCACGGTCGGGTCCATTTCCGAGATATGGGGTGACGGTTTTCTCATATGGAACGTGCTTGCGGGCCAGGACACACTGAGAATCGGGAATGCAGGGTTCGGCACCCCTCTCACGGGCGAGGGCATTCTTGTCTTTATCGGTATGAGGATACTGGCAACCGCCCCGGGTGACTCAACGGCGGAGATCATTGTCACCAAGGCCATACTCCGGGATGACCCGGGGAAACCACCGGTCATCACACATCCAGGTTCGCTCACCATAGGGTGCGGTGCCGGCATAGATGCTATAGACGAAGACTCACAGTCACTGAGGATCCAGCGGATGGGCCCATCGAGAGTGCGGTGGCATATTGAGTCGGAGGACGACTCGATCGGGGATCTCAGGATCTACAGCGCACGAGGAAGACTCATAACCGCCATCAGGCGGGAGACTTCCGAGGAGGCCTCATCATTCACCTGGAACGGCTGTGACCGCTCGGGAAGAGATGTCGCCGGTGGGATCTACTTCTACGAAGTCAAGTCGGGAAGGCGTCGCTGGACCGGAAAGGTTCATATTTCGAGGTAGCTAAGCCGAAGCCAACCCAAAAAGCGTTTGACTCCTCTCCCACCATCCACATACAATAACAGGGATTGTGTCACTTCCATACTCTGAAATTCTGGGCGTGAAGAGGTGGCAAACTCACATATGCCAAGAGGTAGGTGATAACCTTGGGTAAAACAACCCAGGATAGGATCGAGGAACTCAAGCAGAAGAAGGAGAAGGTCGAACTCGGCGGTGGAAAGGCAAGAATAGAGAAGCTCCACGATGCCGGCAAACTGGCCGCCAGAGAGAGGATCCACCTCCTGCTTGACGAAGGTAGTTTCCAGGAACTGGGTGTATTTGTAACCCACCGTTGTCAGGACTTCGGTATGCCCGACCGCAAGGTCGTTGGAGATGGTGTCGTCGCAGGCCATGGCACAGTCAACGGCCGGAAGGTATTCATATTCGCCCAGGACTTCACTGTCTTCGGTGGGACGATGGGTGAGATGAATGCAAAGAAGATATGCCGGATAATGGACCTGGCGATGGAAAACGGTGCTCCCGTCATCGGTCTCAACGACTCGGGAGGGGCTCGCATCCAGGAGGGCGTAGCTAGTCTCGGCGGCTACGCAGATGTCTTCTTGAGGAACACGCTCGCCTCGGGTGTGGTACCGCAGATATCAGCAATTCTGGGACCGTGTGCAGGAGGGGCGGTCTACTCCCCTGCCATAACCGACTTCATCTTCATGGTGAAGACAACGAGTCACATGTTTATTACGGGACCCAACGTAATAAGATCGGTGACCGGAGAAGAGGTCACTTTCGAGGAACTCGGCGGAGCCCTCACCCACGCCACAAAGAGCGGGGTTGCCCACTTCGCGTGTGACGACGAACGCGATTGCTTTGCGCGTATGAAGAAACTGTTGAGTTTCCTTCCCCAGAACAACCTCGATGATCCTCCGAGGATAGAACCCTCGGATAGCCCCGATAGAAAAGAGAAGAGACTTGATGAGATAGTGCCGGACTCACCGACAAAGCCTTATGACATGCTCGAGGTGATAAGGCTCGTGATAGATGACGGGGATTTTCTCGAGGTGCATGATCACTATGCGGGGAACATCATTGTCGGGTTTGCGCGACTGAACGGTATCCCGGTAGGCGTGGTGGCGCACCAGCCCAAGGTACTGGCCGGTACTCTGGATATCGCCTCTTCGGGCAAGGGCGCCAGATTCGTGAGGTTCTGTGATGCCTTCAACATCCCCATTGTGACTTTCGAAGACGTCCCGGGTTTCCTGCCCGGAACAGAACAGGAATACGGCGGCATTATTAAACACGGTGCCAAGCTCCTCTTCGCATACTGCGAAGCGACCGTCCCGAAGCTCACGGTCATAACGAGGAAGGCCTATGGTGGAGCTTACGACGTGATGTCCTCAAGACACATAAGGGGAGACTACAACATAGCCTGGCCGACTGCGGAACTCGCAGTGATGGGCCCGGAAGGCGCCGTCAACATAGTGTACCGGAAAGACATAGAGCAGGCCGAGGATCCCGAGGCAACCCGGAAGGAATTCATCGACGACTACGAGGAGAAGTTTGCCAATCCGTATGTCGCAGCATCGCTCGGATATATCGATGATGTTCTGGTACCTTCAGAAACAAGACCCGCTTTGATAAAGGCCCTTGAGATGTTGATGGACAAGCGCCAGACGCTGCCGCCTAAGAAACACGGCAACATCCCGCTTTAGGACCGGAGGGTGGTCCCGGATTGAAGAGAAAGCCCGAGCTCTTTAAGAAGGTGCTCGTCGCAAACAGAGGAGAGATAGCGGTTCGTGTCTCCCGGGCCTTGAAGGAGATGGGAATCGAGTGTGTCTGTGTTTACTCCGAGGCCGACCGGCTCTCTTCGCATATTGCCTTCGCAGATGAGGCTTACTCCATCGGGCCCGCACCGGCAACGCAGAGTTACCTCAACATAGAACGGATAATCGAGACTGCGAAGAAATCGGGTTGTCAGGCCGTTCATCCCGGCTACGGCTTCCTCGCGGAGAGCCACGAATTCGCCCGCGCATGTGAGGACCAGGGTATTGTCTTCATCGGGCCGGGCAGCAAGTCCATAGAGCAAATGGGGTTCAAGACACAGGCCAGGAAGATAATGAAGGGCTCCGGTGTGCCGGTGATCCCGGGGGGCGAGGAGCCTTTGTCCGACGAGGCTGAGGCCATAACCCTGGCCGAGAAATTCGGGTATCCCGTCATAATCAAGGCTTCCGCAGGCGGCGGAGGCAAAGGCATGCGGATAGTCAGGGCGGCCGGCGAGATGAAATCGGCTTTCAAAACGGCGAGGAACGAGGCCGAATCCGCCTTCGGCAACCCCGCGATATATATCGAGAAGTACATCGACAGACCCAGGCACATAGAGGTACAGATTCTCGCAGATAACTACGGCAGCATGGTCTACCTGGGAGAACGGGAATGCTCCATACAGAGGAGATACCAGAAACTCATTGAGGAGTCCCCCTCCCCCGCCATCGATGCAAAGAAGAGGAAACTGCTGGGAGAGACTGCCTTGAAGGCGGCCGAAGCGGCGGGATACAGGAATGCGGGTACGGTCGAGTTTATCCTCGACCAGTCGGGACGCTTTTATTTTCTCGAGGTCAATACGAGGCTCCAGGTCGAGCATCCTGTGACCGAACTCACCACGGGAATTGACCTGGTAAAGGAACAGATCCGAATAGCCTCCGGTTTCCCGCTTGGTATCAAGCAGAAAGACATAAAGCCTGAAGGCTCGGCAATTGAATGCAGGATATATGCTGAGGACCCGTCGAATGACTTTCTTCCGTCACTGGGAAAGATAAGCAGACTGCGGAACCCTGCGGGTCCGTGGGTACGGATGGAGAACTATGTGTACGAAGGTTACGACGTGCCCGTCTACTATGATCCACTGATTGCGAAGCTGATAACGTGGGGACAGACAAGACCGGAAGCGCTGGCGCGAATGTCGAGAGCCCTCGAGGAATATGTGATTGAGGGAATCGAGACAACAATCCCCTTCCATATCTGGGTGATCAGGGATGAGAACTTCAGGAAGGGCGACTTCAGTACCTCCTACATTGACGAGCATTATACGGGCAAGCCCACCGATGAGCACCGGAAGGTCCCTTCGGATGTTGCGCTCATCGCCGCGGCGATAAACCGCGTGGAGTCCACCGCGGTCCCAAAGAAGGGATCCACGGGAACTACCAACCGGTGGAAGGATACGTCAAGAAGGGAAGGCGTGTCGTGATATACTACGCCTCCATAAACGGCAGGGATGCGAAGATCAAGATCGAGAAGAAAAACGACATGTATACTATCGAGATCGATGATCGCTCCTACGTCGTTGACAGACAGCACCTTGAGGGCTCGGGTGCGCTCTCACTCGTGGTTGACAACAAGTGCTACGAGGCGAGTGTGACAAGGAGCGACGGGGCGTTGCTCGTCTGCATATCGGGCGAGAAGTTCGAGGTAACGCTGAAGGACGAGTTGGAGTACCGCAGTGCATCTCCATCCGCTCGTCATACCGGTCTGGAGAGCGAGGAGATCAGAGCTCCGATGCCGGGGGTTGTGGTGTGTGTGGAGGTAGAGGAAGGCCAGCGGGTAAGTGCCGGAACGGCGGCTGTCATAGTCGAGGCCATGAAAATGCAGAACGAGATCTCGGCCCCTGCCGGTGGGACGGTGAAGCAAATACTCGTTCGAGAAGGTGATGTTGTAGATTCCAGACAGGTACTTGTTGTCATAGATCGAGGTTAGGCAGCAAACAGAGGCGGACGTCGGGACACTCCATGGATCGTAAGGACGCCGGGAAAGACCGCAGGACAACCTCAGGGATTCCCATAGACACAGTCTACTCCCCCACCGATCCCGATCAGGACTATACCCGCAGCCTCGGCCTTCCCGGAGAGTACCCGTTCACCAGAGGTATATACCCCAACATGTACAGAGGCCGGTTCTGGACCTTCAGGCAGTACGCGGGCTTCGGGACCTGCGAGGAGACCAATCAGCGTTTCAAGTATCTCCTGAGCCGGGGGCAGACCGGGCTTTCGGTCGCCTTCGATCTTCCGACTCAGATGGGCTATGACTCGGATGACCCGCTTTCAGAGGGTGAAGTCGGCAAGGCAGGTGTTGCGATTGACTCGGTCGAAGATATGGACAGGCTCTTCGCCGACATCCCCCTGGATAAGGTGAGCACCTCGATGACGATCAACTCCACCGCACCGGTAATCCTCGGGATGTTTGTCGTTGTCGCGGAGGGCAGAGGGATTGACAGAAAGACCCTTGCCGGCACGGTTCAGAATGATGTTCTCAAGGAATACATTGCAAGAGGCACATACATCTATCCGCCGGAACCCTCGCTCAAACTCACGACCGACATATTCTCCTTCTGTAGCAGGCACATGCCCAGGTGGAACACGATCTCGGTGAGTGGATATCATATCAGAGAGGCGGGTTCCACTGCCGTTCAGGAGATCGCTTTCACACTCGCGAACGCGATGACTTATGTCGGACACGCAATCGAGGCCGGACTCGATGTTGATGATTTCGCCCCGCGAATATCATTCTTCTTCAATGCCCATAACAACATTCTTGAAGAGATCGCCAAGTACAGATCGGCCAGAAGGCTGTGGGCCCGCATCATGAAGGAGAGATTCGGCGCGAAGAAGGAGAAATCATGGATGCTGCGCTTCCACACGCAGACAGGCGGATCCACGCTTACAGCTCAGCAGCCGCTCAACAACATCGTCCGGGTGACCCTCCAGGCGCTGGCCGCCGCGCTCGGCGGAACCCAGTCGCTGCACACCAACAGCTTCGATGAGGCGCTCTCGCTTCCCACCGAACAGGCTGTGAGAGTGGCGCTCAGGACCCAGCAGATCATAGCGCACGAAAGCGGTGTGACAGATACGGTCGACCCGCTGGGCGGCTCATACTTCATTGAGAAACTCACGGATGAAATAGAACGGGGTGCAAGCGAGTACATCGAGCGAATCGAGTCGATGGGCGGTGTGATCAAGGCGATCGAGTCAGGGTTCATGAAGCGCGAAATCGAGACCAGCGCATACGATTACCAGAGATCCATAGAAGCCGAAGAACGCGTCGTCGTCGGAGTGAACAGGTTCACCGGCGAGGAGGAGCAGCCCCCGACGCTCAAGGTTGACCCTGCCGCGGAAGAGGGCCAGAAGTCACGGCTCTCGGCCTTGAAGAAGAACAGGTCATCCAGAGATGTGAGCAAGTGCCTGGGGGCGATCGAATCGGCCGCGCGCAGCGGGGAAAACCTTATTGAGCCCATCATTGAAGCCACCGGAAAGAGGGCTACGCTTCAGGAGATGTGCGATGTGCTCAGGCAGGTTTACGGAACATTTGAAGAGGCAGGCAGGACATGAAGATTCTCGGAGTGGAACACATCGGTATCGCCGTCAAGGAGCTTGACGAGTGCATTGAGAAGTTTGAGAATGCCCTCGATCTTAAGTGCGAGGGAAGAGAAGCGATAGAAGCCTCGGGAGTCGAGGTTGCGTTCTTTGGTTGCGGCTCAAGCAAGATAGAGTTGGTGACCCCTGCGGGAACCGAAAGCCCGATAAGCTCCTTTCTTTCAAAACGGGGCAACGCGATACATCACATTTGCCTCAGGGTCGAAGGGATCGACGAGTGGCTTGCATTTCTCAAGGAGAAAGGCATCGAGCTAATAGACACCGTTCCCAGAGAAGGGGCATCCGGCAAACGAGTAGCCTTTATCAGTCCGAGGTCGATGTGCAATATTCTCATCGAGCTCAGCGAGGACAAACCATGAGACTCACACGTATTGGACTTCCGGTCTTACTCATACTTGCGGCGACCATAGGATGCGGCCGGAAGGCCGAGGTTGAAGAGTTCAAGGCACGCTGGATCAGGCTCAAACACACACCGATAGAAGAGGCCAAGGAGGGAGTCGATGCTCCGGTTACGGCGGACACCGAGGTCTCACCGGATGTGACCGATGTTCAGTTGTTCCTCTACTACAGTCGCGATTCGGAGCCCCATGAGGTCGTCCAGATGAAGTCGCTGAATGCAGGGGAGTACTTCGCTTCGATCCCGCCCCACAGCCGGGGTACCCTGATCGAGTATTATGTAGAAGCACGCGCGGGCGCCGATCTTGTTGTCCGGGTGCCCGGGGAAGAAACCGGACCGGGTTTCCCCTTCTACTATAAGGGCACGCCGAATCGCATTCTTCTCATATTCCACGTGGTTCTCATGTTCGTCGCCATAGCCATCTTCCTGTTATCCGGGTACCTCGCATTCAAGGCGATCAGGAACAGGAAGATCACCATGCGCATACCCAGACTGGCATTCCTGGGCAGCGTCGTGTTCTTCGTATCGAGTTTTCCTCTTGGCATGATTGTAGCCTATCAGACTTTCGGAAAACCATGGACGGGCTTTCCCATAGGTACCGATCTTACAGATAATAAGTCATTGGCAATCGTACTCTACTGGGCCGCTGCCGCGTTTCTCTATAGAGGTTCGGTGTTTAGAAGAGACCCGAGCACGGATGTGCTGTCAATGAGGGCACTGCCCTATGTCTACATTGCAGGGGTCATAGTCACAGCTGTACTGTTTCTGATCCCGCACTAGAGACCCGCATTTCCCCGCAGTTGCCGCTAACCTCCCTATCGTGCCCGGCCGATACCATTATGAGTGGGAGCACCTCTACCAGACAGGTGGGGTAGTATGCCGGAAAGCATGCCAAAGACAGCAACCAGGACAGCCAAAGATGCCGACGTGGCCACGATCGTCAAGCAGATGGCCACGGTCCTTAAGAACATGAGGACGTACCGGCACAACCACCCCGTCCTGCACAAGTCTCTTGAAGTGCTGTATGGCAACATGACGTTGTTTCTTGAGCGGCATGAGTCTCTCACTTTGCTGGTGAAAGAACATGACCTCGTATACGGCAGCAATGTTGTCTATTCATCTGATGACAAGATGGAGAGTCTTGCGTTTTCACTCTTTAAGGATGGCGTAAGGCTTCTCAGTTTCAGGGAGGGTATTCCATCACGCGAGCTCCACAGGTTCATGAACGCCCTGAATGATGCAAGGGATGCCGACCCATACCAGGCCGACCTGGTCACCATCCTGTGGGAAAAAGACCTCGCGTACATAAGCTACCGTGCCGTTGACGCGTATCTCGAGGATGAGGAAAAGAAAAAGATCGAGGCGATGGTCCAGAAGCGTACCGAGGAGCCCCAGGAAACACCCCCGCAGGGAGAAGAGATCCCGGGTGACGAGTTCTTCGTCAAGGAGCTGGGGCTTTCCCTCGAACAGAAGGTGGGCCGGGCCCGGCGACGGAACAACCGTTTTCGTGAAGCCGAGGTCAGACGAATCGTCCGTGAGATACTGGATGAGGAAGACCAGGCCATCCTCAGAAGATGCAGTGAGATTTGCCTTGAGATACTCAACCTCGAACCGCATGAGGATACCTTCAACCGGGTCGTGAGCTTCCTGGGAAGAATCTCTGACTGGTTGGCTACATCCGGAGACTATCTGTCTGCATGCACCATAGTCTCAGACCTTCGCTTGATCGCCGATCGTGACGACCTGTCGGAATCTTCAAGGTCGAGCATTATGGACACTATCGATACCCTGGGGGAATCCAGAAAGATCCGTCATCTCGGAGAGAAGCTGGAGCAGTTATCAGAACCTCAGGCAGAAGAGATATTTGCGTATCTTGTGCTGTTGTCTCCAGTCGCCGTGGAGCCGCTCTGCGAAATCCTCGCAGAATGCGAAGTCCGAAAGATAAGGTACCTGCTTTGCAGAGCGATTTCGGTGATAGCCAAGAACGAGCCGATGCGACTTCGCCATTTTATGCAGGACAAGAGGTGGTTCTTCGTTCGAAACCTCGTGATGATCCTGGGTATGACAGCCAATTCTGAGGGAATTCCTTTGCTTGCACCGGCAGTCGGTCACTCTGAGGACAGGGTAAGACGGGAGGTCGCAAGATCCCTCGGCAGGATCCGTGATACAGGTGGAGTCGCACTTCTGCAGAACCTCTTTACGGATGATAACAAGATGGTTCGAATCGCGTCGCTGTCTGCAATGAGAGACATCGGGGCCCCCGAGGGCCGCGAGGTGATCGAACCTCTGATAGCCGACAAGGGATTCAACAAGAAGTCCCCTGATGAGCAGAGAGAAATCATGAGAACATACGGTAGTCTGGGTGAAGACGGCTTTGAGTTCCTTGAGGGGGTCATCGAGGGCCGCTTCAAGCACCTGGCTGAGAAGTCACGTGCCAGCGCGGTCTACGGAATCGCCGTGATCCAGACAGGTGACGCAATGCGGTTGCTGGCCGATCTCGCAGGTCACGGGGAAGGTCCAGTCAGAAGTGCAGCTGCCGAGGCATTTGCAACCATAAGCCAGTAGCAAGAGGAGGATGACGTTGACGGAACACACGGAAGACCTGGCGCTCAGCACCCAGGAACTCAGGCAGTTCCAGCTGGCAAGGGAATTCCTCGGCAGATTCTACGTTCTGATGAGACTGGCCCGGAGCCACGATAGATACAATTCGGCGGTCGCCGATGCGGCTGAAGCTTTGCACGCCATAACAAACGAACTCATAGACGAGGCCCAGGTCGTCCGGTTCGATGTTGCCGACAACTGTGTTTTCTTTAATCGTACCCGTCTCAGAGCCAGCCTCTCGGGCTTTAACACCCTCAAGTATTTTGCCGAAGAGCTGACCGCCAGAGGGGTCAGTTCGATGAGTTTCGATGAGATCGCAGAGATCGATGATTTCCTGAGTTTCGGAATGGTCTTCGCACGTCTTGACCAGACCGATGATGACCCTTTCACGGAGCTCGACCGGTTGGTCACGCTGGAGGGAATCGCTGGAATAGTGATCAGACCTCTCAAAGGACTCGGAGAGGATTCCGACGAGGCCGGAGGGTTCTCAGGGCCGACCCAGGATGAAGCCAAGCGATCGTTTTTCTCCGCGCTCCATATCGTCAGGCAGGCTGTCAGGGACGGTATATCCAGGGGGAAGGTCAATCCGCGCAAGGTCAAGCGAGTCGTCGAATCCGTCGTTGATAGTATCCTTTCAGACGAAGAATCCATGCTCGCTCTGACCGCGATAAGAGACTACGATGAATACACTTATCATCACTCGTTTAATGTCTGCGTGTACTCGATCGCTATCGGTAACAGGCTGGGGCTTCCCCGGCAGGCACTGTCCGACATAGGAATCGCGGCTCTGTTTCATGATGTGGGTAAGACCGAGGTGCCCCGTGAGATCCTTAACAAGAACGACAACCTCACCGACGATGACTGGAAAGCGATCCAGGAGCACACCCTGTCCGGTGTCAAGATGCTGACCTATCTTAAGAAGCTTGACAGGACTATCCTGAGATCGATGATAGTCGCCTTCTGCCATCACCTCAACATGGATAGAACCGGTTACCCGGAGACAACAAGACCGATCAAACCCGATGCGTTCAGCAGAATCGTGAGAATCGCGGACATCTACGACGCCCTGACCTCGGCCAGGACATACCGTATGAAGGCCTTCTCGGCCTCCAAAGCGCTGGAGATAATCTCGGGTAAATCCGGGGATCAACTCGACCCAACCCTCTGTGCGATCTTCGCGGATGTAGTCGGTGTCGACGCCGAGGGCTCTATCCCGGGTGATAGCGAAGATGACAATACGACCGAGTATTCTCCCGTCCAGGCAGGCCTGAGTAGACACACAGACCACGTCTGAGCCCGGACGCCACCGCCCGCCCCATTTTCGCTTGACCGTCAGCACTCCCGATGCTAACATCCCTTGACGATATTCTTCCTGTAAACTTGCAGGTTTATCTCGACCCCTTGCCGCTGGCGAGGTCTGTCGAAAGGAGGACGGAGATGGATTTCGACCTTAAGGAACACCAGCAGATGATCAAAGAGACGGCCAGGGACTTCGCTGAAAAGGAAATCAGACCGGTAGCGGCCAAGGCCGATGAGGAGGCTGAGTTGCCTGAAGGGGTCCTGGGGAAACTCGGGGAACTTGGTTTCATGGGGATGATGCTCCCGGAGGAGTACGGTGGGGCAGAATTCGACTGTGTGAGCTACGCGATCGCTGTCGAAGAGATATCACGAGGTGACGCATCGGTCGGCATCACCATGTCCGTCCATAACTCTCTCGTATGCCAGCCTATCCTTGACTACGGCAGCGACGAACAGAAGAAGAAATACCTGCCCGATCTCGCTCAAGGTAAGACACTCGGTGCCTTCTCGCTCACCGAACCCGAAGCCGGGTCGGATGCCGGTAATGTGCAGACAACCGCGGTACTTGACGGCGATCACTATGTTGTCAACGGTACCAAGATCTTCGTAACGAGCGGCGGAAAGGCCGATATAGTTATCCTGTTTGCTTCCACCGACAAAGCGGCAAAAACCAAGGGACTGAGCACCTTTATCGTGGAGAAAGGCACTGAGGGTTTCAAAGTCGGCAAGAAGGAAGACAAGATGGGTATGCGCGGTTCGGGTACTTATGAGCTGGTCTTTGAGAATTGCCGCGTCCCGAAGGAGAATCTTCTGGGCGGTGAGGGAGACGGGTTCAGGATAGCTCTTAAGACCCTTGACGGCGGAAGAGTCGGTGTGGCCGCTCAAGCCGTGGGTATCGGACAGGCATGCGTTGAGGCAGCGACACGCTACTCCAAGGAACGCAAACAGTTCGGCAAACCCATTTGCGCGTTTCAGGCCATCCAGTGGCTTCTCGCCGACATGGCGACGGAGATAGACGCGGCGAGGTTTCTGACTCTCAAGGCCGCGTTCCTCAAGGACAAGGGACTGAGGTACTCGAAGGAAGCGGCCCAGGCCAAACTCTTCGCCTCCGAAGCCGCCGTCCGCGCCGCGATAAACGCAGTGCAGGTGCACGGGGGTTATGGATACATGAAGGAGTATGAGGTCGAGAGACACTTCCGTGACTCCAAACTGACCGAGTTGTACGAAGGAACTTCGGAGGTCCAGCGAATGGTCATCGCCGCGAGCCTGCTGAAGTAGCCCGGCCCGGTCTCAATTGACAGGATCACGCATATATAGTAACTTCTAGCGTTCTCTGAAAGGGGGCTTTCGTTGAATATCGTTGTCTGTATTAAACGGGTCCCTCAGACGGCTGACGCCCAGGTCAGAGTCGACTCATCGGGCAAAGATATTGAGAAAGAACGCCTGACCTTCGACCTGAATGAGTCGGATGCCTACGCCCTGGAGCAGGCGGTACTCTTCAAGGAGCAGTCTGGCGGAACGATAACGGCCGTTTCCGTGGGTCACCCCGATACGGAAGACACCCTGCGTATGGTCCTCGCCAAGGGTGCCGACACCGCAATCAGAATAAAAGCAGAGGATTTCGATGAACTCGACGGATATAAGACGGCTCAGATTCTCAAGACCGTAATCGAAAAGGCCGAGTTCGATATGATCTTCACAGGATGTATGGCGACCGATGACGGCTACTATCAGGTGGGTGTCAATCTTGCGCAATTGCTCGGCATCCCGCACGCCACGCTGGTTTCCTCTATCGAGATCGGGGACGGCGCTGCCCGCATCAAACGCGAGCTCGAGGGCGGTCTGCTGGAGCATGATGAGATCTCGCTCCCTGCGCTTTTCTCGGTTCAGACAGGTATCAACGTGCCGCGCTACGCATCACTGATCGCCATCAGGAAGGCGGCCAAGAAGGAGATAGCCGCCGTAGGACAGGATGACATAGACAAGGACGCCCTTGTTCTGAATACGCAGATAGAAGAGTTGTTCGTGCCTCCGGTCACAAAGCGTGCCGAAATCTTCTCAGGTACCCCGGAGGAGGTATCAGGAAAACTTGCAGACATGCTCAATGAGAAGGGATTGATCTAGCGGAGGGAATGATGGCTGAGATCCTCGCACTGGTCGAACACCGTCAGGGATCACTGAGAGATGTGACTTTTGAACTGATGAGCTGCGGGCGAAAACTGGCTGAGAATCTCGACACTCGACTGACTGCCGTTCTCTTGGGCCATAACACCGGGGAGTTCGCCGACGACCTGAAGACCCAGGCACACCGTATCCTAGTCCTGGATGATGAGAGGTTTAAGGATTTCAACTCGGAGTCCTATCAACAGGCGCTTTCCCAAGTGATAAAGAGTGAGAACCCGGTAATCACACTGATCGGACACACAGCTTTTGGTATGAGTCTTTGCCCCGCACTGGGTGCGCAACTGGACATCCCCTCCTCCACCGATTGTCTTGATATCGAGATGAACGACGGGGGTCTCAAGGTGATCAGGCAGATGTATGAAGGCAAGCTCGATGCGAGGGTACGGTTCCGCGAGAGTCCCTCCTATCTTGTGACCATACGAACGGGTTGCTTCCCCGCCGAAGACGGCAACCTCCAGGCCGAGATCGTAAGTTCCGACCTTAAGGCGGCTGAACCGCAGCATCTCAAGTTCATTGAATACCTCGAGGCAGCCGTCGGTGACGTGGATATCACCAAGGCGGATGTGGTGGTCGGTGTGGGCAGGGGTATAAAGGAGAAGGAGAACATGGCGATGGTCGAGGAATTCGCCGGGATGATCGGCGGAGTTGTCGCATGCACTCGTCCTATCGTCGATGCGGAGTGGCTGCCCAAAGACAGACAGGTCGGCTCATCCGGGAAGACGGTGAAGCCCAAGTTGTATATCGCGCTGGGCATCTCGGGCGCGTTTCAGCACACAGCCGGCATGAAGGGTTCGGATACCATCATCGCCGTAAACAAGGACCCCGATGCGCCGATATTCGGGGAGGCTGATTACGGAATCGTTGACGATCTATTCAAGGTGCTCCCCGCGCTAAGGGACAAGATCACAGAGTTGAAGCAGTAGATGAAGCGAATAGGCGTTTTTGTCTGCCATTGTGGTCACAACATCGGTGCAACCGTAAACGTCACCGAAATCCTCAAGGAACTGAGCAGGTACCCCGGCGTCGTGCATTGCAAGGACTACAAGTATATGTGCTCGGAACCGGGTCAGAAACTGATAAAGGATAGCATTGCGGGTGAAGAACTCGAGGGCGTAGTCGTGGCATGCTGTACCCCCTCCCTCCACGAAGAGACTTTCAGAAGAATCGCCGACTCAGCGGGTATCAACCGCTATCTGCTGGAGATCGCCAATATCAGAGAGCAGTGCAGCTGGGTTCACACAGATCCGGAGAAGGCTACATCGAAGGCGGCGACTCTGATCAAGACCATAGTCGAGAAAACCAAACTCAACGATAGTCTCGAGCCGATGAGGATTCCGGTTAAGACGAAGGCGTTGGTCATAGGCGGTGGCGTGGCGGGACTCCAGGCTTCCCTTGACATAGCCAACTCGGGATACGAGGTCGTTCTCGTGGAGCAGAACCCGTCGATCGGCGGACACATGGCGCAGCTCTCGGAGACATTCCCTACGCTTGACTGTTCCCAGTGTATTCTCACACCCCGTATGGTTGAGGTGGGGCAGCATGACAACATCGACCTGCGAACCTATTCGGAAGTCGAGGAGATATCCGGCTATGCAGGCAATTTCAAGGTAAAGATAAGGGGCAAGCCGCGGTCGGTGGATCTCGAGAAATGTACAGGATGCGGTGACTGCTGGAACCTCTGCCCTGTTATGAACAAGCCGGAGATCAGGGTGATGCAGTCGGTCAGCGACAGCATGGATCCTGATATGAGATCGAATCTCGACGCGGTGATCGACCGGAACGGATGCGCACGGGAAGACATAATCGGAATACTCCAGGGCGTGACGGATGAATACAACTGGCTTCCCCGTGATGCGATATGCTATGTGGCCGAGAGGCTGGAGATTCCCGTTTCATACGTCTACCGCATCGCATCGTTCTTCACACAGTTCAGCCTGGAACCACGGGGCAAACATATAATCAAGGTCTGTCTGGGCACCGCCTGTTTCGTCCGCGGTGCTCCAAGGATACTGTCACAGATTCAGTCGGATCTCGGGATAGCGCCAGGAGAGACCACCGAGGACGGTCTGTTCACCCTTGAGACGGTGAACTGCCTGGGGGCGTGTGCACTGGGCCCCCTGATGGTTGTTGACGAGGACTACCATGGAAGACTTAAGTTCACCAGGGTGATGTCGGCGCTCGACTCTTACAAATAGGTATATGGCAAAACTTGCAAACATAGGCGACTTTGAGAAGCTCATGGAAACCGTTAAGGCGGGCAGGGAATCATCCGCCAGGTCTGTCACGGTATGCTGTGGAACCGGTTGCGTCGCATCCGGAGCACATGATGTGATCGCGAAATTCCAGGAAGAGCTCAAAACCCGAAAGATCGACGCAGAGATCAGTTCAAAGGCTACGGGCTGCCATGGTTTCTGTGAGAGAGGGCCGCTGGTCGTGGTGTTTCCGGATCGCATCTTCTATCAGCGTGTCTCCGCAGAGGATGTGCCGGAGATCGTGGATGAAACCCTGGTCAAAGACAAAGTAATAGAACGGCTTCTCTACTCCGACCCGGTTAGCGACGAGAAGATCACCCACGAACCGGACGTGCAGTTTTATAAGAGACAGCAGCGAATCATATTCGGTTCAAACGGTATGATAGATCCAACCGACATGGATGATTATATCGGGCTCGACGGATATGCGGCGCTCGCCAAGGTGTTGTCCGACCATTCGTCTGACGACGTCCTTGACGTGATAGAACGGTCAGGGTTGCGTGGCCGTGGAGGAGCGGGTTTTCCTACCAGCAGGAAATGGAGAATCACAGGCGCCCAGGAAGCCACGCCCAAGTACGTGATCTGTAACGCCGACGAGGGTGATCCAGGCGCCTTCCAGGACAGGAGTCTCTGTGAAGGCAACCCTCATTCGATCCTTGAGGGAATGGCGATCGGCGCATATGCCATAGGAGCAAGTGAGGCGTATATCTACGTGAGGGCCGAATACCCGCTTGCATGCAAGCATCTTGAGATAGCCATAAACCAGGCCGAGGATCGCGGTCTTCTCGGTGACAACATACTTGGCACGAATTTCTCACTCAAGATCCATATAAAGAAAGGTGCCGGTGCGTTCGTCTGCGGTGAGGAGAGCGCCTTGATTGCCTCGATCGAAGGCAAACCAGGCGAACCGATCCCGAGACCGCCCTATCCGGCCGAGAAGGGCCTATGGGGTAGGCCCACCAATATCAACAACGTAAAAACATGGGCCTCAGTACCATACATAATAAACAGGGGTGCCGACTGGTTTGCCGGTATCGGAACGGAGAAGAGCAAGGGAACCATGATCTTTTCGCTCGTGGGGAAGGTCAACAACACCGGGCTCGTTGAAGTACCGATGGGTATGACGCTGAAAGAACTTGTCGAGGAGATTGGCGGAGGCATACCTGGCGGCAAGAAGCTTAAGGCCGTGCAGACCGGGGGACCGTCCGGCGGCTGTATCCCTTCAGAGTTAATGACAATTCCGATAGATTATGAAGAGCTGGCTAAAGTCGGGTCGATGATGGGTTCCGGTGGCTGTGTGGTGATGGATGAGGACACCTGCATGGTCGATGTAGCGAGATATTTCCTGTCGTTCACGGTGGCCGAATCCTGCGGCAAGTGCACTCCATGCCGTGAGGGCAATGGGAGGCTGCTGGACATACTGGTCCGCATATGCGGTGGTGACGGCAAAGAGGGTGACATAGAGCTTCTCAAGGAACTCGCAGGTGCTATAACCGACGGTTCGCTGTGTGCCCTGGGAAAGACCGCCCCGAATCCTGTTCTTACCACAATAGAGTATTTCCGGGATGAATATGAGGCTCACATAAAGGATAAGTGTTGTCCTGCGAAGGTCTGTAAGTCGCTTATAACCTACAGCATCGTTGCGGACAATTGCACCGGCTGTCTTGCCTGTCTCAAGGCCTGCCCGGCAGGAGCGGTCTCAGGCGAGAAGAAGCAGGTTCATGTTATAGACCAGGCGAAATGCACCAAGTGTGGTGCGTGTTATGAGGTGTGCAAGTTTGAAGCGGTGTCGGTTGAATGAGTAGGGATTGGCTATGATCACGTTTAAGTTAAATGGCACCGAAGTAGAGGTGGAAGAAGGAACCACCATACTCGAGGCCGCGAAGGAACACGGCGTCGAAATACCTACCCTCTGCTACCACCCCGCGTTTGAGCCCTATCAGGTATGCAGGGTATGCCTGGTCGAGGTCATAAAGGACGGACAGTCGAAACTCGTTCCTTCGTGCGGATACAAGGTGGAAGAGGGAACCGAGGTGCTTACCCACTCAGAACTTGTGCTCAAGCGAAGAAGAACGATTGTGGAGCTTATCCTCGCCGAAGCCCCCAACTCAGAGCGGGTATTGGCCATAGCGAAGGATCTGGGTATTGAGAAGTCGCGTTTTGAGTCCAAGCGGGAGAAAGAGTGTATCCTGTGCGGTCTCTGCGTCAATGCGTGTAACGATATCATTAAGGTCGGTGCGATCGGATTCGCCAAGCGTGGGACCCAGCGGGAGATCACCACACCCTACGGTGAATTCAGTGACGTGTGTTCGACCTGCGGTGCGTGCGCCTCGCTTTGCCCGACGGGCGTGATAAAGGTTGAAGAGATAAGTGACAGCGAGATAAAGCCGATCCTCTCGGAGTTCGATGCCAATCTCTCGCAGCGACCCTGTATCTATGTGCCCTTCCCCCAGGCGGTTCCCAACAGGCCTGTGATCGATCGTGAGAACTGCATGTATTTTAAGACCGGCGAGTGCAGGATCTGCGAGATCGTCTGCCAGCCGGAAGCCATAAAGTACGATCAGGACGAGGAGATTACCGAGGAAGAAGTGGGAGCGGTGATTGTTGCCACAGGATACGACCTCTATCCGATAGAGCGGATGAAGGAGTATGGTGGAGGCGAGTACACTGATGTGATCGACGGTCTACAGTTCGAAAGACTGCTCTCGGCATCGGGCCCGACCCAGGGCGAGGTGCGAAGACCCTCAGACGGCAGAATCCCCAAGAGGGTGGCCTTCTTCGCGTGTGTCGGCTCGAGGGATCCGGAGCATCATTGCTCGTATTGCTCGAAGATATGCTGCATGTATATGGTCAAGCATGCACTTCTCTATAAGGAGCGTGTCCCCGACGGCGAGCCGGTTATTTTCTCTATCGATGTAAGGACCTCGGGCAAGGGTTACGAGGAGTTCTATACAAGGGCGAAGGAAGAGGCCGGTATCATCTATATAAGGGGCAAACCCTCAAGGATAATCAAGGAGGGCGACGGGTATGAGGTCTGGGCGATCAACACCGTGACCGGAAAGCAAATCCGCGTCAGGTGTGACATGGTTGTGCTTTCGACGGCCATAATCCCCACCGTTGGCGCTCCGGAGCTCGCCAGGGAAATGAGGATCCCTGTAGACGAGCACGGCTTCCTGAGTGAGGTCCATCCCAAGTTGAGACCTGTTGAGTCGCTGGTCCGGGGCTTCTTCCTGGCAGGATGCAGCCAGGCACCG
This sequence comes from bacterium, assembly GCA_025774845.1. GTDB lineage: Bacteria > Arandabacterota > Arandabacteria > Arandabacterales > Arandabacteraceae > Arandabacterum. The sequence continues at coordinate 28,505 of JALGZP010000013.1, forward strand.
AAAGACATCCCCGACACCGTTGCGCAGGCATCGGCCGCCGCGTCAAAGGTCCTCGAGATGTTCGCACGTGGAGAAATTCTGGCGGAACCGCATATTGTATGGGTTGATGAAGACAAGTGCGCTACGTGCAAGGTCTGCATCGACGCATGTCCTTACGAAGCCCGTGAACTCGACGAGGAAAAGAAGGCCGTCGTCGTGAGCGATGCACTGTGCCAGGGTTGCGGCTGCTGTGTCGCCGCCTGTCCCACAGGTGCAACACGGCAGAAGAATCTGGACGATGAGCAGTTGTCGAGAATGGTAGAGGCGATCTTTGAACAAGAAAAAGAACATAGCGGATCAGATTAATCCTGAGATCAGGGATGCCCTTCTTGAGATGGGGGCAGACGGGATCTACAGGTGCTACCAGTGCGGGAAGTGCGCAGGCACGTGTCCCTGGTTCCCCGTAGGAACCTACGACTTTCCGATTTTCAGATTGCCGCTCGAGGCGGCCCTCGGAATGATAGCAAGCAGTGAGGACAAGGACGAGCTTGCCGCAGAGATCGACAAGATCTACCGTTGCGTGGGTTGTGAGGCATGCGTCGACCAGTGTCCTCACGGGATAAACATACCCTCGATATTCAGGGCCGGCCGGAGGCTCCTGGTCGACTTCGGCTCCTATCCGGAGATTCTTAAGTCGACTGTCCGAAAGATACACGACGTAGGGAATCCGGTAGGTGAGCCGAGAGAGAAACGATCTGACTGGGCCCGTGATCTCAATGTGCCGGTCTTTGAACCGGGAATGGAGTTCCTCTACTTTTCATGCTGTATTTCTTCATATGACCCGAGAGTGAAGAGTGTTGCCCGGGCGGTCGCCGGGATTCTCCAGAAAGCCGGGATCTCGTTCGGAATCCTCCAGTCTGAGGAGAGTTGCTGCGGAGAGGCGATAAGACGTATCGGTTCCGAGACGGTATATGAAGAGGTCGCCAAAGCGAACACATCGGCATTCGAACGCAACAGTGTGGCCAAAGTGCTCGTGAACTCGCCTCATTGCTATACATCATTCAAGAATGATTATCCCGAGTTGGGTGTAAAGTTCGATGTACTCCATATAAGCGAACATCTCTCAGACCTGATCGAGTCGGGGGCAATCAAACCCGACAAGGAGTTCGCCAAGAAGGTGGTCTATCACGACCCCTGCGCCCTGGGAAGGCAGAACGACATCTACGAAGCACCCCGCAACGTTCTCCGGAGCATCCCCGGCCTCGAACTCCTGGAAGTGGAGAATTTCAACCACGGCCTGAGCGTTTGCTGCGGGGCGGGAAGTGGCGGTCTCTGGATGGAGTGGGACAAGGATGAGCGTATCGCCGGTGTCCGCGTGACGCAGTTGATCGACACCGGGGCTGATGTGATAGCAGTAGCGTGTCCCTACTGTCTCCAGATGCTTGAAGAGACCGCGAAATCAATGGGTCATGACATACCCGTCATGGATATAGCCGAAATCCTCGCCGAATCCTGCCTGTAATACTCTGTCATTGCGAAGAGCCCTTCACTGTCATTGCTTCGTCGCTGCGCTCGCGATGACAAAGGTAGGAAGGGGCTGTCGATATGACAGCCCCTGATTCAGATTTGGCTTACTCGTAGGTGTAGAAGCCGCGCTTGGTCTTTCTCCCGAGATACCCGGCCTTCACCATGTTCCTCAAGAGCGGACACGGCCGGTACTTGGAGTCACTGAAGCCCGTGTAGAGCACTTCCATGATCGAGAGACAGACATCGAGACCGATGAGATCGGCAAGCTGGAAAGGCCCCATCGGATGGGCCATACCGAGTTTCATCACAGTGTCTATCGCGTCCCTGGTCGCAACTCCCTGCATCAGGGTCCAGCAGGCCTCGTTGATCATGGGCATCAGTACCCTGTTGGAGACAAAGCCGGGATAGTCATTCACCGCAACCGGTGTCTTCCCGAGTTTCTCGGCAAGGTTGTGAACAGCCTGGTATGTGTCCTCCGACGTTGCCAGTCCTCTCACGATCTCAACGAGCTTCATCATGGGAACAGGATTCATGAAATGCATCCCGATCACCGCGTCGGCCCGCTTGGTATTGGCGGCGATCTCGGTTATCGAAATCGAGGACGTGTTGCTTGCCAGGATGGCGCCCTGCTTGCAGGTTGAATCAAGTTCCTCGAAGATCTTTTTCTTTATCGTGTAGTCCTCCGTGGCCGCTTCGATGACGATATCACAATCGGCCAGGTCTTTAAGGGCCGTGGTCGTCGTGATCTTCTTGAGTGTTCCGTCCTTGTCGGCTTCGGATATCTTCTCTTTCTTGACCATCCTGTCGAGATTCTTGGTAATCGCCGCTATCGCCTTGCTGAGGAAATCCTCGCTCACATCCATAAGTACAACATCGTAGCCGCTCATGGCGAAGACATGGGCGATACCGTTACCCATCGTGCCAGCACCGACTACCCCAGCCCTCTTAATCTCCATCGTCGACCTCCTATTCCATCTCTACAGCCAGGGCGACGGCGTTACCCCCACCCAGGCAAAGCGTTGCGAGTCCCTTCTTGAGACCTCTGTCTTTGAGTCCATAAAGCAGTGAAACCAGAATCCGGCAGCCGGTTGACCCTATCGCATGACCGAGCGCGACTCCACCGCCATGGACATTCACGATGTCGGGGTTGAGCCCGAGCTCCCGGATCACCGCGATCGCCTGAACCGAGAACGCCTCATTGAGCTCGACGAGATCGAAGTCATCCAATTTGTAGTCTGTGACCTTTAGCAGGTTCTTGACCGCCTCAGTGGGTGCAACCATCACCCACTTGGGCTCAAGACCGCCTGTCGCATAGCCCGTGATCCTAGCGATAGGCTTGGACCCGAGCTCCCCGGCGCGGTCGCGCGACATCACGACCACCGCTGACCCACCGTCGTTTACGCCGGGAGCGTTACCGGCAGTTACCGTGCCATCCTTCTTAAAGGCGGGCCTCAGCTTCGCCAGTTTCTCAACGGTTGTATCCTCTCTCACACTTTCGTCTACTTCGAACTTGATCGGATCACTCTTACGCTGCGGTACTTCCACCGCAACGATCTCTTCCTTGAATTTCCCCGCCTTGATAGCTTCGGCGGCCTTGCGATGGCTGTTATACGCGTATTCGTCCTGCTCCTCGCGGGAGACATTGTACTTCTCAGCTACGAGCTCCCCGGTGTTACCCATATGGAAATCGTTGTAAACATCCCACAGCCCGTCATGGACCATCGCATCTATAAGTACCCCGTTACCCAGCCTGTAGCCCGTCCTCGCCTTCTTGAGCATATACGGGGCCTGACTCATGCTCTCCATACCACCTGCAACGATGCAACCGTAATCGCCGGCCTTTATGGCCTGGGCGGCAAAGACCGCGGCCTTAAGACCAGAGCCGCAGACCTTGTTTATCGTGGTCGCACCGACGCCTTCGGGAATACCCGCCGCCAGCGCAGCCTGCCTGGCCGGGTTCTGCCCGATTCCCGCGCCGACCACGTTACCCATGATCACCTCATCCACATCAGAGGGCTTGATACCCGCTCGTGCCACGGCCTCCCTGATCGCGACTGCCCCTAGATCGGGCGCCTTAAGGGGGGCCAAGGTCCCCATGAACCTGCCGGTCGCAGTCCGCGCAGCACCGACTATTACTACATCCTTCCCTTCCGCCATCTCTTCACTCCTTTCACATTCAGCCGTATGTCCCCAGAGCGGTGGCAAGTTCACTGAACCATTTCACTCGCTCGATATCTGCCCTTGGCGAAAGCTCACACCCGGTCGACAGGATGAAGCTTCCCCTTTCTTTACCCAACGCGACACAGCGTTTTACCTCGTCTTCTATTTCCCGGCGCGTGCCGTCCAGGAACAGTCCCGTTGGGACATTGCCTATGATCACCACTCGACCTGCCGAGGCCTCGAACATCTTCTCAAGGGATGATGGTTTGTCCATGCTCACCGCGATCGCTCCCATCGAGCAGATGTCTTCCATTATGGGATCGGTGAAGCCGCATATATGTACAGTAACGCTTATCTTCTTCTCGCGCAGGCCCGATATCACTTCTTTCTGGTATGGAAGCACAAATTCACGAAAGATCTTGGGCGAGATCAGACTCAGCGAAGCCGGTGCCTCGCTGAAACTCAGGCCGATTCCGGCTTTCCCCACCGCATCACCACACCTTGCGGATACCTCAGTTGTAAAACGCATCAGCTCATGTACGAAATCCGGGTCGGTCGCCGTATCGACAATCAGGTTCTCTGCACCCCGCAGATGGATCGCATTCGTCCATGGACCGCAAATCACGGCACCGACTGCCGCATCCTTTACACTGCCCGCGACCTTCTTGCACGCGTCAAGGTATGCAGGCAACCTTCCCGCCTTCGAAGGATTCGGAAACTCAAGCGAACCGAGTGCGGTCTTATCCTCAAGCAGGGTGGTTCTCAGTCTCGGGATATCACTCTCCGGAAATTCGACGGAAGCTCCCATCGCTTCGACCTCAAACAGGAGATCAGCCATCATGGGGACAACGTCGTGACCTATTTCACTGTAGAGAGCGATCTGCGCGTCGGCCGCCTTATCAAGATCAGTGTAGTAGGTCTTATCATTAACACCGATCAGGGTGGCAGCCAGCGAGCTTACGATCGGGTAGAACGGGATCCGGTCGGGCTGCTGCCTCCTGAAGACCGCCTTTACTCTCTCAATACCTGTCATCGATCGACCTCACCCTCTGAGAAGCTCTCTGGCGATGACGAGCTTCTGAATTTCCGACGTACCCTCACCTATCACCGTCACCTTGGCATCCCTGAAGAACCTCTCCACCTCATAGTCTTTCATGTACCCGTACCCACCGTGTATCTGAACCGCCATCCTGGTAGCCCTTACGGCGACCTCGGTGGCATAGAGTTTGGCCATGGCCGCCCGCTTGATCAGTCGTTCACCCCTGTCCTTGGCTATTGACGCATCATACACCAGTAGCCTGGCGGCCTCTATCTCAGTCGCCATATCGGCAAGCATGCTCTGTACGGCCCCAAACTTGCCGATCGGTCTTCCGAACTGCTTACGTTCCTTCGCGTATGTTATACTCGCATCCAGTGCCCCTTGCGCTATACCTAGACCCATCGCACCAATGGAGATTCTTCCACCGTCAAGCGTGTGAAGGAAGATCACGAATCCTTCCCCCTCCCTGCCAAGTATGTTCTCCGCAGGTATCCTGCAATCCTCGAAAATCAATTCGGACGTGTCGGAACCCCGTATACCCATCTTGTCTTCCTTCTTGCCGGGCTTAAAGCCGGGAGTCCCTTTCTCGACTATGAAAGCCGTTATGCCCTTTACCCCGGCATCCTTGTTCGTAACTGCGGTGATCACGAAAGTCTCCGCGAGACTGCCGCTCGTTATGAAGATCTTGGTGCCGTTTATCACATAATGATCGCCGTCCCTTACGGCCGTGGTCTGGGTACCCCCTGCATCGGAACCGGCATTAGGCTCGGTCAGCCCGAATGCGGCCAGTTTCTTCCCGCTTGCAATGTCCTTGAGATACTTTCTCTTCTGTTCATCAGTACCGTGTTCGAATATCGGATACACACCCAGTGATATATGTGCAGCCATAGTGATCCCGGTAGCCGCACAGACCCGGGATATCTCCTCCACGCCGATCGTGTAACCCAGCGTATCCGTACCGCCACCACCCCACTCCTCGGGAAAAGGCATCCCCAGAAGATTGAGCTCACGCATCTTCTCGATAGTATCCCAGGGGAACTCGCCGGTCTGGTCGATCTCCTTTGCCCGCGGCTTGACTTCGTTCAAGGCGAACTTCCTGACCATCTCTCTTATGAGTTTGTGTTCTTCGCTGAGCTCCATTCCTTACCTCCTCAACATGCTCAGGTCAAACCCGGTTGCCCGGACGTAGTCTCTCATCAGCCTCGATCCTTCTTGGATTCCGACAGACAGACTCACTTGCTCCGGGACGCGATTTCCTTCTTTACGTATTCGGTTATCTCGGTTGTTGTGGTACCCGGTCCAAAAACGTTGGCAATACCAACCTTCTTAAGCTCTTCGACATCATCTTCCGGAATTATGCCTCCGGCGATCACAAGCTTATCCCCCGCACCCCGCTCCTTGAGCAGGTCCACAATCTTGGGGAAGAGCACGGCATGAGCCCCGGACAGGATGCTCAACCCAACCACATCCACGTCCTCCTGGATCGCCGCTTCGACCACCATCTCCGGTGTCTGGTGCAGACCCGTGTAGACCACTTCCATCCCGGCATCCCTCAGGGCACTCGCGACCACCTTGGCACCCCTGTCATGCCCATCCAGCCCGGGCTTTGCCACAAGTACCCGGATCTTTCTTTCCATATTCGCCTCCAGGCAAACCCTCAGTACACTATGGGTTCCTTGTATTCCCCGAATACATCTCTAAGCACATCTATCATTTCGCCCAATGTACAGTATGCGCGCGAACAGTCGAGAATCCTCGGCATGAGATTCTCCGTACCGCCGGCTGCCGACCTCAGGGCGTCGAGGGCCGTGCTTGCAGCGCCGTTATCACGCTCCGACCTCAGCTTCTTCAAGGCCTCGGTCTGTTCACGCTCGACCCTGTAGTCGATCCTGAGAATGTCGATATCAATCTCCTCATCATCGATCACGAAATCGTTCACACCGACAACGATCTTGGTCTTCTTCTCGATCTCCCTCTGATATCTGTACGCGGCATCGGCGATCTCCTTCTGGAAAAACCCGAGATCGATGGCCTTGACCACCCCACCGAGATCATCGATCTTCTCGAAGTAGGCCTCCGCCTCCTCCTCAAGCTTGTCGGTCAGATGCTCGATATAGTAGGAACCAGCCAGCGGATCTATCGTGTTGGCGACACCGGTCTCGTAGGCCAGAAGTTGCTGGGTTCTAAGGGCTATCTGCACTGCCTTCTCACTCGGCAAGGCAAGCGTTTCATCCATCGAATTCGTGTGTAACGACTGGGTCCCGCCCAACACACCCGACATCGCCTGATAGGCGGTCCGTATGATGTTGTTTTCAGGTTGCTGAGCGGTGAGTGTGCACCCGGCGGTCTGCGTATGGAACCTCACCAGCAGTGATTCCTCTTTCCTCGCTCCGTACTTCTCCTTCATCCGCTTGGCCCAGATACGTCTTGCGGCCCGGTACTTGGCTATCTCCTCGAAGAAATCGAGATGGGAGTTAAAGAAGAAGGAAAGCCGCGGTGCGAACTTATCAACGTCGAGACCCGCCTTGATTCCCGCTTCAACATATGTGAAACCGTCAGCCAGTGTGAATGCCAGCTCCTGTGCTGCTGTTGATCCCGCTTCCCTTATGTGATAACCGCTTATCGAGATCGTGTTCCACTTGGGTACGTGATCCGAGCAGAATGCGAGGATGTCCGTAATGATCCTCATCGAAGGCTCGGGTGGGAAGATCCATGACTTCTGAGCGATGTACTCCTTGAGGATGTCATTTTGGATGGTCCCACGAACCTTATCCGAGGAAACCCCCTGCTTTTCACCCACGCATATATAGAATGCGAGGAGCATGGCGGCCGGAGCGTTTATCGTCATAGATGTCGATACCTTATCAAGCGGTATCTCATCGAAGAGGATCTCCATGTCCTTGAGTGAATCGATCGCAACACCACACATTCCGACCTCACCATGCGATCTCACGTGATCCGAGTCATAACCCATGATGGTCGGCATGTCGAAAGCCACGGAGAGACCCGTCTGGCCTCTATCGAGCAGGAAGTGATAGCGCTGATTGGAATCCCTTGCAGTTCCGAAACCCGAGAACTGCCTCATGGTCCAGAGTCTGCCCCTGTGCATCGTCGTGTAGACACCACGTGTAAACGGATACTCACCCGGAAAACCCAGGTCCCTCCCGTAGTCAAGTGATTCGATATCCGCGGGTCCGTAGAGGGGCTTTATTTCTCTTCCTGATGGATTGGTGACCCCGGAGGTCTCACACGTCTTCGAGAACTTCTTCTCCCACTCTGCGGATCCGTTCTTTGTGTCCTTCACCCCTCCTCCTAACGCCCGTCGATCATCGACAGGATTTCTGCCGAGGCCTGTCTCGGTGTCCTCTTCCCTCCCATCACCTCATCGACCAGGCTGTGGAGCTTGCTCAGGGACCGCTCGCCCCAGACTTTTCTGTGAATCTCCGACTCGACTATTGCCTTAACCGTGGCTTCCACGTTTCCCCGCCGATGTTTCTTGAGGAGTCCCGACTCAGTCTGGAAGACCCGGTGTTTCTCAATTTGGTCAAAGAGATCCGAGATGCCGTCACCCTGAGACGCGATTGTGCAGATGACGGGAGGACTCCAGCCGTTTCTCTCACCTCTGAGTTCCAGCATGGCCTGAGTCTGTCTCGCTATCCTGTCGGCACCTTCCCTGTCGGCTTTGTTTATCGCGATCACATCGGCGATCTCCATCAGACCGGCTTTCATCGCCTGAATGGCATCGCCCGATTCCGGCACGATCACAACCACTGTCGTGTAGCATGCTTCCGCGATATCGAGCTCACACTGGCCTACGCCAACCGTCTCGGTGATAACGATGTCCTGCCCGAAGGCATCCATCACGTCTGCGACATCACCAGCAGCCTCGGCAAGACCGCCGAGCGAGCCGCGTGTCGCCATGCTCCGCACGAAGACCCCCGGGTCGATCCCGATATCCTGCATGCGTATCCGGTCTCCAAGAAGTGCGCCTCCCGTGAAAGGACTCGAAGGATCGACCGCGATCACACCGACCAGTTTGTCATCGGCTCTCACCCGCTGGACAAGCCCCGAAACAAGCGTGCTCTTACCCGCACCCGGTGGGCCCGTCACACCTATCCTGTAGGCTTTCCCCGTCCGGGGATAGAGCCGGTCAAGCACATCGGGAAACGAGCTCTCGTGATTCTCCACGAGCGTTATGATTTTCGAAAGCGCGGTCCTGTCACCATCGGTGAAACGTTTGAGCAGGTCGTCGGTTGAAACCATCCTTGCCTTCCCCTAAAACTCGATACCCTCTCTCATCTCCTGACCGTCCGTATAGTGGTGTTTTATCTCTTTCATTTCCGTCACAAGATCGGCAATCTCGATGAACTCCGCAGGCGCGTATCTCCCGGTCAGGATTATCTCCATCTGAGCCGGCTTCTTTCTTATCAGCTCCAGCACCTCACTCGCCGTTGCGAGGCCATAGTCAACTGCCACATTTATCTCGTCAAGGATCAGAATATCGCACGTCCCCTTCTCCACCGCTTCACGGGCAAGCTTCATACCTTCGCGCGCAAGGCGAAGGTCTTCCTCGGAGGGATTCCCCTTCTCAACAAAGGTCGGAAGGCCTGATTGCACCAGTTTAAAGCCGGGAACCTTATCAAAGATCCTGACCTCGCCGTAGTTATCCGATCCCTTCATGAACTGTATCATGTACACGCGAAGATCGTGCCCGCATGCACGCAGTGCCTGGCCGAGCGCCGCCGTGGTTTTTCCCTTACCGTCCCCGGTGTAGACCTGGACGGTTCCTCTTGCTAGGGGCATACTTCCGACCTCTCAAAGGGTTGTGAGTCATACCGAAACAAGTAGACCACCAAGGGAGAATCTTAGCCCAAAACCATGCCGGTGTCAACCCGGTTTTGGGGCCAAAATTCCCGGGGTCAGAGCTCGAAATTTGCGCGTTCCGGCTGCACGAGAACTCCGCAGCCAGTGATTTAGGACATATTGCGCCCGCAGCCAAACCGTGATAGTATTATTCAATACAGTCGTCAGGAGTTTCAATTGGGATTTCTAAGCCGGTTATTCGGAGAGAGGAAGCCTCGTGTCGTTCCGGTATCACTGGACGACGCGAATTTCACCCAGGAGGTTCTCGAACACAAGGGGCCCTGTCTTGTGTATGTTTGGAGCGATGCGTGTTCGCACTGTTCGAAGCTGGCTCCCACAATTATAAAGATCGCGACCAAGTATCAGGATCGGGTCAAGGTGTGTGAGTTAAAAGCCGGGATATCCCCTGCTCTGGCTCGTCGTATGGAAATCCGGGGAGTGCCGACGGTGGTGGTATTCGAAGACGGTAAGCTACTCGGACGTCTCACGGGGTTCCGGCCTCAAAGCTATTTCGAGGAGATGATCGAGACTGAGTTCCCTGCGAGCGCGAGCAAGGATGAGACTTAGCGCAGCTCACCCCGGGGAATCGTTACTCGAAACCGGGATCGACGATCTTTCCGATGAAGAGAATCGTGCCCGAGTGACTCTCCCGGATGGCGAATATGAACGGCCGGTCGACCCGTATGATGATGTCCTCCGAAACGCTTGTTGTACCGCCCACGGAGGTTACTGCAGCGGCCTCCGTACCTTCTTCATTCACCTTGACATAGGTCTTGTGCTTGACCGCGCTGATGAATATGCCACAGTCGCTACACATCCTGTTGAAGTCGGCCCCGCCACCGAAGGCTACCTCCATGCCCATGAGTTTTAGCACATCATTCAGTTTGGCATCGTACTCCAGCTCAAACCTCGGCATGTAGAGACTTGCCGACTGCGATCCGAGCCCGTCTATGATCCGATCCCACGCCTCCGCGTCCAACTCGGCGATAAGCGAGTCTATGTCGGCCCCTTCCCCCGGAAGCACAACGGTCATACTGAAGAGGTGGTTACCATAGGGCAGGTCAACGATCTCGAGACTGTCAATCGCGGAATAGCCGAAGACGCTCGCATCACCGGGATCGTACTGCAGCATCAACTTACAAGGAGTCTCGGTGCCATCGGGCAGTGTGAACCAGTCATCCTGAGTGAGATCCGGATTGAACTGAACCGTCCAGTTGGCATAGAAGTACATTGCGTTGATGAGAAAGATCACGGTGAGCGGATCGATGGGATCACCGACTATTTCCTTGATCTTATCATTGGTGTTATCCGCAACCCATGCGTTGATTGTGGGTGCCGCCGTGGGACTTGCGAAGTCAAGTCCGGTGACATCCGCTCCGAAGTGTTCCAGGCATGTCTCAAGGAACTCGGTTTCAAATGGAAATCCGAGCCGGTACCAGATCGAATTCGCGATTCGGAAGTCCACGTCGGGATCAAGTCCTGTGAGCAGATCTATCATGCTCTGGTAACACTGGTTGATCTCCTCCATCGTCATATCGGAAAACTCGAGCGTGGATATCATCGCTTCTTCAGTTGTACCGGCAGCTCCATTCAGAGTCATCCCGAGCGCCATCGATACGCTTAGCGGAGAGATGAAGACGTTTACATCGGCCTTTTCCTTGACTGTTTCCTGGAAGAGCTTCAGACCGAAAGCATTGTATGAGTTGACGAGTTGTTGTTCCGTGAGCGTCAAGTTCCGGGGAGCCGTGCCCGTCGGTGATGACTCATCCCTACCACAGCCTGAAAGCAGAACCACGATTGCGAGCAAGACAGCAGCTTTGAGTAGCCTGGTCATGACGCACCTCCAAATCCCGCATGCCAGTGTCGTCGACCCCTACCCTGTTCAGTAGTAATATACCATTTTACAGTACAATTGTACACCCCGTAAGGGATGTGTAGCCTCGGATCTCACCCGCCGATTTCATCCAGGCCTCACCTGCTGCAGAAGAGGTCTTGACTGAGTGCGCTATTTAGGATATCATGGTATATAGAGAACGCACACAAGAGCCTTCAGAGGCTTTCAAAAGGAGAAGACACGTATGTTGAAGTCGTTGTTTTTTTATGTACTTGGAGTGGTTCTGCTGGCCGGATTGACCTTTGCGGATGAAGAGATGCTCGTCCTCAGAGTCGAGGATCCGGCTGACACGGAGGTACTTGGCTCCCTCGGGCTCCACTACCTCTCCCGGCTACCGGATGGCTATCTCGTTTCAGGTGATGAACGGGCCGTCGGGAGGCTGGCCGAAAGCGGT
>JALGZP010000073.1 GCA_025774845.1 bacterium
TCCTGCCAGGTCAGCCTGTCGATCTCCCCTACTCTCTCCCTGATTGAGTCAAGTCGACGCTTGGTTTCCATGACATCGTCTTCGCCGGCTCCGAGCGCCCGGGAGAGCTTCGTGATCTGATGCGCCAGGAAGTCCCGGTCCCTGTCGTAGGGATACATGAACGGAATAGTCCTTATACCCTCGAACTCAAGCGTCTCCATCAGCGCGTGCGTATTGCTGCAGTCACCCTGTGTGACGGCTATCACACTGTCTACGCCACTGTCATGAACCGCGGAATAGATGCCCTTGATCCAGGCGCAACTCGCTTCGGGAAACCCCTTGCGCTCCGCGCGTTCGACCAGAGAGAGGTTGGAGCGGTTCGCGATGAAAACATTGTTGAGATCTATGACCGAACACCCCGAACCATAGAGTACCTCGATGGGTATTGTCGACGTGATGCCTACGCTCTGCCCGGCCATCATCGTACACCAAGCATCTTATGCAGTTGAATCGAGATCCTGACGTCGTTCAGTCTCGAGGCCGCAGCCGCATGGAAATCGAGCAGAGTCCGTGCATCAACAGCGGGCCGCGAATCTGTGAACGCGGGCTGGATAAGAAAGGGCAGATGCTGGTTGACTTCCGCGACCAGACTGACGGCATTCTCAAACTCGCTACCGGTCGCTTCGGGGGTGACGACGATCTTGACCGCGGAATCCACGTGTCCCAGCATCTCAAGAAAACTGCGGTGCTCCCGTTTGAGATTCACTCCCTGCTGCGTGGATGGGAGTTTAATGTCCATACATACAAAATCGACCAGGTCTTTGATGCCTGCGAACGCGCCGCTGAGCGTACCGTTGGTTTCAAGATGCACGGCATAGCCCCTGAGCCGCAATCTTTGCGCAAGGCAAGAGACAGCATCCACCTGGACAAGGGGCTCCCCGCCGGTGAGTACGACAGTCCGTGAACCGGGAAAATCTGTTTTGAGGATTGACAGGACGGCTTCACAGTCGATGGGGTTCGGCATGCGGGACGTATCACCGGGCGCGTAAATCGATGCGGTCTCGCATTCCTCCCTCGCATACCCCGTATCACAGAAGGAGCATGACAGATTGCAACCGGCAAACCGAACAAAGACAGCCGGTCTACCCAGGTTGACCCCTTCACCCTCGACTGAGGCAAAGATCTCGCTGAGATTCATGGTCTGAGTGTTCAACTTACCGGCCTGACCTTCTTTGAGGCGTCGCGGCACGAGTCGATCTCTTCTGCGAACATCGTGAGGATCTTCCGCGCGAGTGCGGCGTAGTCGACACCGATGTCATCTAGGCTTGCCGCCTTTACAGGGACACCTTCGCACGTGATGTTAAGCCCCAGATGTATGAGGCCCGAGATGGTCGATACGGTAGCAACCGAAACCGAGAGTTTGCCCTCCCCCACGAAGAGATCGTCACCCCTTCGCTCCACAAGCGCTTTTCCACAGCCGGAGTTGATCTCTTCCCGGGCGATTGAGCAGAGGAGCCGCTGGGCGAATACGATTCCCGGCAGGCTGGTACCGAAGATCTCCACAATGAAGTGAAGCATCCGATCACCTTCTACCGTGAGTCCGAGCTCGAAGTCTTCCAGGTCAACCAGATCCTCACCGATAACCCTGCACGAGCCTGCAAACGCAGCCACCGCATCGCCTTCAATACCGAACCGTTCCTTAAGCCAGTTCGACCGCAGTTCCCTGCCGGAATAGTCCACTCTCTCCTTGATGAACTTCGCGTTCATGAGGCAAACCTCTGTTTAAACTCATCGAGGATCCCGTTCTCACGCAAGGCGGTCTTGAGCCTCACACACGACTGGCAGGAACCGCACATCCGCTCATCCTCAGATTTCCTATAGCACGAGTATATAAGATCGAGGGGCGCACTGATCTTTCTTCCGAGTTCGACTATCTCCTTCTTCGACATCTCGGAAGTGTAGGTGATCACGCGCACACCGGAAAGCGTGGAGATATCCAGCACGGTGTTCATCGCATCTCTGAATTCCTCGGTATTATCCGGAAAGACCTCGGCCTCTTCCCTGTTGATGCCGATCACAACGCCACCCGCACCCGAGGCCTCTGCGAAAGCTCCGCCGATACTCAGGAAGACGCAGTTCCGGTTGGGTACCCATGTCTCTTTGACAAGACCCTCACCGTCCTCCGGCAGCTGTCCGATAAAGGACAGTGGGTCACCCCCACCGGAGATCGCGTCCGGCAAGAGATGCTCATACCACTTGAGATCGACGACGCGATGGGGTATACCGTAGCGCTCTGCGCAGCTGGCCGCCGCATGTTTCTCGTTTTCAAACGCGGCCTGACCGTAGTCAAACGTGAGAGCAAGGACGACCTCACCCTCATCGATCGCACACTTGAAGTTGACTACCGAGTCAAGTCCACCTGACAGCAGTACGACGCTTTTCAACGTCTAATCCTCAGAATAGGTAGCGCAGTTGATCGTGGACTCCCACACCTCCACCCTTGCGAGGCTTACGGCACTGTCATCGATACGCCCGCGGATCTCGTGATAGATCCATTCGGCGATAGTCTCGGCGGTAGGGTTCTTGTCCTTAAAGAAGGGAAGTTCGTTCAAGACAGTATGATCAAGCGGCCGGATGACCTCGGCCATAAGAACTTTGAGTTTCCTGAAATCGAAGGTCAGCCCCATGGGTTTGTTTTTCCCGGCGCGGATCGTGGCTCTCACCGTCCAGTTGTGTCCGTGCATGTTTGCACAGTCACCCGGATAGCCGGCAATGAAATGAGCTCCTGAGAAACCCACTTCGGTCGAGATCTCATAGGGCATGCTGCTATGGGCTCCCCTCTTCCGGGGCTAATCCGTGGAAAACAGCGCGGTTCTTACCGGTTCTCTCCGCTTCCGCAAGCGCCCGGTCGGCCTTCTCGATCAGACCCTCTCTTGTCACAGCATCATCCGGGCAGATCGCACCCCCGATGCTGATCGTGATATTCCTGTCTCCCAACGCGGGGCAATCCGCGGTGAAATCATGGGCTTCGATAACCGATCTGAGTCGCTCGGCAGTCAGGTAGGCATGCTCACCGATGGTATCCGGCAGTATTATGCCGAATTCATCCCCGCCGTAACGGGACACAACATCTATCTGCCGGACCTTGTCCTCCAGCACGTGCCCGATCGCCGAAAGCACCAGATCGCCGACAGGGTGACCGAAGTCGGTGTTGACCTTCTTGAAATTGTCGACATCCACCATCAGAAAACCGACCGGCTCGTTGGTCCTCTTGTAACGTTCTATTTCCCGCTCGAGCTGGTCTTCGAGAAAGCCGCGGTTGTAGACATGTGTAAGAGGGTCCCTGAAGATCAGCGTCTCCAGGTGTTCGGCGTTCCGTATCATCCCTGCGGCAAGCATGGCGAGAAGCGAGAGAAAACCAAGATCATCGGATGTAAAGTGTGACTCCATTCTGCTCCACACTTCGAGCAGGCCGTAAGTCTTGCCCCTCGATTTAAGCGGTACGACCACGACCGACGAGAACAGCCCGTCACTTGAGAAATGATCGAGCTCCGGCGCCCGCTTCAGGTCCGGAACGTGCACACAGAAACCCTCATCTGCAACCCACCGGTCGGTGAGTGAGGGCGCGAATCTCGAGGCCGCCTGCGGTTCCCCGTCACCGATCTTTTCCAGGACATTCTTCAACGATTCATCGGTGAAGTACACCACGCTGTAATCCGCCGAGACCATATCCCTGATGGTGGCAAGCATCCTTGTGAGAACCCCGCCCAGTTCATCTTCCGACCTGCATGTGGCGATCGATGTGAACATCGATTCGATCTTGGCGGCATCACGTTTGCGGACAAAACCGCGTGGCAGACTGGGTAACACCTCCGCCTTAAGCGTTGGAGGCTCCTTCAGGGAATAGACATTGCTAGAAATGGGATCCCTGAATTTGATATGTTTTTCGCCATCACGCTCGGATATTCCCAACCACACCAGTTCCCCCGAACGATTGAGACCCTGCATAATCTCCAGGGTTTTCTCCCAGGCGACAAGGGGATCCCCTTCCGAGATCGCATCGGCAATATCACGCCTCAGTTCTATCCCGATGCCGTCACGTCCGGCAATCTGCTTGAGGAGCTTGCGCAGCCCTATTCTCTCTGTTCTCATGGCCTCACTGGATATAGCCCACAGCACGAAGCTGCTTTTCCATCTTCTCCGAGTCCTGGCCTGTCAGCCCGGTCGGCCTTCTGTAGCCTGGAACGTCCGATGTGACGAGACGAATCGGTCCCGTCGCATCATCCGTGAAAACGCCGGCTGGTACTTTTCCGTCTATATCACGTGGAGCGGGGACGCCAAGGTAACTCATTATGATGGCAGCGATGTCGGTTATTCTCGCCTCGGTGACCTGGCCGGCTTTTACGCGATCACCGTAGAGCCCGAGCGAACCCCTCCTTCTGTGGAATCCCGAGAAGGCTTTGTCGGGGGCCGGCCCACTATCCAACAACCGGAGGTCCGGTGTCTTCTGAAGTGAAAAGAAGAGATATCCCGGCTTCTCAAGACAGAGAATATCCGGAGCACTGCCGACATACGGACCGGTGTAGATATCTTCTTTGGTATAGATCGAGTCTATTATTGCCCCGCCGTTTACCGGATCCTCAAGTGTCCGAAGCCCCTCAATCAGACGGTTCTTTATGCTGAGATACCTCTCCTCTGCATTGGGACCGGACACGCTGATCTTGAACTTCGCCCCGAAGAAATCGGTAGGCTCCACGTTTTCTGTGCTGCCCAGCGCGCGTTGAAGGAAGTTGCGCGAGTTGATCGTGTAGTACAGGTGTCCGAAGCCGTGATCCGACATCAGGACCAGCAGGTCACCCTCCTCCATCCTGTTCATGAACTCAGCTACATAATTGTCCGCCATCACGTATGCCGCTTCGATTCTATCGCCGTATAGCGGACCATTTATCGGATCGTACATCGGATGGTTCTCATCCATGTACTTCCAAAGGTAGTGCTGGTACCTGTCGGGGAAGGTGAAGACCAGCCAGAAGAGATCCCAGCCCCCGGCTTCGAAGAATTCAAGCCCAAGGTCGAGTCTCTTCGAAGCGATACCCTGCATCTTCTCGAGGAACCGGTCCTCCCTGTTCTTGGCACACGTGACCCTGAAGGCATCGAAAGCGTAGTCGCCGAGCACCTTCTCAAGAGAGTCAGGCCAGTAGTGGGACCGGGTATCCTCCGAGGCATGCGGGAAGCCCGCGATCATGATTCCGTTCAGACTGTCTGCGGGCGACGACAACGGGATATTGATGATACACGACTTTCTGCCATACTCCCCCAGCACAGCCCATACCGGAAGAAAGCCACGGTCCAGTGAGGTGTTAAAAGCGGGTGAGGCCGATGCGTCGGACTCGGTAGTCTTTAAGAAACCATAGATCCCGTGTTTACCGGGGTTGACACCCGTCATCGCAGACGTCCACGCTGATGCCGAAGACGGCGGCAACACCGTGACGAGATCACCGAAACTACCTTCATTCATCAAACGCGCAAACGTGGGTAACTTGCCCTGACTCACCCATTTGCGAACCAGGGTCGGTTCAAGACCATCGAAACCGAGCACAATCACCCTGCCGGCGGGATCCCTTGCTTCAAAAGACCTCACAATCTGTTTCTCGCTACTGCAGCCGAACCACACGCACCCGACCGCAACGAAGGTAAACAGTATCATCCTTCGCCACATGGATAGACTCCTCCCTTATGCTTTTCTCAGTCAATTATAACAGACACCCGTACCCATAGCAACCCAAACGGGCCCGCCCCGCCCCGGTCGAGCCGGGAACGGCCGGCCCCTTTGAATGGTTACTTCTACTAGATAGGATGCCGGAAGGGAAGATGTGGTTCCCTGTGGATGTCACTGCCGGCAGGGCCGCTCCGTCTGCAGGACTACCACCGGCAGAATCATATAAGCCTCAGTAATAACACAAGTTGCTTGCCCTCGGGAAAGGGCTTAATATATAATGGCGCCCGAAAGAAAGGAAGTTCCATGCGATCATTATGTCTGGTTGCCCTACTCGCCCTGGCCCTGCTGCTCGTGCCGACCCATGGGGCCTTTTCATATGATTGCCCGTATACACTTGATGTGACCACGAGGGTGACCTCTGCTCCGAGAAAGTCTCAGACCGGGAGAGACAACGCACGTTGCATATGCATCGATCCAGAGGGAACAGCTCACATGGTCTGGGAGGATGAGCGATCCGGGAACTTCGAGATCTACTACACCTCAATGGTCGGGGACAGCGTGTTACCGGCAGTCAGGATTACGCAGAATCGGGGAGCATCGACACACCCCTGTATAGCATGTGATTCCCAGAACGTATACATACTCTGGCATGAGACTTCGGAGACGGTTGTCGATATTCACTATGTGCGGCTCACCGGGGGCGCCGTGGTTGCCCGAAAGCAGATCACCCGGAGCTTCATTGATTCAACATGCCCGGTATCCATAGTTGGTCCGGACGGCGTTCTCCACATCGCATGGCATGAAGGCCCCTTCAAACAGACCGCAGTCTACTACGGGAAGATAGTCGACGACAGTCTGGTGGTAAAGCAACCTGTGGGCACCGAGCATCCGGAGGCCTTTCGACCTGATATCGCCCGTGACTCCAAGGGCAACATCCTGCTTGCATGGTTCGAGGGATTTCAGGTTAAGTCGAGGCTGTGGAATGGCACGGAGTGGGAGGAAGAGAAACTTGTCAGTGCGGGTACAAGCAGGGCCTGGAGGCTGTCGGTCGTGAACCTTTCGGATGGGAAGTGGGCAGTTTCATGGTTTGACAAGACACAGGCCGGTTCCGATGTAATGGTAAAGTTCTTCGACGGAGAGGACTGGTACGACCAGACCGTTGTCAACACGGCCAGTACAGCTTATTATCCCAGCCTGGTCGCGCTCGGCGGGGACGAGGTCGCCGTCGCCTGGGAGAACAACCTCGGAGGGGGCAAACAATACACGATAGAGCTCAGATGCCACAATGGCACCGAATGGAGCACCCCCATAGAGATTTACAGGGAAAAGGTCGCCGGCAGGTACCCTTCGATGGCGAAGCATGACGACCGGCTGCATGCCGTGTGGTTCAGTGGTAAGAGCGCCAGCTACGAGGTTTACCACGGACTGCTGAGGAGAAAGTAATGAGTTCTCGAACGAGTAAGCTGATACCCATCGGTATTCTGGCCGGTGCATTTGTCGTCAGGCTGATCTTCCTGCTGCAGATCAGGAATCTGCCCTTCTACTATCATCCGGTGCTGGACTCAGAGTTCTTTCATGGATGGGCCAGCTTCAAGCAGCAAACCGGCTGGCTGGATGCGTCAGCCCCGTTCACGGAACCATTCTATACTTATGTGCTCGGGTTCGTTTATTCGGTGTTCCGGGAAAGTCAGACAATCGCGCGGGTCGCCCAGTGTCTGATGGGAGCGTTTACGGCACTCCTGATCTATGCGACCGCCCGGAGAATCTATGGTCTTCTTGCCGGTGTATCGGCGGGAGTGATATTCGCGCTGTATGGACCGGCTGTCTTCTTCTCATCTGAAATCAACGAGACAACCCTTGCCCTGTTCCTGCTTGCGGTCAGTGCCTACCTGCTCGTAAGGGCCGCAAGCGACAGGCCGTATCTCAATGCCGGTTTCTCCGGTCTTTTCCTCGGAATGGCATTCCTTACGAGGTTCTCCGCAATCGGAGCGATCGCAGCCTGGGTGCTCCACCTGCTTCTTTCAAAAGACAGGAAGCTCAAGCGGGCGACGCTGGGTCTCATAATAGGCATCGCGTTGCCGCTGGTCTGTTACCAGGCATTCCTCGTAAGAGGGGCCGAGCGAACGCTTCTCCCGACGAGGATCGGCTGGCAGGCATTCCTTGGGTCGGGTGTCACGGGTGGCACCACGAAAGCGCCTGAGTATGAGATCACCCTTGGAGGAGCACAGGGCGCCTTCAACGCTTTTGTCGCCAGCGACCGGATAGACGGACAACGTGATGCGCAACGGTTCGCGAGGATTGAAACCGGAATCGACGTGACGCATGTGGAGGCCCACAGACACTGGCACCAGAGGGCAACCGAGGACTTTCTTTCTGATCCGGGCCGTTATCTTACGACGTACCTGCGAAAGCTGGGTATCTTCTTCGGGCCTTCGGAACCTCCGGCGAACATGGACCTGCGTTTCGTGTCGCGTTACTCGGCTCTGCTACGAACACACATATTCTCATTTGCCGTGATAGCACCTTTGGGGCTTATAGGTCTTGCCGTCTGCGCACGCAGGCAGTCCTTGTTCGCAGCGGTCGCGATCCCACTATGTGCGGTCGTGGTTGCCGGTTGTCTGGTTACCGATTCCGAGAAAGTGATGGTAACCCCACTGCTCTCGATCCTGGCAGGGGGTCTTATCGGTACGGTTGTAACAGGGCTTAAGAAATCCAGGATCGTCAAGGCCACCGCCTATGTGATCGTTGTTGTCATCGCTGGACTGCTGCTTTACCAGCTTCCCCGGCATGACATGGACGAGGCACGCCAGCTGGTGATTCTTGGTGATGTCTACGGCGCAGAGGCGATCTTCGAGAAGGCCGAGGAATCCTATAATGAAGCCATCAGGTTGGCACCTGAGATGACCCAGGCACACGTCTCGCTCGCCGCACTCTATGGCAACTCGGGGCGCGCCGAGCAGGGAATAGAGATACTTACGGCCGCGATCAGCGGCGGGCTGGATGACCCCAGGCTGCGTATCGAGAGGGCTTCGTTGCTCACGATGGCCGCCAAACCCGATGAGGCCCTGAGCGAGCTCGAAGGACTCGAGAACTCTCATCCCTACGAGCCGCGGCTTCACCAGCTCAAGGGACTGGGTCTGCTTGCCCGGGGAGACATCGAGGGTGCCATCGGTGAGCTTAAGAACGAGATCGGTTATGTCGGCGGCGGGTTCATCACCTACTCGGCTCTTGGCAGAGCAAATCTCGAGCTCGGCGATTACGCTGAGGCGGCCGGGTATCTGGAGCTGGCCCTCGGACTCAATCCTTATAACACAACAGTTGCCATGCAGCTTGCAGACTCCTATACGGGGCTCGACCAGCACTACAAGGCATGTGATGTTCTCTCGCGAGTACTGGGTGTTGATCCGGGAAATATGCCCTTGCGATTCAAACTGGCGAATTGCTACTATCGTGCAGGTGGCATGGATGATGCTTTGAAGCATTTCAAAGAGCTCAACAAGTACGATCCCGGCAATTCCGATATCGTGCTGAATATCGGGACGGTATATGCCGAGATGGACAGCCTCGACAGGGCTATTGAGATGTGGCAAAGAGCCCTCGTCCTCGACCCCGACAACGAGATGGCAGAGGAAAACCTGAGAACGGCCAGAGAGGGGTATGAATAATACACTGGCTGTGGTCCTGGCCGGCGGAGCAAGTGGCGAGCTTCCGGTCCTGACCGCTCACAGATCAAAGGCAGCTCTCCCCTATGGTGGCAGATTTCGTGTTATCGATTTCTGTCTTTCCAACTGCACCAATTCCGGCATCTACAACGTGGGTATTCTCGCCCAGTACAACCCGGCTTCGCTTATAGCCCACATAGGCAATGGGAAGCCCTGGGATTTGAACAGCCGCCGCGGTGAGCTCGCCATCCTCCAGCCGTTTGCTGCCAGGACTGAGTCAAACTGGTTCAGGGGAACGGCCGACGCTCTCTCGCAGCATATTGAGATGATCAGGGATCACCCGTGCCGGAACGTCCTCGTGTTGTCGGCCGATCAGGTCTATAAGATGGATTACGGTGCGCTGATCGACTTCCACAGGAACACATCGTCGACCGCTACCATAGCGGCCAAACCCAGCTGCGAGTGTACGACCAGGAGCTTCGGCGGTCTTGAGGTCGATGAGGACAATGTTGTCAGAACTTTTGTGGAGAAACCTGAAGATCAGACGATGAGGTTTTTCTCACTCGGGATCTACGTTTTCGAGAAGGAGAGCCTGCTGGATCAACTCTCGGCCGTGGGAGAAGGCCACTATGACATTGTGTTCGATGTCCTGATGCCGATGATCGAACGGTCAAAGGTCAGTGCATATGTATTCCATGACTACTGGGCGGATGTCGGATGGCTCCAGCAGTACTACGAGTCATCGATGGTGCTTCTAAGAAGAGAACCGCCGATCGCACTCAACGATCCCGATTGGCCGGTCTTTTCGAAGCCGGAGACGAGATCACCGTCGCTTATAAGAACAGGATCTCAGGTGGAGTCATCCCTGATTGCCAACGGATGTTATATCGAGGGCGAGGTGCGCGGGTCAATCCTGTTTCCCGGTGTCAGAGTCGGGCAGGGCGCCAGGATCGAGGACTCCATAGTGTTTTCCGATACGGTGATCGAAAGAGGATCTACTGTGAAGTCCTGCGTGATAGATAAGCGGGTGACCGTCGGGCGTGACGCCATGCTGGGCTATGGTAATCCCACCTGTCCTAACGCACGTCACCCTGAGGTGGTCAGTTCAGGTATATCGGTTGTCGGGGCTCAAACCCGGATCCCGGACGGGATCAGGGTGGGCCGTAACTGCCTGGTCGGGAGTGATCTGTCGCCGGAGATCATACCCTCAAGGGACATAGTCTGCGGCGAGACCCTATCGAGTGATGTGACGTGGCAAAAGACCTCGTAATAATACTTGCCGGAGGAGCCGGCAGTAGACTGCTCCTTCTGTCGGAACACAGGGCCAAACCCGCCGTCCCGTTCGGCGGTATTTACAGAATAGTGGACTTCGCCCTCTCCAACTGTGTGAACTCAGGTCTCTACCAGATTCTCGTGCTGACCCAATACAGACCGTGGTCACTCATGAAGCATCTCGACTTCGGAAATCCCTGGCATCTCAACAGGCTCGACGGCGGGATGGTGATGCGCCAGCCTTTTGTCGGCAGCGTCGGATCCAGCTGGTACCAGGGCAATGCGGATGCGGTACGCCAGAATCTTCATCTTATCGAAGAGAAATCACCGGAGGCCGTTCTGGTCCTCGCCGGTGATCACGTATACAAAATGGACTACAGACCCCTGCTCGATTTTCACAAGGAACACAATGCCGATCTCACCGTCGCCGTCAAGCAGGTTAGACCGGAGGACACCGATCAATTCGGGACATGCATGCTCGGAGATGACAAGCGGGTTGTTCACTTCGAGGAGAAATCGAAAAACCCAAAGAGCGCTTTGGCTTCCATGGGCATATATGTCTTCAGCCGGAAGACTCTCCTTGACTGCCTGCTCCCTGATTCGAGCGGCAGCGAGTCACCGCACGACTTCGGGCACGACATCGTACCCGATCTGATCAGGCGGAGAAGGGTGTATGGCTACGAGTTCGGTGGGTACTGGCAGGATGTAGGGACGGTCGGGACATACTTCGAGTCCAATATGGCACTGCTTCAGCCCGACCCGCCAATCGTTCTGTCGGATCCCGGCTGGCCGGTCCTCACGAAGTTCGAAGACCTGCCACCGGCCAGGATTCTGAAGCCCAGTGTTGTGAGCGGTTCGATGATATGTGACGGCTGCACGATCGCGGGCACGGTTGAGAGCTCGATAGTCTCGCCGGGTGTGATCGTTGAGGAGGATGCGGTGGTCCGGAACTCGATTGTTCTGCCCGGTTGCACGATCTCATCCGGGTCCAAACTCAACCTCTCGATAATCGACAGGGACACACTGGTCGGCCGGAATGTCAAGATCGGCAGCGGAATCGATTTCACCCCGAACAAAGACCACCCCGACATCCTTGACAAGGGAATCACACTGATAGGAAAGGGCAGCTACATTCCGCCGGACTCCACAATCGGGAGAAACTGCCTTGTTCGCACAACGGAAGACGGTGGGCCGCTGAAGATTGTAAGCGGCACGACCGTCGCCGAACCTGTCAGCGCCTGACAGGCACCTTTATCTTCTGGCCGGGATAGATCCTGTCGCGGGACCTCATCTCGTTTGCCTCGAGGACCTTCCTGACTGTCGCGCCGTACTTGCCCGCGATGCTCGATATCGTCTCGCCGCGGGTCACCTCGTGATACACCGTGACGTCCCGAGGCACCTTGCCCTCGAAAATCACCAGACTCTGTCCTGGGTAGATCTTGTCACGGGATCCGAGGCCGTTCGCCTTCAGGATCTCCTTGACAGACGTGCCGTAGCGCTTAGCGATCGATGTTACCGTTTCACCTCTGCAGACGGTGTGAACTTCCACCTGGTCCTGGGATACCCCACCGTTGGAGCGGTGCACCTTTATCTTCTGACCGGGGTAGATCCTGTCGCGGGACCGGAGTCCGTTCGCAGCCAGAATGTCCTTGGTGGAAACACCGTACCTCTTTGCGATACCGGATACGGTCTCGCCCCGGGCAACACTGTGCACAATTGGTTTAGCCTGGGGAGCATCGTAGCCGCCGATCTTAATCGCCTGTCCCGGATAGATCTTGTCACGCGAGCGTAACCCGTTCGCACTCAGGACGTGCTCGATCGAAACCCCGTAATGCTTTGCTATGCTTGTGACGGTCTCCCCTCTTCTCACGACATGTTCCACGTGCTGACCCTCGGACATCCAGCCGTCGGTGACCGGGACCTTTATGTCCTGACCGGGATAGATCCTGTCACGGGAACCGAGCTTGTTCGCGAGCAGCACGGCCCTTGTGGATGCCCGGTACCGTCTCGCTATAGTCGATATGGTCTCACCTTTCTTAACCCGATGGACCACCTGCCTGCTCTCGGGAAGTTTGTCAAGCGAGACAACAAGTCGCTGGCCGCTGTAAATCAGGTGGGCCGACGGCAGGTTGTTCCATTCCATAAGATCGCGTACGCTGACCCTGTACCTGCCTGCAATGGTGCTGAGCGTCTCACCGCGTCGTACGGAATGCACACCGGGATTGTCGGGGTAGCTCACGTAACCGTCGCCCGGAACTTTGAGTACCTGCCCAACACTGATCCTGTGGTAGCTCTTGAGCCGGTTGACTTTGCCTATCGCAGAAATCGTCGTACCGTATTTCTTGGCTATCCGGGACAGTGTCTCGCCACGTCTTACGGTGTGCCTGATCTCTGGAGAGGCATAAACCTGGGCGATAAGTTTGTCCTTCGGGATACGGGCAAGTTCGCTCCGGCACAACTCGAGTTTGCCCCCGGGGATTCTCACCGCATACGACGATTTCCCGTCCGGTGCACAACCCCTTATCAGATGGGGATTCAGGTCGGTTATAACCGAACTGGATACCTGGCACGCCTTCGCTATCACCTTAAGATCGGTCTTGGCTCCGACTTCGATCTCATCATACGAGACAGGGTCGTCAACATCCGAAACGAATCCATACTTGTGGGGGTTTTCCATGATAAGACACGCAGCCATGAACTTGGGAACGAAGTCGCGCGTTTCCCGGGGCAACCTGAGTCTCCAGTAGTCTCTTGAGTGCGCCCGTCGTATCGCACGTTCGACATTCCTCTGCCCTGAATTATAGCCGGCAAGTGCCAGCGGCCAGGAATCCAGTGCCTGGTAGAGGTCCCT
>JALGZP010000014.1 GCA_025774845.1 bacterium
GGTGACTACTACGTGGTCGTGGAAGGTCTCGATGAGGGCGAGCGAGTGGTGACAAGGGGCAATTTCAAGATCGACAGTGCCATTCAGATCCTCGCCAAGCCCAGCATGATGAATCCCGAGGGGGGCGGCCCGGCACCCGGACATCAGCATGGCGAACCTGCAGCCGGCGCGGCCGCATCTGGAAAAGCGTTCAGCGTTCCGGCTAAGTTCAAGACTCAGATCGATGGGGTTCTTGCAGCCTACCTCAGCATCCACCATGCTCTCAGCCGCGATGTGCTGGAGAACGCGCAGAGCGCCGCCGGGAACTTTAAGACCGCTCTTGACGACGTGGATATGAGACTCCTCAAGGAACCCGCCCACAGTGCCTGGATGAAGGAGCTTCAGATACTGAGCAAGGGCGCGGATGCACTGAGCGCCTCCGGGGATATCGCCCGCGCGAGAACAGCCTTCAGGCCCTTTTCCGAATCCATGTATACAATAGCGAAGCAGTTTGGAACAAGCGGGAAGCAACCCGTGCATCGTTTCTTCTGTTCGATGGCCTTTGATGGAAGTGGGGGCTACTGGCTTCAGAGCACGAAGGGTGTTGAAAACCCCTATTACGGAGCAGCCATGTTCAGGTGCGGTGAGATGAAAGAGACGATAGTCGCCGGCATCGAGGAGGAGATGAAGGGAGAGCACGAGCATGACTGAAGCCAATGGCAACAAGCCCGGTGCCTCTTTCTCCCTGATCGGGTGGCTCATTGAGTTCTGCTTGAGAAACAAGGTGATCGTGGTCCTGGCGGTGGTGGGTGCGATTGCCTGGGGCATCAGTGCCGCCCCGTTCGACTGGGATATCAAGCGATTACCCCGCAGACCGGTTCCCGTGGATGCCATTCCCGACATCGGGGAGAATCAGCAGATTGTCTTCACCGGATGGATGGGGCGTTCGCCGCAGGATGTCGAGGACCAGATCACATATCCGCTTACCGTGGCACTCCTCGGCGTCCCTGGTGTGAAGACCATCCGTAGCTACTCGATGCTGGGGTTCTCCACAATATACGTCATCTTCAAAGACGAGGTAGAATTCTACTGGTCGCGTTCGCGTGTGCTCGAGAAGCTGAACAGTCTACCTCCCGGTACGCTCCCAGGTGGGGTCCAGCCCATGCTCGGCCCCGATGCCACGGCCCTGGGTCAGATCTTCTGGTACACGCTTGAGGGCCATGACGAGAAGGGCAACCCGACCGGTGGATGGGACCTGGATGAGCTTCGCAGTATCCAGGACTGGATCATCCGGTATGCATTGCTTTCGGCCGACGGGGTGAGCGAGGTTGCTTCTGTCGGTGGGTTTGTGCGTGAGTACCAGATCGACGTCGATCCGGATGCAATGCGTGCTTACAAGATAAAGCTGGAAGAAGTCTTTATGGCCATCAAGATGGCCAATGTGGATGTCGGCGCACGGACAATTGAGGTCAACAGGGTTGAATATGTAATCAGAGGAATCGGTTTTCTTAAGAGCCTGCGTGATATTGAAAATGCTGTCATAAAGGTGAAGGACAATGTCCCCATATATGTAAGGAACGTGGCGACCGTTTCGCTTGGTCCCGCCCTGAGGCGTGGCGCACTGGACAACGAGGGTGCGGAAGCGGTCGGTGGCGTTGTGGTGGTCCGCTACGGGGAAAACCCCCTGGCTGCAATCAAGAACGTAAAGAAGAAGATTGAAGAGATCTCACCGGGGTTACCGAAGAAGATCCTTGAAGACGGGACAATCAGTCAGGTCAAGATTGTACCGTTTTATGATCGCACCGCACTCATCCATGAGACTCTGGGCACCTTGAAATCGGCACTCACCGAGGAAATCCTAGTCACGATCATTGTGGTGCTCCTGATGGTGATGCACCTGCGCAGTTCCATGTTGATCTCCGGGCTGCTGCCGCTGGCGGTGCTCATGTGTTTCGCCGCCATGAAGGTGTTCGGAATCGATGCCAACATCGTGGCGCTTTCGGGCATCGCGATCGCCATCGGCACCATGGTGGACATGGGAATCGTGGTGTGCGAAAACATACTCAAACATCTCCAGGAGGCCGCTCCCGACGAAGATCGGCTGCAGGTGGTACTGAGGGCGTCGAAGGAGGTGGGCTCCGCCGTGGTCACCGCCGTGAGTACGACGGTGGTCAGCTTCCTGCCGGTCTTTACCATGGTCGCGGCCGAGGGTAAGCTCTTCAAACCACTGGCCTGGACCAAGACTTTTGCGCTGGTCGCCTCCGTGATCGTGGCCCTCACAGTCATCCCCCCGCTCGCTCATGTTCTCTTCACCAATAAGAGGATAAGGGGCCAGACAGCCCGGTTTGCGACCTACGGGCTTGTTGCGCTGGCCGGAATCGTCATCATCGTGACCTGGCTTGTCAGGCACCTCGCGGCCAACGGACCGACCGCAAGCTTCGCCTGGTGGGTCCTCGGCCTGATCCTGATCGGAACCGGCGGGTACCATCTTGCATCAGAGTTGATCCCGGAACGCATACGGCGTCTGGCACCGAAGGCCGCAATCGCTCTTGCGGCCATCATCGTGGCCATCATCCTGGCCAGGCACTGGCTTCCTCTTGGCCCGGAGAAAGGACTCTTCCTCAATTCCGTTTTCGTAGTCCTGATCATCGGGGGTCTGCTCTCTTTGATACTGCTCTTTCAGCGTTTCTATGAGCATATCCTTAAGTGGTGCCTCGAGTACAAGGTAGCTTTCCTCCTCATTCCACTGGTCTTGACTTTTCTGGGAGCCATGGTCTGGCTGGGCTTCGACACCTTCTTTGGCTGGCTTCCGCAGGGTATGAGAACGTCGTGGCCGACGTACAAGGTCGCGCACGCTTTCCCTGGACTCGGCAAGGAGTTCATGCCACCGCTGGATGAAGGCTCTTACCTCTTTATGCCTACAACGATGCCGCATGCTTCAATCGGCGAGGCCATGGATGTACTCAGGAAGCAGGACATGGCAATGGGGCAGATTCCGGAGGTGGAATCCGTGGTGGGCAAGCTTGGCCGGGCAGAAACACCGCTCGATCCGGCCCCCGTCTCAATGATTGAGACGGTCATCAATTACCATCCGGAATACATGGTCGATGAAGAAGGCCATCGTATGACTTTCCGCTTTGACACCGATCATGATGATCTCTTCAGGGATGAGTTCGCCAACCCGGTGCTTGCCCCTGATGGAGAGCCGTATACCGTCAAGGGTCAGTTTGAACGGGATGCACACGGAAAGTTGATTCCAGATACCGGAGGTAAGCCCTTCCGCATGTGGCGTCCGCCCCTGGATCCCGATCTTAATCCCGGCAGGAAGGCCTGGCGGGGAATCCAGGAGCCGGACGATATCTGGAAAGTGATCCTCGATGCCGCTCGGATCCCTGGTACCACTTCCGCACCGAGGCTGCAACCCATAGCCGCTCGCATCGTCATGCTTCAAAGCGGCATGCGTGCGCCGATGGGTGTTAAGATCAAAGGACCGGACCTGGCCACCATCGAAGATGTCGGACTCCAGATAGAGAGAATCTTGAAGGAGGTGCCCTCGGTAGAACCGTCGATGGTCATTGCCGACCGGATCGTGGGTAAACCATATCTCGAGATCAATATCGACCGGCTTGCGATTGCCCGCTACGGCATCCATCTGAAGAAGGTCCAGGATGTGATCGAGGTGGCGGTCGGGGGTAAGCGGGTAACCACCACGGTGGAGGGCCGTGAACGCTATCCCGTGCGTGTCCGCTACAAGCGGGAACTACGGGACCAGATAGAGTCCCTGGGAAGGATTCTTGTGCCGGCGCCGGATGGCACGCAGATACCGCTGGAGCAGTTGGCGGATATCGAGTACACGCGCGGCCCCCAGGTTATCAAGAGTGAAGACACTTTCCTTGTAGGGTATGTGCTGTTCGATATGAAACCCGGAAATGCCGAGGTCGATGTGGTTGAACAGGCAGACCGGTACCTCAAGTACAAGATCGAAACCGGTGATTTGGAGATCCCTGCCGGCGTCAGCTATGTATTCGCCGGGAATTATGAAAATCAGCAGCGTGCGCAGCGCACACTGAGCTGGGTGCTGCCGCTGGCACTGTTTATCATCTTCGTCATTCTCTACCTGAAGTTCAGGTCGGCGGCACACGCCTGGCTTGTGTTCTCAGGCATAACAGTCGCCTGGGCCGGGGGGTTCCTGATGATCTGGCTTTACGGTCAGGACTGGTTCGTGGACTTCTCTTTGTTCGGAACGGACATGCGCGAGCTGTTTCAGGTCCATGCCCTCAACATGAGCGTTGCGGTCTGGGTCGGCTTCCTGGCACTCTTCGGCATTGCCTCCGACGACGGTGTGATCATGGCCACCTATCTCGATCAGAGTTTCAAGCGGCAGACTCCGAAGACGATCGCGGAAATCCGCAGGGCAGCTATTGGGGCAGGGCTCCGCCGCGTGCGTCCATGCCTGATGACCACAGCGACTACCGTGCTTGCACTCATCCCGGTGCTGACCTCAACCGGCCGCGGCTCCGATGTGATGGTGGCGATGGCGATCCCTTCCTTTGGCGGCATGATGCTCGAGATCGTCACGCTCTTTGTTGTGCCGGTGCTGTACACCGCCCTCGAAGAGTTCAAACTGCGAACCGGCTGGAGCAATGGCGTCATCGGGGTGCTGTCCTTTGTGGGGGCGCCGCTCTTCTTCCCTGCCATCGTGATACATGGCGCCGTTATGGATAGAAAGGACAAATCTCAGTGAAGCCTCCCGAAAAGGAAAGAGGGATATTGTTCCATCTCAATCACAAGAGTGGTGTAGCATGAGAAGATCGTTACTGGAAGCTCTGCGGGGCGTGGCCCTTTTATCAGTGTCTCTCTCTATCTGTTTATTACTTATGGAAGGGGGACTACGCATATTTCGGCCGCAGCCTGTTGTGACCCCGCTTGATTGTTATGCCTCCGATGGATTACTGGGCTGGAAGCTTAAACCAGACTTTCGCAAGTCATATAGCAGCGTGGATTTCACAATGGAAGTTACTACGAATGATAAAGGCTACCGGGACGTATCTCATACATATGAGAACCCCGAAAATCGTTTTCGAATTCTGGGTTTGGGTGATTCTTTCCTGTTCGGGTATGGAATCAACAACAGTGAGAATGTGCTTGTTCGGTTGGAGGAGTCTTTCGGTGGTAGAGGTCAGTCGGGGATTGAGGTAGAGACGATAAATCAGGGGATTCCCGGTTACAATGTGGATAATTATAACCGGTCCGTCCAATTTGAAGGACGCAAGTATAACCCTGATTTGGTTTTGTTGTTCTTCTATGCTAATGACTGGATAAGGCATGATCAGAAATATGAGCAGTACAATGTCAGTAAAGAAGGGTTTCTATTAACTGGGAAAGAGTTTTCCTTCAAATCTCTTAGGTCATTTTTGTATCCCCTGAGAGCATTCCTAAAGAGACGTTCCCAGTTATATCTTTTGGTGAGAGGGAGATTGAGAAATGTCCTTAAACGAAAAGGGCTTATGCAGAATGCACAGATCGATATTTACAGAAGGGATCCACATTTCGCTGATAAGTATTCACACGTACTCGAAGTGCTGAAAGACATCAATGAATTCTGTGCGAAAGATATCGGCTGTTCGTTTGCGGTTTGTATAATCCCTGAAAATATACAGGTGAGACAGTCTTTGCTTGAAGTATATATAGATGCTCATGACATAGAGAATGGAGATTATGATTGGTCGCAGCCCCAGACCGTCCTAAGAGATTTCTGTTCCAGTGAAGGAATCTTCTGCCTGGATCTAGCTCCCTCTTTTAGGGAAGCTGAGCAAAGAGGAGAAGTGCTCTATTTTCCCAGAGTATCTCCTCATTGGACCAAGAAAGGGCATGCCCTAGCTGCCGAAGAGGTTTTTCGATTTATAATCGATAACGATAATGATCTGATTGGAAAGGTTGAAACTGAGTCGAGTAGTCGACAGTAACTCCCCGTGTCAGGCCAGGACCCCATCACCCCTTGATCGGAATTGGCAATATAGCGTCAGGAACCTTGACGTTGACAACGAGGCCCCTTTTGCATCAGATTAAGGGTTAAGATCA
This sequence comes from bacterium, assembly GCA_025774845.1. Taxonomy (GTDB): domain Bacteria; phylum Arandabacterota; class Arandabacteria; order Arandabacterales; family Arandabacteraceae; genus Arandabacterum. The sequence goes on from JALGZP010000014.1 coordinate 6,061, forward strand.
ATGGCAAACCCGTAATAGGCCGTACCCGGGAGGGGCCGAAGCTTCATGGAAAAGCGCGTATTCGAGGAGCACCAGAAAGGTGGGTATGCCCAGGTATGGCATATAGCGTACCCGGCGGTGCTCACGATGATAAGCCAGACCATTATGAGTTTCACCGACGCTGTCATGGTCGGACGTCTGGGTGCGGTCGAGCTTGCCGGGGTCGGACTGGCCGGCACACTTGTCTGGGGACTCTATTCGTTTTTCAACGGGCTGGTAAACGGTCTCAATCCGTTTGTCGCGCAGGATTACGGCGCCAAGCGCTTTCACAACATTGGGCCGATGGCATGGCAAGGGGTCTACTTCGCCGTATTCTCCGGCATCTTCCTCTTCGTGATGAGCAGTTACAGTTCCTATTTCTTCAGACTGATGGGGCCCGACGAGGCGGTCCAGACCGTTGGCTCGGCCTATCTCAAGATCAGGATGCGTGGAGGCATGTTTATCGTTCTCTGGATGTGCTTCTCTGCATTCATGCGGGGTCTGGGTGATACGAGGACGCCGCTTAAGATAACGGTGGTGGCCAATATTATAAACATCGTAGGTGACTACGCCCTGATCTACGGTAAGCTCGGGTTTCCGAAGCTAGGTACGGAGGGTGCGGCCATCGCAACGATCTTTGCCAATGGCGTGGGTGCCGTCGCATTCTTCGTGATCTTCCTGTCAGCCAGGAACTCTAAAGACTACTCGACGAGGACGGCATGGCGTCCGAAGCTGTCGTCGATGTGGAGGCTTGCAAAGGTCGGTCTGCCCATCGGTCTCCAGTGGTTCCTCGATATGGGCAGTTTCATAATCTTCTCCGCCCTGATCGGCCGAATAGGTATAAGCGATCTGGCCGCCAACGAAGCCGCCATAAGACTGATGTCGCTGTCTTTCATGCCGGTGTACGGTCTTTCGATAGCTGCGACTACACTCGTGGGACAATACATCGGCTCGGAAGAGATGCCTCTTGCCGTACGCAGCGGAAACTCAGCCCTGAGGATAGGATTTTTGTATACCCTCTTTATAGCTTTCGTCTTTTTGATCTTTGCGGGCAAACTAGTATCGATCATAAACTCAGACCCTGAAGTCGTACGTGTCGGGGCCGGCATAATCAGAATGGCCGCTATCTTCCAGGTATTCGACGGCTTCGGAATAGTGAGCAACGGGTGTCTTCGCGGCGCCGGCGATACCAGGTGGGCGATGTTTATCGGTGTCGGTTATGCCTGGTTTCTGTTTCTGCCGCTCGCCTACATAGGAGGCTTTAAGCTCGGTGGAGGAGCGGTCGGAGCCTGGGCCGGGGCAACAGTCTACATAATCGCTCTCGGACTGACTTTCTTCTTCAGATTCAAGAGCGGTAAGTGGCAATCGATTAAGATATAGAATCCAGCCTGAAGATAGGCTACGATGGAGACTGATGTCTTCGATCACAGGCAAAGCCAATATCCTCTATGTAACCCATGATACCGGCCTGATCGGCGGAGCCGAGCGGCAGCTCCTGGAGCTTCTGAAGGGTATCGACCGGGACAAGTACACTCCCCACCTGGTTTGCATTGAGGTGGGCGGTCTTGTTGCGGAGCGTGCACGCGAGATTGGAGTTCCCGTTCACCATGTAACGAGGAGCTGGAGATGGGACATGGGCGTGGTCACGAGACTCAGACGTTTCATCAAGGACAAGCAGGTTTCCATCGTACATGCCTACCTGGGTCTTCCTGGTTTCTATGGTGCGCTTGCCGGAAAGCTCGGCGGGGCGAAGGTGATCACAACGATAAGGATCGCCGGACCGAGGATGCGCTTTACGGATGTAAGTGAACGGTTTGCCTTCTTGATCTCTGACAGCATTCTGTCCAATTCCAAGGCGGGCGCCGACTTCTACTTCAAGCGCTTCCCGGGCAGGCATAAGACCCAGGTGATCTATAACGGCTACAGACTGTCGGAATTCGACCAGACTGTAGCGGTGACCCGGGCCGACCTTGGACTTCCCGAGGACAGTCTGGTGATCGGCCATGTTGCAAACCTCACCTATCTTAAGGATTATCCGACGTTTCTCCAGGCGCTCACCCGCGTCTTCCGTGTCGAACCCCGGGCTGTGGCAGTCATAGTCGGAGACGGGGCCAAGCGGGAGAACTATGAGTCACTTGCCGGGTCTCTTGGGATAAATGAGCGTACGTGTTTCGTTGGTCACCGGCGTGACGTGCTCGGTCTCGTCAAGACATTCGATATCGGCGTACTCGCATCCCATCCGGACTACAGCGAAGGTCTTTCAAACAGCGTAGCGGAATATATGGGTATGTCAAAACCCGTTGTCGCAACCGATGTCGGCGGAAACCGGGAACTGGTGGGGGACGGAGTGAGCGGATACTTAAGCCCCGCAGGCAAGCCGGAGCCACTCAGCGACCGGATCATCGATCTGCTTCGGAACGACGATCTCCGCCAGGATATGGGGAGACAGGGAAGGAAGTTCTTCGAGGAAAATCTCACCCTCGAGAGGATGGTGAGCGAAACCCAGCGCGTCTATGAACGCCTGCTTGCGGGTTAGTGATGTCCAAAGAATCAAACATGGGTCTTATCGTAAAGAACGCGGGCATCGACGCCTTCGGCACCGGCATCAACATCATCATCACATTCGTTGCAAGTGTTGTGATCACACGGACCGTCGGAGCTGAACTGTTCGGCAAGTACTCGCTGGCCAACAGCATCTTTCAAATCCTGAGCGTATTTGCGATCTTCGGCATGAACGCAGGTGTGGTCAAGCTCACCTCGAAGTACAATGCGAGGAAGGACCCGGCGGCCGTGAAAGGCACGCTGATGAGTGGGATCGTACTCACGGCCTCTATATCCGCCGGGATCGTGGTCGCGGTCGTGTTCCTCGCACCGCTGCTGGCAACCAAGGTCTTCACCAAGGCCGAGGGCATGAGTCCGATCTTGAGAATCTTCATCATCGCCCTTCCCTTTTATTCCCTTATGATTGTGATCAACGGCTACACACAGGGTCTTAAGACACTCAAGTACTCGGTTCTCGTGGAATTGATCTCCCGTCCTTTGGTCCGGCTCATCGCAGTTGTACTGCTTTTCCTCGTCGGGATGAGATTGTTCGGTGTGATCGCGGGCACAGTATTCGCATATGTTGTGGCTGCAGTGATGGCATTCCACTTCGCCAGAAAGGTGTCCCCCTTCGACTTCAAACGGATCAGGGTCAAACCGGTTTACAATGAACTCTTTTTCTACTCGCTCCCGCTTGTACTCTCGCGATTCATGAATGTGATCATGGCGAGGTCAAACACCATACTGGTCGGTTATTTCCAGGATCCCGCCAGCACCGGACTTTTCGGCGCCGTCGTCCAGTTGGCCCCGTTCGTGTCACTCGGTCTGGTCTCCTTCACCAAGATATTCTCCCCGGTGATCGCCGACCTTTGGGAGCGGAACGACCTGACCGAGCTTAAGAACACCTTCAAGACCGTGGCCAAGTGGGTTTTAAGCATCGGTCTGCCGGTATTCATCGTTTTTATGATTTTCGCCCCATCGCTGCTGGGCGTTTTTGGTCCCGAGTTCGCAGGTGCGGCCACAACCCTGAGGCTGATGGCAATCGGACAGATACTGAACGTGACTGTCGGTCCGCTTGGATATCTCCTGGCGATGACGGGGCGCCAGAAACTCAATCTGGCAAATGCCATCGCGCTTGCCGCCATAAACGTTGTGCTCAACATCGTGATGATTCCGAGATGGGGAATAGCCGGCGCAGGACTCGCAAGTACGATCTCGATTGGTTTTATAGCTCTCGTAAGATTGATTCAGGTCAAGCGGATCTACGGCTTCACACCGTTCAGACGGGATATCTATAAGCCTGCACTCGCCGCAGCCATCGCGGCCGCGATTTTCTATTTTCTTAGACTTCAGCTCGGATGGGAGGACATCGGCCGCACACTGCTACTCTCGGCCGCCTGCGTGGTTGTTTACGCCGGCTTCCTCTATCTCTTCGGGTTAAGAGAGGAAAAAGAGATCCTGATCGAGATCCTCAAACGCAGAAGACAATCGTAGCCTAATCACTCATTCCCGCGTTTGCCTTGTAGCTGGAGTTGCCACGCCTTGTTGAAGAAGGCCCGGTGAATAAAGAATGAGGATACGAGTACGGTAATTGTGGTGCTTGCCGCCAGCATGTACATCACGATCAACTGTATTTTCGCCGCCTCAACAGGAGATGCACCCGCAAGCAGCATACCGGTCATCGCACCCGGCAGGTGTACAAGGCCTATGACCTTCATCGTATTCATAAGAGGAAGGAGTGAGGCCCGCACCGATCTCCTGGCAAGCGGTTCGATCGCCCGCCGTGGGGACGCCCCGAGACTCAAGGCGGTTTCAATCTCACCTCGTTTGTCCTTTACCTCGGATGAGATCCTGTCGAGACCGAGCGACACGGCATTCATCGAATTTCCGATCATCATTCCACCAAGCGGGATAAGATAGGTTGGTGATGTGTCGATGATCTTGAGGGCCAGCATCACCCCGACCGTGCAGGTTACACCCGCAAGTATCGAGAAGAATGCTATGGTGAATGCACCATGCATGGACTTTGCCCTGCCTCTTGCCGTGAATGAGGCCACGACCACCATCGCGAGAAGCAGCAAAACCTGGTACTGGAGGCGCTCAAGATCGAACACGAACTGGATGACATAGCCGACCGCCATAAGCTGCACGAAGGTCCGGAAGGTACCGATCAAGAGTTCCTTGCCCACACCCAGACGTCGTATTTCGATAATAGCTATGGCAATCCCGATAAGGGCGGTGGATGCAATAAGCCTGCTCACTTGAGCTCTCCTCTTATGAACTGCAGGGTTCGTGGGTCCTGAGGATGGTTGAGAAACTCGGACATCGGTCCCTCCTCGACCTTTCTACCGTCTATAAGCAGGATAGCGGCGTCTCCCATCCGCTTCGCCTGCTCGATAAAGTGGGTCACGAATATGCAGGTGAGACCCAGGGTTTTGACAAGACGCTTGACCAGCTGCTCAATCTGAAGGCAGGCGGTGGGATCAAGCCCGGAGGTGGGCTCGTCAAGGAGCAGGACCTTAGGTCCGACCGAGATCGCCCGGCCGATTGAGACCTTCTGCGCTTCACCTCCCGAGAGACACCTGGCTTCCTGTTTGAGCATACCGCGATCAAGACCGACCAGTGCCATCATTTCTTCAATATCGATGTGGATATCGTGCAGGGCGGGCCCGAAACGAAGGTTGTCTTCGACCGTGCCCTCAAAGAGCTCAGGCCTCTGAAAAGCCATGCCCACCTCTCGCCGCAGTACGCACACATCCCAGGATGAAATAGGCTTGTCTTTATAAATGACCTGCCCTGATGCCGGATCGTCGAGACGGTTAAGAAGCCTCAGGAGCGAGGTTTTGCCCGAACCGCTCGGGCCGAGGATTGTCGATATCCTGCCGTCTTCAATGCACCAGTCGAGCGACTCAAGCACCGGCTTACCCGACTTGACCGCTCCAACCTGTTCCAGTTTGAAAGCATTCATGGGTCAGAACCACCATCCTGTGCTATCGCGATTCCATTCTATGCTCAAAGCTCATCTGTGTCCACACTTCCTGGGCGGGTAAGCCAGAACCCGCTTGAATACTGGGCCGATCTATGGTACAATCAAGGCTGTTAGGATAGGTTTTGCTCCTTGATCGTACTGCTGACCAACAGGATAGGGATGACGGGACCGCAATCTCGGTTTAGACTGACTCCAGGAATTTGAAGGCATTGGTGTATGAATACATTTGCCTCGGCAGAGCGAAGAAGAGAGTTGTGAAAATCAGAGAACTAGAGCGGGAGATCAGCCCTCGAAAGGACTGATGGGCCAATAGTCCGAGTAAAGATCCCGGACCTGCTTAAGCGGCGGGCCGGGATCCCGCTTATTTGACCGGTTGGGCGCAGGGCATACAACTGTGTGTCAGTTCAACAACAAGGTGGTACAGATCGCGCTCAGGATACCGCCGCATCGATTCATCCACAGCATCTTAACATCTTATCTCACAGAGTATTAGAAACTCCGCGAACCGAAATCACTATATGTGTGCGGGCAGGGGGCATGGATTATGCTGATGCTAGTCCCGTGAACACCCCGGGAAAGGAGGTGCACAATGCGTAAGCTGCTGGTAACACTCACGATTGTCGGCCTGCTGTTCGGTGCCGGTTGCTGCCTTGATTGCGACGACCGCTGCGATGACTGCCGTGACGATTGCTGCTGCGGCTGTTGTGACTGCTGCTAGTGACCCGGCAAGGTAATCGAGACCGATAGCCATAAATGGAGGGTATGCAATTATCCTATGAGCCGCTCGCCGTGGATGAAGCAGCCGCCACCTGTTTGTACCGCAAGCCTTTGAGGACGACATCCCGTGCCGCGAAGTATGCTTCCCTCACATCCTCGCCGATGGGCTCGCCTCTGGGATAGTCTATGGTAAGTGGATTTACATATGAGCCGTACCTCTTAACTCTGAAATCGAGGTGGGGCCCTGTCGACAAGCCGGTTGAGCCGACATAACCTACCACCTGTCCCTGCTTGACCCTGTTTCCCTTCCTTACACTTTTGCCGTAACGGGACAGATGACCGTAGCACGATGAATAGACATGGTTATGCCTTATCTCTACGTACTTACCCATTCCGCCGTTCCACCCGGCCGAGACCACACGGCCGTCACCTATTGAGACAACCGGAGTTCCTGTGGGAGCCGCATAATCTACTCCATGGTGTGGACGGTATCTCTTGAGGATCGGGTGGAATCGCCGGTTTGTGAAGTAGCTTGAGATACGCCGGTAATTCAGCGGTGACTTCAGGAAAACACGCTTGACCGAGTTGCCATCGAGGTCATAATGCTGCATCTTGCCGTCCTCGTCGGGATATCCAAAGGCGAGGTGTTCGTCGCCCTCGTTCACGTACCCGGCACCGATGACATCGCCTATCCCGATCTTCCGGCCTTCGCAGTAAAGCTCTTCAAAAATCATTATGAAGGTGTCCCCCACCCTCGGGTCGGTGACAAAGTCGATCTCCCATCCCAGCACGTCGGCGAGTTTGAGCGCGATCTGCGGATCTTCCCCAATCCCGGTGAAGGCTTCCCAGAGCGAGGACTCAAGCACACCCTCTATGCGTCTTGTGACCACAATGATCGGGATCTCATCCTTGGCAACGGCATATCCCGTGGAGTCGCGGTGTACCATGAAGAGCTTTGTCAATCCCTTCTTGTAGCAGAGCGCCGCGATGGATCCATCCGGGTCAAGGTCGGCGGTGTATGAATCGCCGGGCTTGCATGATCTGAGATTGACCTCCTTGCCGAGAGCATCGAGAACTCTGACCACATGGGAAGCTTCAAGACCGCTTGAGACAAGCGAGGTATAAAGCGATTCGCCCGATGATAGCGTGTCGGCGATACCGGCCGGAGTCTGAGCGATTTCGGGAGCTTCGAGGGAGCTTTCGCTACCGGAATCCGATGTCCCGCATCCTTGAAGAAGTAGCAAGGATGTTACGAGTGCGGTGATGACGCACCATGCGGTTACCGTTGCTGTAATGCGTTCCGTCATCTAATGAACTGCCATCCCCTCAGGAGATGCGTCAATCACACTGGGCGTGCAATGAATGTAGTGCAGGACTGGTGTGAAACGCAAGCTTTAAAGCACAGATGGGGTCAGAGCTCGAAAATTGCGCAGCCTGTTCTGAATCTGTCAGATGCTGACCATGCTTGGCCATCCGCAATTTTCGAGCTCTGACCCCACGGTGTTTGCTACTGCAGCAGTACCATCTTACGCGTCGCGGTTCCGGTCTCGGTCGTAACCACATAGTAATAGACTCCGCTGGCGACCCTTCGAGATCGCCGATCGGTTCCATCCCACGGGATCTGGTGCGCTCCCGGAGAAGCAACACCCTCCCACAGACGGGTTACCTGTCTGCCGTCAACAGAGACAACATCGAGCCTGAGCCATGTGGGTCTGGCCACTTCAAATGCTATGCTCGTTGTCGTCTCAAACGGATTGGGGACATTCTGCAGGAGCCGGAGCTCGCCGGGGCCATAATCACTGCTGGAGATTTCCTCACCCCAGTAGAGGCCATAGGTTCCGAAGCGGTCGGCATGGGCAATCACGGTCCCCGTGACTTCATCAACGTATGACTCAAGCGGAATCACCTGCTCATCTTCGACCCTTGCAATACAGAGATGTTGGGGATCACACGTACCGCGATCGTAGGCTATCGATACCGTCGCCGCGCCGTCGAGCTCGTGCCCGGGAGGCGACACCTTGTATGCTGATATGAGTCCCTCAGTCTGCGTCGGAGCATCCATTATCACCACGTACATGTCACCCGACACCGTACCCGCCGGTAATGCAACTTCAAGACAGCCATCAGCGCTTCGCGCCACACCACCCGACCGGGCGAGAACCAAAGACGCGCCGAAACCACGGTCGTCTTGACCCCAGTTGGAATTCAGGTCCCTGCCACAGGCTTCGATCCTGAGCAGGCCGCTGGACTGGAGGGTATAGTCACATCTGAACACATTCGTTCCGGGAACGGCTTCGGGCACGAGATCCTCATCGGGCTCAGGTACGTCCAAACCGGCCCTCACGAAGAAACTGCTGTCCATTATTGCTTCAGACAGAGTCACATAGATATCGAGATAATTCGTCAAGTACGGGTTCTGAAGAACTGAGATCGCCAGACCGGGAGGTATGAGATCCTGTGTATAGGCACTGTCGCTATTTACAGATGAATAATTGATCATTTCATCAAACGCGGTGATACCGTAGTAATAAGTTTCCTCGTTCAGGAGCCCCGTGTGAACAAAGCTGTCGGGCCAGGCAGGGATTGCATTGAACAGGCCGTTGTTGCCGTTCTCTACGGGTTGACCGCCGGCGGGTGACGATAGCGGCCCGTCGGTGGAATAGGTGATCAATACCCCGGTGAGGTCGAGGTCACTTGGATTGGTCCAGTGTAGCGTGACCGACCGGTCGCTTCCGGTGGCCACAAATCCGGTAACACTCCCCGGCGGTACAGAATCTTCTGCCGTAGCAACGGCCGTGCTGGCTACCGAGTAGTTCGGAACTATGTCACCTGCAAACGCCGAGTAGTAATAGGTCACATCGTTCTCGAGACGTGTATGCACAAAACCGTCTGAGCTTGAGGGTGAATTGTAGAACTTCCCGGCGGCACCATTTTCAACCGGTGTCCCTGCTGACGGATTCGCAGGATAATCTGTCTCGGAGTAGACTATCAGCGTATGCTCGAAATCCTCATCACCGGGATTTACCCAGCTCAAGGTCACGGTTGTATCACTTCCAACCGCACCGAAGGTTGAAGGTGCCGCGGGGGCGGCGGAGTCCCAAACGACCCGTGCTCTTATGCCGAGATCATGATCGAGCATCTCATACCAGGTGTTGCCGTTTGGACTCTTGTAGCATTTACCCGCTGCCTGAGTGCTGAGATGGTCGGCCGGCAGGGGCTGCGCAAAGGTGGCATATGTGATTTTGGCCATCACGTATATGTCATCTCCCGCATCGATACCCACGGGCGTGGTCAGTTCTATTGAGTGATAGCCCGGATGCTCGAAAGCCACATCGAGCCGGCTTCCGAGAAGGTTCGTAAGCGAACCCCCGGTGAAATCGTCGTATACAAAGACATCCACGTCTGTAATTTCATCAACCGAGAAAAACTCGACCCGTTCCACCGTACCGCCGCTGGCGGGTATGTACTTGCAGAAACCCCACGCCGTGTTGCTGCCGGGATAGCCCTCATCCAGCGTGTAACCGGCTTCGTCATAGTGAAGCAACTCGCCGCTCGGATCGTAGTCCTGCCATTCATAGAGGAATGACGAGAGATGTCCTATGCTTGCGGAGCCATATGCAATGTAAAAGTACCCGTCTTCGGTCCCGTAGCCGCAGGGGCCTCCCCAGGAGGTTCCCCAGCTGTTCTTGACTATCCAGGCGCCCTGGCCTCCAGCATGGCTCAGGGTGTCATCCCATCCGATCAGGAGGACCGCATGGTTGACCCGGTTCGCACCCGTGTAGCGGAGTGCGTAGCTACCATCATAGTTGCCGAACTCGATGCCCCAGGCATCGCCGCCTCCTGAGTATATCGCGGTGAAGACCGGACCGTGATCGTATATATACGACTTGAGCACCTCCGGATCGGGAGTCTCCTCCCACGAGATCACTCGCCAGTCGAGCAGGGTCTTGAAGTGAGCGCAGGAATCGCGACAGTTGTATTGTACGTATGAAGCGTAAGGATCGCACGATTCAAGTACCGTGCCTTGCTTTGAGAGGAAATTCGCGACCCTCCAGTAGTTGCCACCCAGACAGGGTGCGCCGTACCACATACATTCCTTTACATTGTTCTCGGAAAAATCGAAAAAGCCCGCGTCATCTATCAGGAGCTCGGATTCAAAATCGGCAAGGGCTGCAAACGCATAACATGATCCGCATGAGCCCTGGTTCTGAACCTCAGTCACGACGCCCTCTTCGCGCCAGTCATACCTTGTCGGAAGGGGCAGAGTCGTCCTGGGCATCCGTCTCGAAACCGTTTCGGGATGGTCGAATTCCGGGGGTATGTACCCCTGACCGCGCGAACCCGATGCGGCGCCAAAGAAGAAACCGGCAGCGAGTACCAGACCGACTGCGAAATGTATGTATTTCTTTGATATATCCATCAGCCTACCCCTTTAGACGAGACCGCTGCGCTTCGGTCTCACACTATTAAGCGACTCAGGGTCCTTTGGATTGCACCTATTTCTATCTAACTCTATCGACTAAAGGCCGGGTTATCAAGAGTACATTCTGGGCGTGGGAAGCCCGTGGTCTGCTTGCCTCTTATTCGATCAGCACCATCTTGGCGGTGTGAACCTCGTTTGATGTCACAAGCCTCGCAAAATAGAGACCGGGGGAAAGCCGGGTATCGGCACTCGTGCCCGGCTGCCATGTCGCCGAATGCGGGCCTCCGTCCGAGAAGCCCTCCAGGAGGACAGCAACTCGTCTGCCTGTAACATCAAAGACCTCAAGCCGTACCCAGTCAGGTTCGGCAAGCTCAAACCGTATCGCGAAGCCGTCGCGTGCCGGATTTGGCTCGGGAATTTCAAGGAACGTCCTGGGCGCACCGCCCGGAGGCGACTCCCCTGTCTTTGCGCGGCCGGTCGGACGCGGGTGCCGGAGCATGCCCTGGTTATCCACCGAGCAACCCCGGTCCACGCTTGAGTCGAAATGCTCCCTGATATCCCCGGTATGTGCGGTAATGCAGTAGTAAGTCCAGCATGAGTCCGATCCGGTTGAGTCGCAGTGTGTGGCGGCGGTATAGTCATAACAGCAGATACCGGTGGCAGCCACTGTCGCCAACAGTTCCCACACCGGGCCTTCCTCACCATGCTCGTACGGGCCACCGGCGACATAGTTTCCGGCGAGGAGCGTGGGCAATGTCTCTATCCGTCTCCTCCAGACCTTGTAACGCACTACCTCCGGGACGGAACCCTCGCTGTCATAGAGGCTTCGCCTCCACTCCAGATCAACGTAGCCACCGTTATCGGCCGGAACATCGATGACGCTCACAATCGAGGGTGTCTCGATGATACCGCCGCATGAAGCGGCATCGGTCACGCGGAGACGTATACCAAGGTCACCCCCCGCCCATGCGGAATACGATGCACCCGTGGCACTTATGTAGCAGTAATTTACGGCCGGTGGACCGGCATTGTCGAAGGCAAGCGGAAACGTATAGGAGTTATCCGTGATTTTGACCACTGCATATATGTCTTCTCCGGAACTCACCTCAAGCGGCTCGGTGAGCTCGACCGAGTGGTAACCCGGAAGCGAGAAAGACCGGTTGAGCCTGCTGGCGAGGAGGTTCGATGGAGAGACTCCATTGAAATTGTCGTATATGAAGATATCTATATCCGTTGTTGTATCAAGCGTCCAGAACTCCACCCTCTCGATAAGGATATCCTCGGTCGGGATGAACTTACACAGGCCCCATGCGGTTGTGTTACCGTAGCCCACGGCGGATGTGTAACCACCTTCATCGTGATACAGAAGCGAGCCGTCAGGATCGTAGTTCTGCCAGTCGTAAAGGAACGAAGAGTAGGATCCGACTCTGGCGGAACCGTAAGCGATATAGAAGTAGCCGTCTTCGGATCCGTAGCCGCAGGTGCCGCCCCAGGATGTTCCCCAGCTGTTCTTAACGATCCATGCCCCCGAGCCGCCCGGATGACTCTGGCTGTCATCCCAGCCGACTATCAGTACGGCATGGTTGGTCAGTTCCGACCCGGTATGGTAGAGCGTATAAGAACCGTCATATGCAACCATCTCTGAATACCATGCATCTCCATTCCCCGCATACATCGATGTGTAGAGCGGGCCATATGTCTGGAGATAGGACTTGAGCACGTTCGTCGCGGGGATGTCGCTGGACGAGATCACCTGCCAGTCAAGCAGCGTTTTCGTGTATGTGCAGGTACCCTTGCAGGCCACATTGCTCGCCACATACGGGTCACAGGCCTCAAGAACGGTCCCGTTGGCTGCAAGAAAACTGGCAACGCGCCAGTAGTTACCGCCGGCGCAACTTGATTCGTGCCACTCGCACTCTTTAACGTTGTTTTCCGAGAAGTTGAATGTGCTTCCCCCGTCAACAAGCATCTTCGATTCGAAGTTACCGATCGAAGCAAACGCGTAACATGAACCGCACGCACCCTGGTTCTTAACCGGCGTAACCTTGCCGGTTGCCCTCCAGTCAAATGTTGAAAGCAGTGGTGCCGGATGCTTAACCATCGGCGCACTTATATGGGAGAGGTCGCCGGGTGGGGGGACAAAACCATGACTGTAGAACCCGTCGGGCACAGTCTCGATCCTTTCGGGCGCGACCTGAGGGACCGGATCATCCGCGTACACAGGAATCGAGAAACCCACTCCGATAACAGCGATAATAAACAGTATTCGCCCGGTGAGGCATTTGTTTTCATGTTTGCATTTCCGCATGTAATCCTCTCCTCAAAAGCGGTAAAACGCCGCTTAGCCAGATGACATCAGCATACATGCCGTCACCAATGTTATCGGCGGTTCGTATGGCCTGCATTAGAGAGGGGTCAAGCGGTGAAACTCAGGGGGTGAGCACGAGTTTTGCGGTTCTGGTCCGGGGGCCGTGTTTCATGTGGACGAAGTATACACCCTGCGGCAGGTTCTCGATTACGGCAAGTTTTGCGGTAAGGTCGATAACTGTGACCGGCTGATCCTTCCTGGCGCGGCACGTTCCGATTTCCCGCCCCATCACGTCATACAGCGAGATTTCAAGGACTCCCACAAGCCCGGAACTTACGGCGACCTCGATTCGTCTGTCACCGCCGTCCCTGATTCGAAGTGCAAGCTGTGTTCCCTGGTAGTTGCTGTAGGTCTCGGTAAGCCTCCGCGGCCCCACGGGCATTGTGAATTCCTTGTCCGATTCCTCACCATCAATGAAATCGCAGACCTTCGTTCGATCGAAACAGCCATAACAGCGCGGGCACAGGTCTGCTACGTGCGCGAAGAGATCGTCATCCGAGATGTACTCGTAGGTGACCTCCACCCTATCGGGATACACCTGGAAGTATCTTATCGACGGCCGGCCTACTAGTGTTGCTCCGATATCAATGTAGAAGATGCCGTTGTGAACCTCCACCCTGTTGGCATGAACATGGCCGTTGATGACTGCGACCACATTGCCGGCCTCTTCAAGAATCTGTCTCAACTCAGACATCCCACTGTGTTCCGCATAGTGTTCGGTCGTATCGAACATCGCGTTCCAACCCCGCTCCCACATGTTGTAATGCGATAGAATAAGTGTCGGTTGGTCGAGGTTGGCTGCCAGGTCGGTGGCAACCCAGTCTCGGACGATACTGTCACATCCAATGTTCGCGGGGTCGTAGGGGTTTGGTGTGCAGTCTATGACGATGAAGTGGAATCCAAGGTGGTCGAAAGCGTAGTTGGTTGATTCACGCCCTGCAAAATCCTTCCAGTTTCGCTTGTTGTCGCTCGTGAAGTTGTCGTGGTTCCCGACTACCGGATAGAGTGGGCAGCGGAGACCTGCCAGTATCCTTCCGGCATTATTGAATTCCGAGAGCTCCCCGAAGTCCGTGAGGTCACCCAGTTGGACTGCGAAGTCTACTGGCGGGGCATGCACGTTGATGTCGCCAACGTAGTTGTCAAGCAGATCCCGGCACACACTCAGCGCTTTCAGATACCTGTGATCGTCAAACCTGTAGGTCATGATATGTGAGTCCCCGATCACCGCGAAGACAAAGAGGAGGTCTTCGGCCCGACGTTCGACGGGAGGCCGGTGGGCAGCATCCGGGCTTGGCGCCGGAAGAGCGGCGCCCACCAGGAGTGCGGATACAAACCCGCATAGGAGGGTTATCAAACACAATCGTCTCATGGCGGTGTCCCCGCGATCACCACCTTTCACCATGTCTCGCAGCCAAGGTGTTGGAGCAGGTTGATTATAGCAGACCGTACTCCGGCTTTCAAGTACTTTGGAGGGTGCAAACTTTGGGGTCAGAGCTCGAAATTTGCACGCGCTGGAACCGACCGCGCAAATTTCGAGCTCTGACCCCTACCAGATTGCGCAAATTTCGAGCTCTGACCCCAGGGGGTTTGCTTCAAAGGATTGAATGCAAGCAGGATGATAATGTATACTGTGGCAAATCTAATCGGATTATCCCTAGGAGACCAGAATGAAACATACGATGCTGGTGCTGTTGATCCTGGCACTTCCGCTCAGTACGCAAGCGGAGAGCACACTCGGGTACTACCGTTTCCCCGCTATCCACGAGGAAGTGGTGATATTCACCGCCGAGGGCGACCTGTGGAGCGTGGGGGTCGAAGGTGGCGTTGCCCAGCGGCTGACAACTCACCATGGGATGGAATCGCACGCTGAGATTTCACCTGATGGGACCCTGCTTGCCTTTTCCGGTCAGTACGAGGGCCCGACCGAGGTGTACACAATACCCCTGAGCGGTGGCCGTCCCGTGCGCAGAACCTACTGGGGTGAGAGATGCCACGCAGCAGGCTGGACGCCTGGTGGTAAAGTAATCTACCGGACAGCACACTATTCAACGCTTCCCAGTACCCAGCTGGCCACAATCGATCTCGAGACCGACGAGCACCGGCGGATCCCGCTTGCACAGGCCAGCGAGGGCGACTTTGATAACTCAGGCACCACGCTCTTCTTCACGCGCCTGGCCGCACAGGGGAGCCACACCAAACGTTACAAGGGTGGGACCGCGCAGAATCTCTGGAGGTTTGCCGAAGGCGCTCCCGAGGCTTTCCCCCTGACCGGTGACTACACAGGAACCAGCCGGGCCCCCATGTGGTGGAACGGCAGGGTCTATTTCGCAAGCGACAGGGATGGGACCATGAACATCTGGTCGATGACCGGTGACGGCGCCGATCTTCGCCAGCACACCTTCCACAGCGGATGGGATGTCAAGTCCCCCGATCTCGATGGCGGCAGAATCGTCTACCAGCTGGGGGCGGATCTCTATCTATATGACATCGCGGCCGATGGGTACGGCTTGATACCAATAACACTCGCCTCTGATTTCGACCAGATGCGCGACCGGTGGGTCGAGGAGCCTATGGACTTCCTGACATCGGCCTACCCGTCTCCGGATGGCGACCGTGTCGTCCTGACCTCCCGCGGGCGCGTCTTTGTAGCCCCGGCCCGGCAGGGAAGGCTGGTGGAAGCAACCCGCGGTCAGGGTGCCCAGTACAGGCACGCCAGGTTCATGCCCGACGGTGAGACACTGCTCGCCCTCTCGGATGAGACCGATGAACTCGAATTCTGGCAGATACCCGCCAACGGCGTTGGCGAGCCGAAGCAAATTACAAGCGACGGAAAGGTCTTCCGTTTCGAGGGCGTCCCTTCCCCCGATGGAAAGTGGTTGGCCTATACCGATAACGATCAGAAACTGTGGGTCTGCAAGGTAAAAACCGGCAAGTCAACCATGATAGCTGTATCGGATCAGGAAATACCGCGTGATCTCGCGTGGTCGCCTGACAGCCGGTGGCTTGCATACGCAGATGAAGCGGGCAACTACTACCCCCAGATAATGCTCTTCAATGTTACCGACCGCAGAACCGTCACTCTGACCAGTGACCGGGTCGACAGTTATAGCCCGGCCTGGAGTCCTGACGGTAAGTGGCTCTACTTCCTATCCGACCGCTATTTCGCGTCTTTGACAAGGAGTCCATGGGGACCGAGGCAGCCCGAGCCGTACTTCGACAAGACGACGAAGATATATCACGTCGCATTGGCCGGGGAAGAACGCTCCCCATTCCAGCCTGATGATGAAATCCACCGCAACGAAAAGAAGGACGAGCCCGAGAAGGAATCACACGACGGCAGGAAGGAAGACAAAACAGAAGGCGACGGGAAGGTCCGGGTTGATATCGCTATCGACGGCATTGAGACCAGGGTTATGGAAGTCCCGGTGTCCGAGGGCAACTACCGGAATCTCTCGGTGACCGGTGACCATCTCTTCTGGCGCGAAACCACGAGTGCACTCGAGCGCAAGCACAACCTCGCCGCTCTTAAGATCGCAAACAAAGATATCGAAGCCAAGACGATCGTAAAGGACATCATGAGCTATGAACTCTCATCCGACGGTAAGAAGATCGTGCTCCGCAAGAAGGATGAGGACACTGAGGATGAGTACATTTACGTGATCGATGCTTCCGGAGCGAAGGCGGACGATCTCGAGGAGGCGAAGATCGATCTTTCGGGTTGGACATTCTCTGTCAATCCTCGCGAGGAGTGGCGCCAGATGTTCAAGGAGGCCTGGCGCCGCCAGCGTGATTACTTCTATGACCCCGGGCTCCATGGCGTGGACTGGCCGGCCGTACTCGAAAAGCACATCCCCCTGGTCGAACGGGTTACCGATCGCAACGAGCTCAGCGACCTTATCGGCCAGATGACGGGTGAGCTCTCGGCCCTCCACATCTATATCTGGGGAGGCGACGCACGCAGGGGATCCGACGACATCGAAGCGGCATCCCTGGGTGCCGTTCTTACCCGTGACGAGCGTGCGGGCGGCTACCGGGTAGATCATATCTACAGGTCCGACCCGGACTATCCCGGCTCATTGTCACCGCTTGCCAGACCGGGGCTGGGGATCAGTGAAGGCGACATCATCGAAGCTCTAAACGGTGTCGATATTCTGTCCGCACCCGATCCTGCGCTGCTTCTTAAAAACCAGGCAGGCCGACAGGTACTCCTCACTGTTAAGTCTACACCGTCACGGGAGACAAAGGATGTGATAGTAGAGCCGATGACGCCCCGCGATGCGAGGAACTTGAGATACGACGAGTGGGAATACACGCGGAGGCTGCGTGTGGAGGATCTCAGCGATGGTGACATCGGCTATGTTCACCTCCGTGCCATGAGCGGCAGTAACTACTCAGAATGGGTCCGCAACTTCTATCCCGTCTTCGATCGTAAGGGCCTTATAGTCGATGTCCGTCATAACGGCGGCGGCAATATCGATAGCTGGGTGCTCGAGAAACTCATGCGCAGAGCATGGTTCTATTGGAAGTCACGTACGGGAAAGCCATACTGGAATATGCAGTATGCCTTCCGCGGCCACGTCGTCGTACTCTGTAACGAGTGGACATCCTCTGACGGGGAAGCATTCACCGAGGGCTTCCGGCGGCTCGGTCTCGGAAAGGTGATAGGTACCCGCACCTGGGGTGGTGAGATCTGGCTTTCGAGCAGCCATTTCCGGCTGGTCGACAAGGGCACGGCAACATCGGCGGAGAGCGGTGTCTACGGACCCGAGGGCGAGTGGCTTATCGAGGGTCATGGTGTCGATCCGGATATCGTCGTCGATAATCTGCCACACGGAACCTTTAAGGGTGAAGATGCGCAGCTCGATGCGGCCATAAGCCACCTTAAGGAGGAGATAAGACTCAAGCCCGTGGATGTGCCTCCTCCACCACCATATCCGGATAAGTCATTCGATTACAGGTAGTGCGGACAGCCAAGGTTGACCACCGGGCCACAGAAGTGTAGGATCGGCATGGGACAAAACTATGATAAGTTTAAAGGGCCTTTGCAAATCGTTCGGCACCATCGTTGCGGTCGACGACCTCACGCTAGACATCCCGCGTGGGGAGGTCTTCGGTCTACTTGGACCCAACGGTGCTGGTAAGACAACTACAGTCAACATGGCAGTCGGGCTCCTGGAACCTGACAGCGGTTCGGTGGATTTCGACGGCCAGGGTCCCCCAACACGGCCGAAAGTACGTTCCATGATCGGCGTCGCCCCCCAATCTCTCGCCCTCTATGAGAATCTGACAGGCCAAGAGAACCTGGTATTCTTCGGCAGGATGCACGGACTTCGCGGGCGAAAACTCAAGGAACGTGTCGAGTGGGCTCTCGACTTTGTAAATCTCACCGACCGCCGGCGATCCCGCGTCAAAACGTATTCAGGTGGCATGAAGAGGCGACTCAACCTCGTAGTGGCACTGATCCATGATCCGCCGCTTCTGCTTCTGGATGAGCCAACGGTCGGTGTTGACACCCAGTCGCGGAGTGCCATCTTTGATAAGATCAAAACCATGCGAACCGAGGGCCGTACTATTGTCTATACGACCCACTACATGGAAGAAGCCCAGCGCCTCTGTGACCGGGTTGGCATAATAGACCACGGCAAGTTGCTCGCGCTTGATACCGTCGATGGCCTCATCGCGACGCACGGGGGCAAGAGTACCATAACGGCCGAACGGGCCGATGGAGAGATACGCATGGAAGCTGTCGATCCGATGGCTGAACTTGTGAGACTTCAGGAAGGCGGCAAGCTCCTCAGGTTCAATGTTGAAAGCCCGGATCTCGAGGGGGTATTTCTCAATCTGACCGGCAGACATCTGAGGGATAACTGATGCGCGAGATTCTCACACTGGCATATAAGGACCTCCGTCTGCTTCTGAGAGACAAGGCCGGATTCTTTTTCACGCTCATTTGGCCGCTCATAATCGCGGTCTTCTTCGGGACCATATTCGGCGGTGGTGGCGGTGGAGGCGGGAGCGCAATGTCGATTCTTCTTGTTGATGAGGATGAGACCGAGAGATCGCAGGAATTCGTGAGCAGACTCGACTCGGCTCCGGAACTCGAAATCACTATCACCGGACGCGATGAGGCGCATGACCTCGTCCGCCGTCGCAAGGCTGTGGCCTACGTTATACTCAAACCTGGATTCGGTGAGGCTTCCGGACGGATGTTCTGGGGAGATCCCCCGACCGTGGAACTCGGTACGGATCCGGCCCGTCAGGCCGAGGCAGCGATGATCGAGGGTATCCTTATGAAATACGGCGCGGAGCGGATCCAGCAGTTTTTCTCCGACCCGGCGATCCAGCGCACAAGCATTGATGACGCGAGGAAATCAATAAGGTCATCCCCCGATATGCCTGACGGTATCCGTGGCAATCTCGAGCAGCTCTATACCGACCTCGACCGCTTTCTCGGGGATGAATCGCTCGAGCCTGGTGCCGATACCACGCTGAGCTCCGAGGGTGGGCTGAGCGGCTTCCAGCCACTCGCTGTCGAAAAGACCGATGTCACCGTCATAAAACGCAGATGGCCGACCAGCGCCTATGCGATCTCCTTCCCGCAGGGTGTGATCTGGGGTATCCTCGGTTCCTCGGCGGGTTTTGCCATATCGATTGTTATCGAACGTACCCGGGGCACTCTCCTGCGACTCCAGGTTGCACCCATAAGCCGCATGCAGATCCTCGGAGGCAAGGCCGTTGCATGTTTCATAAGCACGACCGGGATCGCGGTTGGGCTCTATGTCTTTGCTTTCTTTGTGTTCAGCGTGCGACCAACGTCATACCCCCTGCTCTTGTTGGCGGTGCTATCGACATCAATCGCCTTTGTTGGAATCATGATGCTGCTTTCGGTGGTGGGAAAGACCGAACAGGCCGCGGGGGGAATTGGCTGGGCCGTGCTGATCATGATGTCCATGCTCGGGGGCGGCATGATCCCGCTCTTTGCCATGCCCGCCTGGATGAATCGTATCAGCCATATAAGTGCGGTCAAGTGGTCGATCCTCGCAATGGAGGGCGCGGTCTGGCGGGGATTCTCATTCAGGGAGATGCTCCAGCCTTGCGGCATACTCATCATAGTGGGTGTCGTCTGCTTCCTCATAGGCGTCCGCACCTTCAGCTGGACCGCCCAGGAGGAGTAATCGCACGGCTTGCCGTCCTCCCCTACATTGGGTAAAGTAATCATGCCAGCTCTTTTCAACACGGATAAGGAGGTTGGCGGCATGAGATCTCTTGCGCTCACTTTGACAGCTCTCGTTGTGATGACACTCGCCGGTTGTGATGTTGGAGACCCGTGCAGGACGCGCTGCGATTCCAATGATCCTCAGGATATCATCATATTCGATGCCCTCGATGACGTCGATCTGTATGCAGATGACCTGACCATCAAAGAGATAGGCCTTGCCGGAGGTATCCTCTATTTCAAGGTCGAGTATGCGGGAGGTTGCAGGGACCACAGGTTTGATCTCTACGGATTGAATGCTTTTCTCGAGTCCGATCCACCGCAGGCATCGGTGTACCTGTCGCACAATGCTGACGGTGATGACTGCGAAGCGATCATAACGAGTGAGTTGGAATTCAGTTTGGTGCCGCTCAAAGAGGAATACGAACGGGGTCACGACGATGGCGGTCCCATGCTGCTTCGGATTTTCGCACCGGGTGCTACGGTCCCGATCCAGCCGTTGCTGCTGTATACATTCTGACCGGAATCTACCTGAACATCATTCGTATCTCGCCCCAGGTCGTCTTCTGAGTACCGCAGAGACAGCAGGGATCGTCGCCGGGGAAACCACAGACACCGGCACTATACCCGCCCAGGGGGACATCATTCATCCCATCGCAATCCGTGGTGCCGATGAATCCCGTACCGGGGTGCTCTGTCGGGGCAGCTACACCGCCGAATCCCTGGATATCGAGCCAGGCGTATCCGGGTATGATGACCGCTTCCTGCAGGCAACTCGACCACTGGTGCGAGATCCCATCTCCGGGAGAGACGATATCTCCAGTTATGACGTCACCGCCGCACGCCGTGTAGACACAGTTCCCCCAGGTTGCGGGCCACGTGAGCCCATACTCCACAGCAGTCACCTCGACAAGATCGAAGAAGACAGGAAACGCATCGATTTCGCCGCACCCGGGATACGTATGGATGATCTCCGGGCACTGCGTGATGACAGGGAAGTTCTCACTGCACGACCTGGTCTCGTGAGGCAGGATGTGAAGCCCGACCTTGTGGTGTCCATTCATACCGGCAAAGCCGGCTGCGGCCAGCAGTAGACACAACATCGCCGCCAGGACGAAGACCCTCGACATATGGATTTCCCCTTTCGTGAGCGTCCCGGCTCGCGACTCTTTTACACTGCGGTCCTTTGGTATTATACTACACGCGGCCTTAATTCTCAAGCCATGAAGCGCCGTCAGGTGTTATCATGAGTCGCATTGAGAAGCGTTCGACAGAGAAAGCTCCGTGAGGTTTGCTATGCGCAGTGTTCTCAAGACACTGGTTTCGATAGTCCTCGTGCTCCTGGCGGTAGCTCTCATCTACTCACGCTACCGCTCGAAGCCCGCAGAGATGGCGCTGCCGTCATCAGGCCTGCCGGTATACACATACAAGCTCGTAAACACCTATCCGCACGACCCCGGCGCTTTCACCCAGGGGCTCGTCTTCGAGAACGGTTTTCTTTATGAAAGTACGGGCATCGAGGGGGAGTCGACACTCCGCAAGGTCGAACTCGAGACCGGGATGGTCGTAAAGGTGCACAGGCTGCCTGACGAGCTCTTCGGCGAGGGGATTACGATCTTTGGAGAAAGAATCGTCCAGCTGACATATACATCCCGTGTCGGATTCGTGTATGACAGGGCCACGTTTGAGCTGCTGCGTGAATTCGCCTACCCTACTCAGGGTTGGGGTATAACCCACGATGGAACCCACCTGATCATGAGTGACGGTACATCAGAATTACATTTCCTTGACCCGGAGAGTCTCGAAGAAGTAGGCACAATACAGGTCCACGCCGACGGCATACCGGTCGAAGGGCTTAACGAACTTGAGTTCGTCAGGGGAGAGATTCTCGCCAATGTAAGACCGACGCACCGGATAGCGAGGATATCACCCTCGACCGGGGAGGTGACCGGGTGGATCGATCTTAAGTGGCTCAGGAGCTCGCAGGATCCCGGCGGGAAGTGGGGCATACTCAACGGAATCGCCTATGACAGTCAGAATGACCGGCTCTTCATCACCGGTAAGCACTGGCCGAAGATTTTCGAAATTGACGTGATGCCTCTTGAAAGATACTAGGCGGCGGGTTTGAGAGGCAGTTTCACTGTAAACACGGTCCCCTCTGAAGGTACACTCTCGAAGCTGATTGATCCACCCGACGCCTCGACCATTGACTTGGTGATCGAAAGCCCGAGCCCCAGGCCACGCATCTCTGCACCATCCTTAGTTGTGAAGAACGGTTCAAAAATACGATCTGCGATCTCTTCTGGGATACCCCGGCCCCGGTCGGTTACAGTGATCGTCACCGAACCATCATCTGCGGTCAAAACCACACTCACACTGCCACCGGGTTCTGAGGCGTCTATTGCATTGCTCACGACATTGAACAGAATCTGATTTGCATAGCCCACCGGTATGAACGCAATTACTGGTGCTTCCGGAACACTGGTTTCCAGGCTTATGTCACTCGGACGGCTGCTGCTTTCAAGCAGCGAGACAACATCGCGCAGAACATCACCAATCGCGATCTCCCTCGGTTCTTTTCTGTCAGGGCTGTAAAGATCGAACATCCGCCGCACAACGACCGCAATCCGGTCGATCTCACTCTCAATCCGCCCAACGTAGGCGTAATGGGGATGCTCCTTTTCCACGATGTCTTTTACGAGCAGGAAGGAGTTCTTGATTCCGGCAAGCGGATTGTTGATCTCGTGGGCGATTTTGGCTGCCATCCGACCGGTCGCAGCCAGTTTCTCGCTCTCCACCTGTTGTTTTTGGAGCTCGCGAATCTGAGCAGTCCGGTCTTCCACCATTAACTCAAGCTCCTTACTGTAACGCTGGAGTTGTTCCCGGCTTTCCCTGAGAGAATCTTCTGCAAGCTTGCGCTTTGTGATATCCTCCATGAAGCCGTTTATCCTCGTTGTTTCCCCATTCTCATCGACCATGGACGTAGTCCTGTCCCGAATCCATTTGATAGACCCGTCCCTGACCACTATCCGATATTCAAGATCCAGAGTCTTCTTCTCCCTCCGGAGAACCTCGACTTGCTGCCAGACATATTCACGATCATCGGGGTGAATCAGATTCCCGAAGAGCTCTGGATCGTCCATAAATTCCTGTGCAGAGTAACCGGTGAGCTCCACCACCCACCCTGACGTAAAGAGGTTGGTCGAGTGCTCGTCCGGAAGGGCCGAGTAAACCATCACCGGAATGTTCTCCGCCACCAACCTGTACTTCTCCTCACTTGCTCTGAGGGCATCCTCGGCTCGCTTTCGGCCAGTGATGTCACGCAGTACCTCGATCTTGCTGATGCTGCCATCCGGATTACGAAGCGGGGTGTCGATCAGCTCGTAGGTCCTGCCGTTCCTGGAGCAATACCATTCTCTCCAGACCGTCTTACCCTCGGAGACTGCAGGACCGGGACATCCGTCACAGACCTTTGTATTATTCTCGAAGTACTCGTAGCACTTGCGTCCCTGCCACAGTCCGAAGATGTCCTCAAGAACCTTGTTGGCAAACAGAATCTCGTATTGCTCGTTGACGACGTTCACCCCATCCTTGATCTCGTTGAAGATACTGAGTCCCGAGATTACCTCGGAGATCTCTTCGCGTTGTTTCTCCAGTTCCCTACCCGAAGGCTTCTTACCACCCATGATTGCCTCCCTCAAGACCGGATTCGTAACCGTGGAAAGGGTGTGTTTGAATCACCGATGGGGCCTCAAATATCGGACGTCCTGCGTAGCGAACTGGCTTCCCGTATCCCTCCATAGTACCTCGCTCTTTAATTAAGGTTACTATGCAAGTGACACAGACAGTCGCACAGGTGCCTAAAACTGTCTCTGCACCCGCAGGATAGCACTCTGGATCGATTTGTCAAGCTCAAGGCGAAAGCCAAACCGAGAGGCGGGTTACCAGTCCAGCAGTATGATCTTTCCGGTCCGGCGTGAAACATCCGTCTGCAGGCGGCAGAAATAAAGCCCGGGTGCGACAGGCCTGCCGTTGAAAGATCCGGCATCCCATCCGATATCGTGCAGTCCTGCTTCACAGAATCCATCAAGCAGGGTCTTAACGAGGCGGCCTTCGACATCGTAAACTCTCAGGGATACCCGCTCGCGTTCTGAGAGAGAGAAGCGCACCGTCACTGATCCACGCGCCGGATTCGGGAAGCTGCGGAGTAGATAGGTCTGCTCGCGGCCTCCGCCGTCATGAGGAGTACCCGCCCGGGGATCGTAGAAGTTGGCCCATATGCGGTGACTCCCATAGTCCGGAGGAACAGTCAGTGATGCATAAGCTATAAGAACCAGTCCATAGGATGAAGAACACACAGTGGGAACCATCTGGTCATGGTCCGCAGTAGAAACCGCAATACCCGACGGGTCGAGCACGGTTCCATCCGTATCAACATCGGTCCCGTATATGTTGTAGTCGGTGGATGAGCGACCGTCCTGCCAGATGACAAGGTAGTTTCTCTCATCAAAGGCTATAGCCGGGTAGAGCTGATCACCGGCCGCACCTGAAGCAAGAACTCCTGCAGGGTCAGTTACCGACCCATCGGTACCCACTCTCGACAGGTAGATGTCGTAGTTGGAGCTGGCGCGTTTATCCTGCCATGCAACAACATAGTTCGTCCCATCAAAAGCAAGCGCCGGGTATTCCTGGGCAAGCGAGGCACCCGATATCTGGATACCCGTGCTGTCAAGCACCGTCCCGCCGGTTGTAACCCGGGTTCCGTAGATATCGTTGTAGACATTCCGGGCGTCTTGCCAGACGACCAGGTAATTGGTACCGTCAAAGCCTACGGCGGGCTGTCCCTGGTTACGGTTTGCATCCGATACCGCCACGCCGGCCGGGTCAAGTACCGTCCCCGATACAGTAATGCGTGCTCCGTAGATATCGGTGTAAAAGCCGTTCCGGTTGTCCTGCCATGTGACAAGATAATTGATGCCGTCAAAGGCAAGGGCGGGGTACTCCTGTTGATCGGCGGTTGCCGAGATGGCGATCCCTGAGGCGTTGAGTACGTTTCCATCGATATCGATCCTGGTCGCATAGATGTCATACGAGCCGCTACGCTCATCCTGCCACACCACCAGGTAGTTGGTTCCATCAAATGCCACTGCCGGGTACAGCTCGCCGGTCGCTCGCGCCGATATCAAGATCCCGCCGGGATCAAGCACCGTCCCGTCTGGGGCAATCCGTACACCACGTATGTCATAACCGGTAGCACTTCTCCATTCGTGCCACACGGCAAGGTAATTTCCGCCGTCAAACGCGAGTTCCGGCTGGGACTGGTGAGCTGCCGCCGTGGATATGGGAAAGGCAGCCGGGTCCACACCGCTTCCGTCGGTGGCGACCCGGGTTCCATATATGTCTTTGGGCCCGTTCCGGCTGTCATGCCATGCAACAAGCCAGTTTGTGCCGTTAAAGGCCAGATCTAAAGCATACTGCTGGCTGGGATCGGTACAGATAGGCAATCCTCCAACGTCAATCACATTGCCCGCCGCATCGACGCGTGCCCCATACGCATCCCAGGTTCCACCACCGCGGAAATCGATCCAGGTGACCATATAGTTCGAGCCATCAGAACTTGCGGAGGCAAGCTCCTGCTGATTTGCAACTGTGCACACGGCAATCCCGGCAGAATCGAGCACCGTGCCCACGGGTGTCAGGCGCGCGGCGTATACATCACGTGAGGTCGCACCCGGCTCATCATCCCAGACTACAAGGTAGTTTGTACCGTTGAATGTTATGTCCGCATTGAGTTCATCGGTGATCGACGCAGAGACCACGATGCCGCCTGGATCAAGCACCGACCCGTCGACGGCCACCCGTGCTCCGTAGATGTCGGCCTGGCCGCTCCGGGAGTCATGCCACACTACAAGCCAATCCGAGCCATCGGAGCTCACTGCCGGGTACTCCTGCCCGGCGGCGGAATCACACACCGCAATTCCGGATGCATCAATCACAGTGCCGTCAAGGGCCACCCGTGCCGCATAAATGTTCGCGTTCCCGTCACGCCAGTCGGTCCATGTCACAAGGTAGGCGGTATCCCCGAACGCTACAGAAGGATTGAGCTGGGCACTCACGGCCGTGGATATGACGAATCCGTCGGGATCTAGCACCTGGCCGTCCGCGGCCACGCGGCTTCCATAGATATCGGACGAGCCGTTTCGTCCGTCTGTCCAGACAACGAGGTAGTTCGTGCCATCAAAGGCAATAGCGGGTTCTTCCTGGTCCTCGACCGCGGTGCAGAGGTCTAGACCCACCTCGTCAAGGACCGTTCCGTCCGCGGCCACCCTTGCACCATAGATGTCAAAGTCCGAGGTGCAGCGCTGGTCGTCCCACACAACCAGGTAATCGGTCCCATCGGACCCCACCGCCGCATTAAACTGGTTCTCCATGGCGGAGCCAATGACGGGATCGGTCCCGATATGGAATGCCGATCCCACACTGTCAGCCGGTGCCGCCCCGGCGTCCTGGACACCGAGTGCCAGCCCGGCAAACAGCACGAGCACCAGTACTTTCAGACCAACGTGTGTCTGTGTCATAGCATACATTTCACATCCAGTATACCATAATCAGAGCGTTATTGCGAGCAAATCCTTTGGGGGATCGGGCCCCGCGGGGGCCGGCCGAATTGTGCGTATTGTAGGCCATTTGCAACAGCGAGCCCTCCCTGGCTCCCGTCAAGGAGGGCTATTCGCTGCCGTCTCCGGGGAGTCAGCTATCCCCGGAAATTCAAGTCCGACACGCCTCTAGAAGTCGGTGTCGTCGAACGTGATGAGATCGAATTCAAACAGGTACTCGGTCGGATTCCATCCGATCATCTCATTCATGAAGCAATCCACGTCATCGGCAAGGACCAGCCAGATCTTCGCACCGTCAGGGTAATTCCCGTCGGCTATGTCCGGAAGGTCCCCGGTATCCACGTCTGCCATGATGTGCACGTTCCCGTCAAAATCCGCAGTACCCTCACCGAGGCAGATCAGGTCCGTACCGGGCCATGGATCCGGGTAGTAAATCAACGTGTAGTCCATTCCCGCCTCCAGACCGTGGCCGTTGAAGACAAAGTCAAACGTCGGGCCATAGACGTTGTACTTCAGCTTGCCCCATGCGCCGTCTTCAATGATTTCCCAACTTGCGGGATCCTTTTCATGAAGATAAAGGTGACCGATGTGTGAGTTCCCCGCCCGACCACTCGGACCCTTCACCCGGCCGGCACTCTTCCCCAGTGCCAGACCCGTTAGCATTGCTACAATCATCACGACTACAACTGCTGGGACCGCAACTTTCTTAAGCATACTCTCTCCTCCCTCGTTTGAGTCGGCTTGCTCACAAAACCCGGCTACTTCTCAAAGCATAGACATCACCACCTTCCTCAGGGGATAGTCGATGACGCATTGGAGGTATAAGGAGTCTGCCCGCGGGAGCAACATGCAGGGCATACTCCACCATCGCCCAAAACGGGATCCGCAAGGATCCGAATTGGAGGAAAGCTATCCCGGACGGGTAGCATGAGTGCAACTCGTGTGCCACAACACATGGCGAGGGGACAGACTCAGGTTATGCTGTGTAGCCACATAAGATAGGCTCGGCAAGAGAGGCCGGGGTGCGTTCCGGCGGCTATTCGTGTGGTGCTCTGTGCATCTTTGGAACATCGAGATCCATGCAAAACAGGTGAAAAAGGCATCGCCCAGGAGATAGAGGTGCCCGCGCTGCGGGTAGCGTTCGCTGATGACAAACGCCTTCAGATATGGTATACTAGTTCTTTCGCAGGCGGCCGGCACCGCCGGAAAGATTGGACCATGTTTTACCGTATACTCAGGCTAACAGGCATCTTATCACTCGCGATCGCCGGTATCATGGGAGCGCTGGTCCCGGTCTACGCCCAGAACGGCATCGACGGGATGCGGCTTGTGGGCCGAAACAACGTACAGTATGCCCACCTGATGCACTTTCACATTGTAGGTGACTACGCATACTGCCTGAACGGCTATGATGCGGGCCTGGAGACTTACTATATCGCCGACCCCGCCAATCCCACGCGTGTTTCACGCGGAGGATTACCCAGCTGGCGAGCCTGGTCACGGAATGACACCCTTTTTACGTTCTGCCACGATATGGGAGTCCAGATGTTTGACATATCGGCGGGGACTCCAACGCTTATCAGGTCGTACGATCCACCCGACCCGGATGTATTCTACGAAGGTGGCGTGGGGGCCGGTGATCTGCTCTATGTGGCGGCTCATCAGCGGGGTATTCACATACTCGATATAGGTTCACCCGCGAGCCCCACTTATGTGTCCGATCTCCCCCTTGCTGACAATGCATGCTGGAATATCGTCGAGTCAGGCGGGTACCTGTTTGTGGCGAATGGACGGTTTGGCCTCTCGGTAGTCGATCTTGTGGGTGGGCCTGCTGAAGTCGCCACACTTCCACTGCCTGGACTGGCCAACGACATTGTTGTCTCCGGCACGGCGGTCATTCTGTCACTGGCTGCCGAGGGGATCGCTTCGGTGGATATCTCAGATCCGACCAATCCTGTGCTCCTTGACCTGGCACCGACTATGGGCAATGCATTTTCGATGGGAGCTGTGGGTGATATACTCGCCGTGGGTTCGTATACCTACCTCGAACGCTTCGACATCGGTGACCCAAGTGACATCAGGCTTGCAGGCTGGGATGCTACACACCTTTGGGCCCTCGGGGCGGATGTCGGTGTTATATCAAGCGGTGACACCGTGATCGCTATAGCGGATTGGCAGGGCATGGGTGTTTACCTCCCCAGGCCCGATCTTGGCGGAGACATTGAGGTCGATCCTCTGAGACTTGACTTCGGACCCGTGGGCGCCACGCCACGGGATACGACGGTCTTCGTCAGAAACAACGGGGCAGGGACACTCACTGTCGACTCAACCTGGGCCCCGACCAGCATCTCGCTCAATCCCGAGACATTCTCACTTGGGCCCGGGATGACTCAAGCCGTCACCGTGACGGCTTCCGGAACGGGTACGGTCCGTGGTGTGATCTCTTACCTTTCCAACGACCCGAACGAGCCCCAGTCCGTCCAGCATGTATACAAGAACAGCACGACGTTTCTTGGCGTTGGTGTGGAGGCGCCGGACTTCACACTGCTCGGCCTTGACAGCATAATGCACACTCTCTCCGACTACCGTGGGAAGGTCGTGTTCCTGGAGTTTGGGGCGTGCTGGTGACCGGTCGTGGCGCTGCAGGCTGCAGCGACGGACGCCGCGATTCACTCACGCTATGATTCAGCCGATGTTGTAGTCGTCCAGGTCGCCAGGGATTTCGAGGTGATCAAGAAATTCCGTGATGTCTACGGAATGGGCTTCCTGGCTCTCGAAGATGTGGGAAACGCAGTGTATAACACCTACCGTGTTCCTTATCCGGAGAGTCCACAGATGCCCTATCCCCAGGACTGCGTGATCGATCAGAATGGCATCATCAGATACTGGTCATGGGAATACGACCCTCAGGTTATCATTGCAACGATCGACTCGCTTCTGGACAATGCGGGAGTCCCGGGAGATGGACCCGGCGGAGGCACGGGCACCGGCCAGGCCGCCGTCCGGCTGGCGCCGCCGGCGCCAAACCCTTTCCGGCCCGGAACGGAAATCCAGTTCTGGCTTTCGGCCAGAACTCACGTGCGACTAGCTGTTTACAGCCCCACAGGGCGGCTGGTCCGTATCCTGGTTGACGCTGAGCGGGGCCCGGGAGAGTGCACGGCCACTTGGAATGGACTGGATGAACACGGCCGCAAAGCCGCGAGCGGTGTCTACTTCATAGACCTATCCACATCCACCGAACGCCAGAGCCGCCGCGCGGTCCTCCTTCGTTGAGAACTGCGGAAGCCCCGGAGTAGGAGCAAGTCCAGCCAGCTTCCCAACCCCCCCTCAAGTTTAAGAATTGACAAGCCGCTAAAAACGCTGTATAATAGTTTTGTCAGACACAATCTGGGGTGTGGTTTCTCCAGGAAGGGGGCTCCGTCATGAAGCAATTGCTACCGGTTTTAATGCTTGTTTTCGTCATAATTCCCATTGTCTGCCACGCCGCAACCTGGGATGTGCCGGGCGACGCGGCCACCGTCCAGGCGGGAATCGACTCCGCATCCGCAGGCGATACAGTCCTGGTCGCACCTGATACCTATTTCGAGAATTTGGTTATGAAGTCCGGCGTTGCTCTCCTGAGCAGTGGCGGCAGGGACGTTACAGCACTCGAACCGGCGATTATTGACTCGCCGATCGTGGAGTGTGTCTTTACAGGTAGGGGAACAGTGATTGAGGGATTCACCTTCCGGAACGGCGACAGCCATACCGGCGGCGGTATCAAGTGTGTCGGATCGGATATCAAGATCCTCAGCAACCGGTTTACGCTTAACGATGCGTTCCACGGGGGCGGTATCGCCATAGTGGCCTTTTCCGCTGGAAACATTGAAGACAATCTCTTTGAGGATAATGGCACCAGCGACTGGGGTGGCGGAATCTACATAGAGCAATCTTCACCCGACATAGTCGGCAATGCCTTCACCGGGAATAGAGCCAGGTATGGGGCTGCGATCGGGATCAGGTACAGTTCGTCACCCCACGTGACCGACAACAGGTTCATCGGGAACGATGCAGTTAGACAAGGTGGGGCCATTCACTGCCGCTATAACGGGTATGCCGTGATCGAGCGTAACTGGTTTGAATCAAACTCTGCCGTCGGCTCGGCGGGAGCAATGGCGTTTCACGAGGACGCCTATCCAACGATCCGGGAAAACATCTTCTGGAAGAATTCGGCCGGAAATGCTTCGGTCATTGGAGTCTCATTCACCAGTGACGCACTGATCGAAAATAACACCTTCTACGACAATGATGCGTTCAATGCGACACCGGACAGTCTGCCCGCCTGCATAGGTGTTTACAGTAACTCCACGGCTAGCGTGTATAACTGCATATTCGCTTTCACAACCGGCGGTCCGGCTATTGGATGTTTCCAGGGTGCCACGGCTATCGTAGACTGTAACGACATGTGGTCGAACGATTCGGATTACCTGGGGTGTGTGCCGGGTCTCAATGACTTCTACCTGGACCCGCTGCTGTGCGATCCCACCAATGGCGACTTCTGGTTGGACTGTAGTTCACCCTGTGCAGCCCATCCGGTCTGTGGTCTGGTGGGTGCCATGGATGTAGGTTGCGGGGCCAGCAGAACGTATCCAACAACCTGGAGCAGTATCAAAGCGATATACAGATAAGAACGCAGGGCAGTCTATCTCCAGTCACCCATCGCTATGAAGCCGGCCCAGGTGAATGGATGGTCGCTCTGACCCTCCCGGCGAAGCTCTTCTAACTTGTCCATCTGCAGCCTGCGCATGGTCTCAGGAATGGACTCGTTTTCTCTATCATAGAGCCGGCCTATCATGTCGGCTGTCGCGACGTCGGGCACCGACCAGAGGGCGCTTATCACGGTCCTTGCCCCCGCCATTTGAAACGCACGCCTGAGACCATAGACCCCCTCCCCTTCTTCAACTTTCCCCAGACCCGTTTCACAGGCCGACAGCACCACCGTCTCTACGCCACGCAAGTTCATCGCAGTCACTTCGTAGGCCGTGAGAATCCCATCCTCCGCACCCAGGCTATCGGCTCCCGCCCCATGACGGTTCGCACCAGCTAGAAGAAGACCTGAAAGAAGCAGCGGATTCTCGCCGGCAAAGTCCCGGTCGTAATCGAAGTCGCTTTCTACCGCGGCAGGTTGGCACCGGCTTTCAAGGAAATACCCGTGTGTTGCAAGGTGAATGGCTCTCTTTCCGGGTGCATCTGTCTTGAAATTCTCCTCACCGGCTTCGGCACCGTAATATGCCGTCGCTGGCTCGCCGGTCGACTCTTTCCATCTCAGAGTGATTTCTTCGATTTCACTTCGTGTTCCGGGAAGCGGTATTGCCTCCAGGTCCTTGAGCTCGCCGCAGCTGGAACGGACGTTCCGGGTGACATAGGCGGCAATCTCAACGGGAGTGTCTTCGGACACCGCATCATAGTCCGGATCTCCAAGCGCGAAGAGCCCGATGCCGGGTTCGGGATCATCCTTGAGCCGTATCACATCACGACCCGATGATAGGTGATGAACCGGAACGCGCTCCACGAGATAGGTTGTATCGCTATCCATCAGGCCGCCGAATGACACCATATTCAGAGCCCCATCGGGTGCCACAAACACCAGTTCCTTGCCCACCACCAGGGAATCGACCGGTGCCCACAACCTCTCGTAGAGATCCCTGCCGATGGCCACATACTCCGTTCGATCAATTTCAGTAGGCCTGCGGTTAGCACCTGCGATCCGAAGCATGTGCGCACGGTACTCATCGACCAGACTGTCGATCCCTGATGCCTCACCCAGATGGGCGATCACCGGTACTGAGCCCGGAGTCACAACTATGACCGAGTAATGTGGAATCCACATCCTGGGTCTTAGCGTGATGTAGTCATACTCCACGTATTCGACAAGCGTGGACCCCTCCGGGAGCAGGCCGGCTATCCGGTCAGTGCTCACGTCCCTGTAATCCTGAATCCGTGTGAAGCTCGCGCTGCGCCTTGAAAGCTCAGCCTCGAGGTCGTTTGCCGCCTTACTCAGTGAATCCATCTGGCTCCGGTAACCTGCGTAATCTTCGCCGGGGCCTTCCACGAAGAGGAGTGAGAGCTCGAACTTGGTATACCTGAGGGACTCCGCCAGCACCAGAGTCGTGGAATCCGTCTCCTCGACTAGACCCTTCTGACGCTCAAACATCCGGTCGGAGATCTGCCCCTTACTTGAGAAGACTATGTCGCATGCCACCTCGACAGACGGCTCGGCCGCGGAACCGAGATCGACATAGCTGGACAGATAACTGCTGACCGACCTGCGTAGATAATAGGAATATGTCAGTGCGTCCCGCTCGGAAAGTCCCCTCTCGTTGTCCGCGAAGTTCTTATGCCTTACCCTGTACGCCTGATCCGCAAACTCCCGGGCCCGGGATTTCATATCCTGAACCCGGTACAGACCAGACATCGCTTCAAGAACCCTTGCCACATCGGGGTGGTCGCCACCAAGCGCGTTTTCGTTTATGGTGAGTGCCTGCTCGTAGTGAGACTCAGCCTCCGAATACCTTTCCTGATCGTACCAGAGGTCGGCCAGGCCCTTCATGACGCTCGCAACGAGTGTATGCTCCGCCCCTAGGGTCTTCTTGGCTATTGCCAGGGCGCTCACGTAGAGGCTCTCAGCACCGGCGTACATTCCCTGGTCGCTGAACAGGTGTGCCATATCTTTCAGGGTGTACGCCACCTCGGTAGCCTCGGGCCCCAGAATCTCCTCTCTCAGGGCAAGCGTACGCAGATAGAGCGACTCGGCTTCGACATATCTCCTTTGGTCCCTGTAGAAATTCGCGAGGTTCTCAAGGGCTACCCCGACAAGTGTATGTTCAGGCCCCAGGGATTTCTCCCAGATTGCGAGTGTGCGCCTCAGAACCGGCTCTGCCTCCTCGTGCTTGCCAAGGCCCGCCTTAAGAGCGGTTCGGCCTCCGCATACTTGCCCTGAAATACGTAGAACGTCGCAAGGTTGTGCAAGCCATATGTGAGATCGTGATGCTCTGGACCAAGGACTTTCTCCCAGATTGCAAGAGCCCGCCTGTGGAGTGGTTCGGCCTCCGCGTACTTCCCCTGTTGAGAATAGAGCGCCGCCAGGTTGCTGAGAGCGAGCCCTACATCCGGGTGATCCGGACCGAGCGCTCTCTCGTTGATATCCAGAGCACGCTTGCAGAAAGGTTCCGCCTCCGCGTATTTCCCCTGCTGGTAGAAGACATCAAAAATCCCTAGCAGGCTGTTTGCGACACTCGGGGAGTCCGGCCCCAGGCCCTTTTCCAGGATGGCGAGCGCACGCCTGTGGGAGGCCTCAGCTTCCACATACTTGCCTTGATAG
>JALGZP010000136.1 GCA_025774845.1 bacterium
TCCTATGGCAGTGAGTCCCGGGGAGGTGAATGCCGTGGAGACGTGATCATTTCCGAGACCGATATCTTCGAGCTGGAACCTTCAAAACACGATGTACTGGTAGCGATGGCTCAACCGGGCTACGAGAAATTCGTTAACGATTTGAAGCCCGGAGGAATCCTGATCACCGACAAGGACCTGGTAACTGTCGACCCAAATCTTAATCCACCGGGAGTTCGGGAACACGCCATAAGCGCTACAGACATCGCTTTCAGGGAATTCGGACGTAGGATCATTGCAAATATGGTGATACTTGGATATATGAATTGTCTCCTGCAACTGGTAACAACTGATGCTCTGGAAAAGGCAATCTCCGAAAGTGTTCCCAAAGGCACAGAGGAGTTGAATCTGAACGCGATGCGGAAAGGAATGGCCCTTGCCAGGCAAGAGCACCGATCAGACTGAAGAATCTACCAACCGCAGACGGACACATCCTGGATACATGAAAACGAACACCAGTGGAGGCAAATGCTTCTTCCCCACTTGCCTCACGCTTGTTTCCCCTTTGATCGTAATGCCGCTAACAGCCTCTCCGGCGTCACAGGTAGTTCCTCGATACGCACTCCCGTAGCATCATAGATGGCATTGAGAATTGAGGGGATGACCGGCATAATCGCCCCTTCGCCGACCTCCTTCGCTCCGTAGGGACCGTGAGGCTCGTTCGATTCGACGATAATCGCATCGAGGTGGGGCATGTCCAGCGCGGTGGGAATTTTGTATTCGGCCAGGTTGGCATTCACGATGCGGCCTTTCTTGTCGTAAATAACCTGCTCCATAAGCGCCTCCCCCATGCCCATCATCATCGAGCCGTGCATCTGTCCCTCGACCTGCGTAACATTAATGGCAAAACCGCAGTCATGGGCACCTGTGATATTCTTCACCGTAATCTCACCAGTCTTGAGATCAACCGAGACTTCAGCTATCTGCGCCGAACAGCCGAAAGCGGGAGATGTGCCGACCGCCGCTCCTTTGAACGAGCCACCCAAAGGTGGAGGACGATACTTGCCCGTTCCGATGATTGTGCCGAGCTCAAAGAATGCGACGCGGCTGGCCTCGGCAAATGTCATTTGCGATCCATCCGGCAGATCCGCAAAACCTCTATGCTCGGACAGATATTCCTTTCGTAGTTTTGAAAAATCATATTCACCGGAAAGGCCCACAACATGACCGTCTCTGAGATCGAGCGCTTCGGGTGGTACTCCAAGTTTGGCAGCGATGGCCCCCAGAATCTGCTGTCTGACGTCCTTGGCTGCCTCGCGACAAGCGTGGCCGGTCATCAGCGTCGTGCGACTGGAATAAGCGCCCAAATCGACACTCAGGCTGGAATCACCGGAGACCACTCTTACATCATCAAGCTGCAGTCCAAGTTCCTCCGCTGTGATCATGGCAAGAACTGTGTCCGAACCCTGACCGATATCGGCTGCACCGGATGAAACAGTCACTCCCCCGCCCACCTCATCGACCTTTGTTACGACCGTGCAATGATAGGTCCTGGAGCGGTATATCGGATACCCAGCGCCTGAAACGAAGAAACCACAGGCAGCACCGATTCCTTTCCCGTCGCGGCGAGTCCTGCCGCCCGAGAAACGCTTCCCTTTCCAGGCGACCGAGTCTCGTACCGCTTCAAGAGCCTCGCGCATGCCGAAGCTGCTGACGAATAACTCGTTGCAGGTTGTCTCGCCGGCTTCCATGACGTTTTTCAGGCGCAGATCAATCGGGTCCATGCCCAACTCCTCAGCGATCCGATCAAGCTGTACTTCGAATAGAGCACGGGCAATCACGGCACCATGACCACGCTGTGCACCACACGCCGGCTTGTTGGTGACTACCCGGTGACCGTCGTATTTCATGTTCTCGAGCCGATAAGGTCCCCCCAGAAGAGATCCGGCATAGTATATCGTGGCAATCCCAAAACTGGCGTAAGCTCCACCATCGAGGATACAGCGGTGCTCAAGGAACGTCAGGCCGCCGTCTTTACTCACGCCGGTTGTCATAGTGTGAAAGAACTGATGCCTTGCCCGCGAGTGGAGAAAGACCTGCTCCCGGTCGAATGTCAGTCTTACCGGCTGGCCGGTTCTTATGGCTAATAGACACGTAGCTAATTCAGCACTTGAACAGGACGCCTTGGGTCCGAAGCCGCCTCCAACTGCCGGTTTGATCACTCGCACCTTGTGCAGAGGGAGGCCCAGAGCCATCGCCAGAGTGCGCTGCACGTAATGAGGGGCTTGAGTAGAACTCCACATAGTAAGATTACCACGGGAATCCGTTTCGGCCAGTATGCTCTGCGGCTCCAGGAAAGCCGCGTCCTGCATCTTGCTCGTTAGATGATCGGTGCGAGTGAGATATGATTCCCTGCGCCCCTTCTCAATGTCACCGAAATGCCAATGAACTTGAGCACAGACATTCTTCTCATACATTTCGTGAAGTTGTGGCTGTCCCTGATCCATAGCGGTTCGCCCGTCGAGAACCACTGGCAACTCCTCGAAATCCACCTTGATGAGGTCCACTGCCTCAAGGGCCGTGTCTAAATCAACCGCCGCCACTGCCGCGATTTCATCACCAACGTAGCGTACCTTGTCATGGCAGAAAATGGTCTCATCAAAACGAGCCGGACTGACCCCGTACGGCGACGTACCGGCCTCGCGGTGAGTTACGACCGCCTTGACACCGGGCAGCCGTTCGGCACGGGACGTATCTATATTGAGTATGCGGGCATGAGCCAACGGACTGTGCAGAATGGCAGCGGTCAGCACGCCCGGTCGCCTGAGGTCGTCCGTGTACACAGCTTTTCCCGTGACCTTCTCCACAGCATCCACTCTAGGAGCGCGCGTGTTAAGGATGCGATAATCACTCATGCTGTATCCTCTGAAGCAGCCTTGATGGCCTCGACTATCTTCTGGTAGCCGGTGCAGCGGCAGAGGTTGCCGGATATCGCCCTCCGAATGTCCTGTTCGCTGGGGTGGCGGTTGCATCGAAGCAGCTCAGTAGCCGTCATCAGCATGCCCGGTGTGCAGAAACCGCACTGAATAGCCCCACGCTCAACAAACGCCTGCTGCAGACTATTCAGCTTTCCGCTCTCTGCCAGACCTTCCACAGTCTCGACAGCACAACCATCAGCCTGAATGGCCAGGGTGAGGCAACTGAACGTGGCTACACCGTCTAAGAGCACGGTGCAGCTGCCACAGTCGCCAATGCTGCATCCCCGCTTGGTCCCGGTCATGCCCAGATCCTCGCGCAATAATTCAAGCAGCGTTCGGCGGGGTTCTACGGCAAGCTCACGCACGACTCCGTTGACAGTAAGCGAGATTATTCTCCTCATTTGTCTTGCTCAATCCGCTTGAGTACAGTCTTCAACAGACGCAACGTAAGTTGCTCAACCATCCACACACGATACCAGGCTGAACCACGATGATCATCTATGGGGCGGGCATCTCCACTTACCATTCGTGCTGCTTCCAGGAGCATTTCCTCATTCGGTACTTCTCCGATCAAGGTTTTCCGCACTGACTCGGCAAGAATAGGTGTTGGCCCCACCGCGCCGAGTGCTACCCGAATGTCCGCTACAGGGCCGCCTGGTTCCTCCAGCGCAAGCCAGACGGCCACACCCACCGTGGAAATCTCGAGCGCTTTGCGGTTCGCCAGCTTATAATAGGCGCTTCCGGAACATGGCGGCGGCGGCGGATAGTGGATATCCGTCAGTATCTCATCCTGTTTGATGACCGACAGTCC
>JALGZP010000137.1 GCA_025774845.1 bacterium
ATCACTTCTCGGACATACATCGAGAAGATGAATTGGATCGGAAAGCATGGGCGAGGCAAGGACCTCTTCGATGGTAACCTCCTTGCGTAGCTGGGCATACGGATTATTGCAGGCATGCTTTCGATCCCGTACCGATACCCGGGCTCCGTCTTTATCCGTGGTGCCGTACTTGGCCATGTATCCCTGAGCTTCAGCAGCCAATCCTGATATTGCCCCGGCAAAAACCAGCCTGGCCCAGACCGCATCGAACGCGGTTGTAATGGCGCCCGTCGTGTCTGATTCGGAGTTCTTTTCCCACCCGATGATCAGCACCTTGTCGAACAGCCCTGATGCGACCAGATGGTATCCACCGATTCCGAGTGTACTCCCCGTGGTACCGCCGGTCGTGAGCTTTATGATCGGTTTCATGACGCCGCCGGAACCATCAACACTCCAGCAGTCCACGTAGTTGATCCCTTCGAAATGGTCCATGTTGCCGATCACAATCGCATCAATCTCCTTGATGGTCAGATCAGCATCCTGCAGGGCTCTTTGAACCGCTTCGTTGATGAGTTCTTGTCCTTTGACATCAGGCCGGCGGCTCTTGTGGTAGGTCTGCCCGGTTCCTACGATAGCAGCGCGTTTCTTAGCCAATCTCTTTCTCCTGGTTGTCCCGGTCCAGAACCCACACGCAGTGGGATTGGCCGCACAATCCATTCACGCCCTGGGCAACTCCCCGGCGGGCATCAGGGATCTGGTATCCTCCTGCCTCCCCGCGAAGCTGCTTCACGATTTCAGCGATGCGGATCAGTCCGGCCGCGATAACCGGATGTCCGCTGAGAAGCCCGCCGGAGGGGTTCACCGGGAGCCTTCCATTCCGGTGGAAATCGCCGCTCTCGAGTCGGGATCCGGCTTTCCCGTCCTCACATAGTCCCATCGCCTCCAGCCACATGAGCTCCTGGTAGGTGAAGGCGTCGTAGAGCTCAGCCACGTCGATCTCCGTGGCCGGGTCCTTTATTCCTGCCATGGCAAAGGCGCTTTGGGCTGCCTGGGCGAGCGAAGGTGCGCGCGCCAGATCCCGGTCGCCCAGGAAATACGAGTCGCTGCAGAAAGAGACGCCTTTTATCCAAACCGGCCGTCCGCTGTATTTGGAAGCTCTCGCCTGGTTCGCGATGATTATCGCGCAGCATCCATCCGATACCGGCGAGCAATCGAGCTTGTGCAACGGGTCAGACAGCATCTCCGACTTCAATACGTCGTCCACAGTGAGGTCCATCGGAAGCTGTGCCAGGGGGTTTTGCTTCGCATTCCCATGGTTCTTGACGGAGACCATCGCTAGCTGGTCCGGGGTGGTTCCGGTTCGATCCAGGTATGCCGTTGCCTGCATTGCGCAGGCGGTAATCATGTCCATACCGATCGCTCTTTCGTAAATCGGATCGAATGCAGCGTTGGTTATTAGACTCGATATGCTCTCTGAGCCCTTGCTGTGCGCGGTGACGAGCGTCGTGCCATAGTCTCCTGACAACGCCCGCGTCAAGCCGTAGAAGGCGCCAAACGTGCCATCCCCCTCCACGCAGGAGGCATTCTTGTGGCGTGCGCCACTGGCATCGCCAACTGCCATACAGGATATGGTTCGGCCGTCCCAGAAGTCATTCGACGTGGTGACCACGTTATCGACATCGTTGATCGTCATACCCGCGTCGTCGAGAGCCTTGTTGACCGCTTCCCACACCATGTCGGCAAACGTATCCCCGGCTTTGTTGGCTTCGATCTTGGTCATTCCCACGCCGATGATAGCCGCCTGGTCCATAGATTCTCTCCTCTATTCATTCACCGGCATTACTTTGCTGGCCTGAAATACTCGATGTCGCGGATGCCACCGCTTCTATTGTCAGCGAACTTCGCCTTTACCCGCATTCCGATCCTGAGCTGTTTCTGATCCACCTCATCCAGGTAGTGCAACAAGCCGGTATCGGCTCCGTCCAGCTTGATCAGGCCGAGAATAACCGGCACTTTTTCGGGCAGCGAAGCGAGCTGGCGGCGGGCGATGGTGAATGATTGCAGGACACCCTGGTCGGAGACCTCCGTCCATTCCGGGTTCTCGGAAAAGCATGACGGGCAGACCTTGCGGGGCGGGATGTAGACCCTGCTGCACTTAGCGCATTTGGTGCCCATTATCTTCTTCTCGTCTCTCAACGATCTGAAAAACCTGCTCGCAGTGTCCCCAGCCCACCAGCTGTAAGGGACACTGATCTGGCTCTCGTAGATCATCGGTTCAACATCTGCGAGTGTGTCAGCCATCTATCCATCCTCCTGAGGGCGGAAATGATCGATATCCATGATCGTGGACGTGGTTTTCTCCGCGAATACGGCTTTCACCTTCAAACCCAGCTTCATCTCGGTGAGGGGAATATCCTTTATGATGTGGGCTATGGGAGTGTCGGCCCCGTCTAGCTTGATCAAGGCCAGTATGTAAGGGGGTTTTGTCGGCTGGTAGGGCTCCTCATATCGGACAACGGTAAATCCCGTGACGGTTCCGGTGTCTTCGAGGTCCACCCAGCTCTGCGAGATGTCGGAAAAGCACCGTTCACAGGTAGACCGGGGCGGAACGAATACCTTGTTGCATTTCTCGCACCGAATCCCTCTTATCTTCTTCTCGTCCCGCAAGGCGATGAGAAACCGACTACCTGTGCGGCCGGCAAAATACTGGTAGGGAAGGGCCAGCTTGCCTTCGACGATGAAGCAGTCTTCTTTGGTAGGCTGCATGATCTCTCCTCTATCCCGTAGGAGCTTCGAGACCGGTTCCGAGCCGATTACTCGATGACTTCGAAATACTTGATATCCGTGATGGCCCCCACCCGGTTCTCATTCCAGACCGGTCGCACCCGTACTCCCCTGTTGGCTTTCTCGATGTCGGAGGCCTTCAGCTCATGCCAGAAGGTCTCGTGCCCCTTGCAGCCATCCAGGAGGAAATGAGCGGAAACATATGGAGTCTCGCGGCTCTCCCCCGTCAGAGGGTCCGGACTGGCGTAATAGGCGATATCAGGAGTGGCGATAGCTCCTTCAGGTCCGACTTCAACGATCTCCGTCACCCGGACCACGCATTCCGCGCAGACTTCCCTGGGAGGAAGCTGCAGGCGGCCGCACTCGGGACACTTGTTGGCAAGAATCTTCTTCTGTTTCAGAGCGTTTAGAAATTTCCCCATCACCGGTCCGGTGGAGAAACGCTGGGGAATCGAGAGCACCTGGCTGAGCTTGATGAGCTCCTCCCGCTGCTCTTCTTCCTCACCAGGCGGCGGGCCGTATTTCTTGAAGAAGCGGGTGGCTTTGGTCAACAGACCGATGTCCCCCTCCACCTTCAGTTTTCCCGATGTGAGTGCCGTCATCCCGTCCAGCTTTCCCAGGGTGACGGCGATCCAGTCTTCGGCCGATATGGTCGACGTCACGTCGGGATCATGGATGCCCTTCAGCACCTTCACGGTTCCGTCTTTTGCGCAGACCGTCCATTCGCCGCCGCCGGTTCCGGTGATGTTGTATCCGAAATTGGCGGTTACGCCCTTCACGCCTTCGGGACGCACGCGCGCCTCCATGCTCCCGAAGATATCCTCCACCGTGACCTCAGGAGGCTTGCTCTCCTCGGGCGCTTCGGCGAGCGCCTGTTTACGGAGCTCCTTCTTTAGGACTTTTCCAATAGGGCTTCTGGGGAAGTCACCTTCGATAATCTCTACGTACTTCGGCACCTTGAACTCGGCCAGGTTTGCTTTGCAGAAATCGACGACTTCTTC
>JALGZP010000015.1 GCA_025774845.1 bacterium
CCTCGGTATAGGCAGTCTCATCGTTCAAGTGGTGGAGGTGATTTCGGGCGGTAACATCTTCGTTCTGCTTTCTATCACGGCTGTTGCGAGCCTCGTTATAGGAATGGGGCTACCTACGACGGCAACCTACATCGTCATGGCATCGATAACGGTACCCGTGATAATCAAACTGAGTACGGTGAGCGGCATTAGTCTTATCCCCGCGATAGCTGCCCACCTTTTCTGCTTCTACTTCGGCATTCTTGCGGATGATACTCCACCGGTGGGTCTTGCCGCCTATGCCGCTGCCGCGATCGCCAAGTCAGATCCCATCGCCACGGGAATCAAGGGCTTCACGTACGATCTGAGAACCGCCGTCATTCCATTCATGTTCGTATTCAATGCAGAGCTCGTGCTTCATGGCGTGGAGAGTTTCACCCAGGCAATGCTGATCTTTGCGATGGCGGTTCTGGGAGCGTTTGCATTCACCAATGCCGTCCAGGGCTGGTTCATCGTCAAGAACAAGTGGTATGAGATTCCCTTCTACCTGGCGGCGTCGGTGATCCTGTTCTATCCTGCGATCGTGACCAAGATCTTCGATCTCGATCACAGCGTCAGATACTACATGTATCTTGTCGGGATTGTGATCTACGGTCTGGCCTACGTCATACAGAAGACCCGTGTGCGCAGGGGATTCAGTAGGGCGAGGCCTCTGGATTAGGAATACGTAAGGCCGGGCCCGGAGGCCCGACGCTACGAACTGCAATTTTCTGGCTCCGCCACCGGAGCTATTTCATCAATACCAGGCTGCGCGTGGCCGTAAAGTCATCCGCGCGGAAGCGGCAGAAGTAGATGCCGCTCGCAACCGGTCTTCCGGCTGAATCGGTTCCATCCCACTGGGCTGTGTGAATACCCGCAGGATACTGCCCCGATGCAAGCACTGTGACCCGGCGGCCTGTAACATCATATACCGCAACCTCCACCCGGCCATCCCTCGGCAGACCGAATCTGAGATGCGTCAGCTGGCCGAACGGATTCGGACGGTTCCTTGCCAGGAAATGCTTCGCCGGGATATCGGATACGATCACACCCTGGCCCGCGGTTGACGGAGGGA
Organism: bacterium; assembly: GCA_025774845.1. Classification (GTDB taxonomy): domain Bacteria; phylum Arandabacterota; class Arandabacteria; order Arandabacterales; family Arandabacteraceae; genus Arandabacterum. The sequence goes on from JALGZP010000015.1 coordinate 1,094, forward strand.
AGCCTATCCTGAGACCCCAGGTGTGGAGCGTACCCGTGTCGCCACTCGCATTATCGCTCACCCAGATCTCCCACGTGCCTTCAGACCACTCACCTGCGAAGTCAGTCATCAAACCCGGACCGTCGCATGCGGTCTCAATGTCATACCAGGTTATGATGTTGTCTGCGGAACTCCCTGTGCGGTTATGAAGCCGCACGGTTGTGCTCTCAGGCGATGTGATCTCGACGATGACATCGCCCTTGTAGGAGTGAGTGATATCAACGTAGCAGTCAACGGACGCCATCACGCCACCCAGGGGGACATCGATATATGCGCGGATCCCCGTGGGGGTGTTATCCGGGATCGCCATCTCGGGGCTGTCCATGTATTCAAAGACAGGGTAGAGCTTGAAGTCCACATCCGTGACCGTCGCTCCACCCGCGATCGCCACCACTGCGGTAGAATCTCCGAAGCCGGTCTTGCTTGCCGTCACCGAATAGACGCCATCATAGAGACCGTCGATCAGGTAGTCTCCGCTGGCGTCCGTCGTGTCGGAGCGACCACCCGGAGAAGCCGAGACGATCACACCCTCGTAGGTCGCCTGACCGGAGAGCTCGACGTTTCCGCTTATGGATCCATCAGGTGATGACTCATCTGCGAGCAGGTGTGCTATCGTGTTATCGAGCAGATCCTTACGCGCGGTGCTGTCCGTCACATTCTCGTAGTCGAATGAGTAGAAAACGATCTGGGCGGACGCCGGATCCGCATTATCATCATAGACGAGCACCCCACCCTGACCGCTGTAGGAGCTCCAGTCAAAAACGATCGCGACATCGCCGTCGGGCACCATCGCGTCCTGATCGCCATAGTTGCCGTAGGTCATTGTAAGGGTCGCCGGCAGTATATTCGGGATTGTCGCAAGCGGGTGTGTAGGCATGGCAAGCGTGAGATTTCCCGAACCATCGTGTGCCCATGATGCAACATGAAGCGTCGTATCCGTGAAATTCGGATAGCCGGGATAGCTCGCCGCATCGTAACCCACTTCGCCACCTTCTATCAGGAGCTTTCCGAGGCCGGCGACATACTGATTGAGATTCGAACGGTACGCGCTCACCGAAACCGGCTGGGTATCATCACCGGCGCTCCAGATCACGACGTCATAAAGCGGCCAGGTCCCCGGGTCGGTCGCGGCCGAGGTCTCGGTTGTCACATCGTACCCCAGAGTGGCAAGGTCAGCTGCGATTATCGAAGCGGATTTCTCGGTGCCGCTTGTAGGAGTCCCGTCGAAGACGAGCCACTCGCCCTTGTCTCCACGCTTGGCGGTTGCCTTGCCACCCGTGTCGTCATCGATCACGAGCAGATTGCCCTCGGTGGGCACCATCTCGACATTCTCCGTCTCGGTGGCCTCATCGACAGTGACAGGGATGTTCTGTGTCATGAAGTGAGACGCCCTTACCCTGAAAACATAGGCGAAATAGGGCAGTGCGGCCGTGGTGTATGCGCCACCAGCAAGTGAATCCGAAGACGTCTGTGAGTAAAGCGACATGTCGTCGCTACGGTAAATATCGATCGTCGCCGTGATCGGTCTCCCGGTACCCACCTCGGTCACGGTACCCGAGACCACACCGCTCGGCGCGGGCGTCAGGCCGATATCGTAGACATTGGCCCCTACCGATACAAATGTGGAAGCGTCGAAGGCGAGATAGCCGAATTCGACGGCATAAACGTCATAGGGACCAACCAGAATGCTGTCGGGTGCCGAGTAACTTCCGCCGGCGCCGCTCGTGGTTTCAAATACCGGGTCCTCCACAGCCGTGTCGGCACCTGCCGTGAAGAAGCTCACAGCCACCCCGGCAAGTGAATCGCCCGTTGAGGCATTGGTGACGGTTCCCGTGAGCGTGCCGTATACTTCCACAACCGGGACGCTCCCCTCGTAGATCTCATAACCCGGGTATGAGAGCACAACCGTGATGTTGCCAAGGCTCGTCGGGGTGTCCTCGATAAGCGCCGTGTCGGCTGATGAAGACACAAAGGCGTCAATCCCGCAACCCGAAGCAAACATATCCAGCCCGCTATGGGACGTACGCCCGATAATTGTGCCCAGATAGTATGGGGTGAGCGCACCGACAAGACCGACCGCATCGACACTCGCCTCGATCTGCGGGCTGGGGAGCACCGTCGCTCCCGTAACCACAAGCGGTTCCTCGAAGCAATCATACGCCTGTCCGATCTCTCTTCCGACAACGGTGAGAATCTCCCCGTAGGGCGCGTCGACGGTGATCGTGGCCACACCCAGAAGATCGGTCGTATCAACCAGCGCCGGATCGATTCCCCAGCCATCGATCGTGACAACAACATCGGTCATTGGCTGGGAAAGCGTATCGAGTACTGTGACGGTGACCGCGGATCGAGCATCAGCATCGCATCGCCGTTGACATCGGTATATGCGGTCTCGTACACCTCACCGGGCATGTTGAGACACACAAGCGCATCGGCAAGCGGACCCTTGGAATCCCCGACATTGACCGCGTAGGTCGCCGCTCCCACCGGGCATGTCCCGGTATGGGTCACGGTCATCGATGCCGGGATGTCCGTCCATATGTCGATGGAGGGATCACCCATTATGTTATACATCTCGTAATAGCGCCGGGTATCACCCCCGCCACTGTAGTATTCATAGAGGTACCACTTGCCCTGATCCAGGTGGCCCGAGATCCATGTCAACCCGTCATCGAAGAGTGCCTGGAAGACACCCTTCTCGAGCACATCGTCCTCATCCCAGAAGGAATTGACCGACGATCCCCAGAATGCGAGCCCTGCCTTATCGGTCTTGCGGATCCAGGTCTCAGCAAAACACTCGCCAAGGGTGTATGTGCCTGTTATGCAGGAGTAGCTGTGTACGAAGGGATACATATCAAGATTGGTGAGGCCGTCCACGTCACTCTGGGTGAACTGAGGTCCGTCAGCCCAGTAGGTTGTAGCGCCGTGTCCTGAATAGATGGCAAGACCGCGGCCGTCGTTAAGAGCATCTCGCACCTGCTGGGTTGTCGCGCTGTAGGTTTGGCAGTAGAGCTTGTCAGAGGTGTAGCCGGCGGGGTCCATATAGTTTGAGATCACGTAGTTGTGGGTCCCCTCGGAGACCGTGTAGTTATCCAGCGATGCCATGAAAACGGCCTTCTTAATCCAGGCCGTTCCGGAGCTGAAGAGCACCTTCTCGTAGTCGACGGTCTTCTCTACGAGCGCACTCGCCTCCGCCGGGGTCGTTACCGAGAAACGGCCTACTCCGAGATCGGGTATATAGTCGGGATCGGTCATGGTAGCGTAGTATAGGTCGGTCGCCGGGGTACTGGAACCGGAACCCACCCAGTTTGGGATATCCGCAATATCGCCTACAAGCAGCACGAATGATGGGGGTACTGTCCAGTTCTGCCAGGCATCCAGAATGTAAGCCTTGATCGCGGTCGTCGTGGCTCCGCCCGGGACATCGGCGGTCGATGTCACGGTTGTCTGGTAGCCCTTGCTGTTCTTCCAGTCCGCCAGGGGCTGCATCTGGGTGATGAAGTCAGGATCGCTGATGATGAGATAGCCTGCCGGCAACGGTGGGACGGCCATCGTCGAAGGTGCCTGGTAGTTTAAGAGCACCTGCGATGCTGCCCTCTCGAACCTCTCCGTGGCGTAACGGTTGATTGTAGCTCTCGTCGCCTCATAGTCCGCACCAGTGGTGGTCACGCGCACGCGGATACTGTGAGTTACCTCGATCACGCCGTCGGCAGGTATATAGCTCACCGGAGCTATTTCGATCATCGCAAACCGGTGACCTCGCATCTGGCCGGTCTCTGCGATACGGGCCCGGTAGGCCGGGAAAGTCGCGCTGGAGGCATAGAACTCCTCTGAAAAGGCAAACTCGGCGGATTCCCTGGCACCGGGGACCTTCTCTACCGGTGTCTGAACGGGATAGATTCTCGTTGGATAATCCAGACCTGAAAGACTGAATCTGGAGGTGATGAGTTCAACAACCTCGATCTCAGGAATCGCACCCTGCGGGATCTCAATTGCCTTGCGGTAGACCGGGAGGCGGGCCTCACCAATTGCGATCATCCGGCCGCAATTCTGGATGTCCAGCGTTGAAAAGGATCCATGATCGGTCAGAATCTCACTGAGAGAGAAGCCGGGTAAGTCAAACTCGAGAGTGACCTCGTCACCTGCTTCGGCGACCACCCGGGCTGTGATTCCTCCGCCCTGGCTATCCGGTTCGAGTGGTATCCAGGTAGCATCCCCGGATGCGAAGAGTGAACCAGGCAGAACCACTGCGAATACAGCAAGAAGCAATAACGCATTCCTCATCTGAACCCTCCTTGTGGACACTTGTGAACGTACATGGTGCATTTTACCATATTTGCGAATTCTATTCAAACAGATAAGACGATGGTGCGGAAACCCTTTTAAACAGGGTGTGACGGCTCCGCCGCCGACGGAGGTTGGGATCGGTAATTAGATGTGGTTTCGACCGATAACATTTGATATATATAGCAGTCAGGGGGCCCGGTAACCGGGTTCCCCATATCTGTGGAGTCAGGTTACATGGGTCGCATCACTGAACATCCCATTCTTGAGGTCGGGCCTAAGGCCGGGATTCCTTTCCATTTTAACGGGAAACGGATGCTTGCAAAGCCGGGCGAGGTGATCTCATCTGCCCTGTTTGCTAATGGAATAACCATCTTCGGTCATCATCCCAGGGATGGAAGCGCGCAGGGAATGTTCTGTGCAAACGGCCAGTGCTCGCAGTGTCTCGTGATAGCGGACGGCGTACCGGTCAAGGGTTGCATGGTTCCAGTGCAGGGAGGGATGAAGGTGACCGCCTGTGAGGGCACACCGGCACTTCCCAAAGCTGACACGGCACCGGCGGGATTCGAACCTATCCGCACCATTGAAACCGATGTGTTGATCATAGGTGGAGGACCGGCGGGGATAACCGCAGCACTCGAACTTGCCCCGCATGGTTTGGAAATCGTGATCGTTGACGACAAACACCGGCTGGGTGGCAAACTCGTCCTTCAAACCCATTCCTTCTTCGGTACGGTCGAAGACTGCTTCGCCGGAACGAGGGGAATTGACATCGCCACCAATCTTGCCCGGGAAATGGAGAAGTATCCGAACATCCGTGTAATGCTCAATACCACTGCCGTTGCCTGTTACCATGACAGGAAGATAGGAGTCGTAAACCAGAAAGAATACGCTCTGGTAAGCCCACGGTGCCTCCTTATTGCCGCGGGTGCCCGGGAGAAGGCTCTCGCATTTCCCGGTTGTGACCTGCCCGGTGTGTATGGGGCAGGGGCCTTTCAAACGCTGGTCAACCGCGACCTCGTTCGCCCCTCGGAGAAACTCCTGGTGATAGGTGGTGGAAATGTAGGGCTTATAGCAGCATATCATGCCGTCCAGGCGGGTATCGCTGTTGTCGGTGTGGTTGAGGCCCTACCCGAAGTGGGTGGGTACAAAGTTCACCAGGATAAGATCAAGCGACTCGGGGTGCCGGTCTGGACCTCACATACGGTTAAGTGTGCCGGCGGAGGAGACGGGGTTGAAACGGTAACAGTGGTCGGTGTTGACGAGAGTTTCACTCCCATTGCCGGAACCGAGAAGACTTTCGATGCCGATACTCTGCTGGTGGCCGTCGGGCTCAATCCTGTGAATGAGCTGTACGATCAGGCAAACCGGTTTGGCATGGAGGTGTATTCGGCGGGTGACGCTTCGGAGATTGCAGAAGCTTCGGCCGCTATCTTCTCCGGGCGGATTGCGGGAAGACGCATGGTCCGGTCGCTCGGTAAGAGTGCGGAGATACCCGGGGAGTGGCAGCGACGGTGGGAAGTACTCAAGAGCAAACCGGGTGCCACCTATCCCCTCAAGACCCAAGCCACGGGGTCGGGTCTGTTCCCGGTGATAAGATGCGTGCAGGAGATACCGTGTGATCCCTGCGTTCATATCTGTCCCAAGGATATGATCAAAATCGAGGGTGATCCGGTTCTTGGTCTGCCGCAGGTGGTCAAGGACGAATGCACCGGCTGCAGGCTGTGTGTGGCTGTCTGTCCCGGACTGGCGATAACACTTGTGGACCTAAGAGGTGAAGGCCCCGACGGTCTGGTTGTCGTTCCGTTCGAGCTCATGGATTCGGTTGTCGGCGTAGGGGACACCGTCGATGCCGTTGACATGGATGGAAACTTCATTACGGGTGCTGAGGTAATCAAGGTGGCCGAGGCCAAACCCTATGACAGAACCCTGCTCATCACCCTCAAAGTAGCCAGGGAGAAGGCAGCCGAGGTGGCGGGTCTCAGGGTGCAGGATGCGTCAATCAGCGAACCCTCTGGGGCGGAAACGTGTGCGTGCCTTGATGATGAGATCGTAATATGCAGATGTGAGCGCGTGAAAGCGGAAGACATAAGGGAGGCGATCCGGGGCGGTGTACGGGACCTCAATCAGCTCAAGACCCTGAGATGTGGTATGGGCGCATGTGGTGGTAAGACGTGTGAGGCGCTGATACTGGGCCTTTACCGGGATGAAGACGTCGACCTGTGTGACGTGATCGGCTTTGCCAAGCGACCGCTGGTATCCGAAGTCACGCTGGGGCTTCTCGCCGGAGAGCGCCCGGGTGGTGAGACGGGATGACAAGTCATGATGTGATCGTAATAGGTGCCGGCAGTGTGGGTCTTCCCACGGCATTCTTCCTGGCACAGGAGGGGGTGCGGGTCCTGGTCGTCGATGAATTGCCCTCACCAGGTCAAGGCCAGAACAAGAGCGCAATCGGGGGCGTGAGGGCCACTCACTCAGACCCTGCCAAGATCCAGACCTGCCAGCTCAGCCTTGGGGTCTTTTCCGAGTGGAAGGACCGTTACGGGGATGACATCCACTTCCGGCAGGGGGGTTACTGCTTTCCGGTCTACGAAAGAGAGCACGAAACAAGCCTGAAAGACCTGCTCGCCACGCAGAAAGAACACGGCCTGAAGATCGACTGGCTCGATGCTGCGGATCTCATCGGTGTACTTCCCGGTGTCAACCCGGATGGCCTGAGGGGCGGAACATACTCGCCTGAGGATGGTAATGTATCTCCGATTCTGGCGGCAAAAGCCTTCTATGACAGGGCGGTTGAGCAGGGTGCGGAGTTCAAGTTCGAAGAGAAGGTGATTTCGATCAAGAAGGAATCGGGCTCGGCCAAGAGAGTGAAGACCGACAGGGGCAGCTATACTGCCGAGAAGGTGGTCAATGCCGCCGGGGCGGGTGCCCGGGAGGTAGGGAGAATGATGGGTGTTGATCTTCCTGTTGTCCCGGACTCGCATGAGGCGGGTGTGACCGAACCTGTCGAACCTTTCTTTATGCCAATGGTCGTCGACATAAGAGGACTTCCCGGATCGACCAACTTCTACTTCTACCAGGAAGCAACAGGTCACCTGATCTTCTGCCTGACACCTGAGCCTCCGATTCCCGGTCTCAACCGGGACTCGACCTCGGACTTTCTTCCTCAGGCATCACGCCGGTTGATTAAGCTGTTCCCGAGACTGAGAAACATAAGGGTTCGAAGAGTATGGCGCGGACTCTATCCGATGACGCCGGATGGTGTGCCTATTGTGGGTACACTCAGAGATTCGGACGGCTTTTATATTGCCGTGGGATTCTGTGGGCAGGGTTTGATGCTGGGCCCGGGGGTAGCTCTAAACCTCGTCAGTCTGATAACTACGGGCCAACCGATCATTCCCGGGGGTATTTTCGAGAGTTTCAGCCTTTACAGAGACTACTCACGTCCCTCCGAAGCATTGAAGTAGGCTGCTGTTGAGGGCTGTTGAAAACCATCCAGATGCAAGGCACGCGAATCCAGGGGAACGGAGGCGTACGTTCAGGTACGTCGGAGTGACGCCAGGCAAGCGTAACGCTGCAGGTGGATGGTTTTCTGCAGCCTGGTTCTCAACGATCCCAGGGGTAGTGGTCGCGCTCAACACAATGGCGGCCGGAGGGCGAGGTGAGAAGATCCATAGTGAAATCCAGTGGTTCATCACCCTCCTGTAGCCACTCCTGGACCACGATCACTTGATACACACCGCGCTCGAGGTGGTGGATCTCATAGTCGAGATCGTAGACACAGAGACATTGGCATTGTCCCTCGAGCTCCAGCTCCACTACGAAGATCGTATCGTTCTCGACATATGTCACCGCTTCAAACACCGGACAGCAGTTGAAACCCGTATTGACGTGGGTGAACTTAAGATGGCCGCGGCTGTTAAAACTCCACTCGATGCAATCCTGATCACTGGGCACATCGTTGGTGTCCGCTCCTACTCCCCGGGTCTTGCACTCCGTTGATCTTACCAGCTGACCGATAGGACCTATCGAACCGGGTCCTGTGCAATCGATCTGAGTACATCCGGAAGCTATATAACCAAGAGCGACGATCATCAGCAGACACACGAACTCGCTACGCGTATTCATCTCGCGCCTCCTGTGGTTCAATAACCAGCCTGTTTATCAGCTACTAAGTTATGCCCAATCCGTCAATGGGACAACTTCTCTCTATTGACGATTCGAGTGTCCTGGCCTAATCTTGTAAGGTCGGGGACGGAATCCCGACGCTAGTGCCCGGCGAGGAATGAAGGTAGCTGTCCCCTGTTTGGCCCCCTTTGATTGGAGGTAGACAAACATGATAACTCCGGAGACGATGGCGGCGGTGCTTGACAGTCTCAAAGATCCGGTGATGTTTGTGGATATGGATCACATCATCAAATACATGAACAAGGCGGCGGTCGGGCACTTCGACGCCGGTGAGGCGCTCCTCGGCACATCGCTGCTGGACTGTCACAACGAGCAGTCGAATAAGGTTATCCTTGAGGTGGCGGCCGCCTTTGAGACAGGGGAAGATGAACGGCTGATCTCGGACACGGACAAATACCGGATCTACATGCGTGTGGTTCGGAGTCCTGATGGAAAGGCGATCGGGTATTATGAGCGCTATGCCCCACCGGCAAAGCAGGGAGAGAGTGAATGAAGACGATCTCCGTCACCCACGAGGGAAACATCGCGATCCTAAAGCTCAATCGCGGTGTGACCAATCCGGTTAACCACAGGTGTGTCCTGGAGTTGATCGATGCGATTGAGGGGATCAAAGCAGACTCGAATCTGCGGGGTCTCGTCCTGGGCAGCCCCAACGACAAGTTCTTCTCAATCGGGTTTGATATCCCCGAGCTCTTTCCGTTGAGCAAAGAGGAGTTCCGGCAGTTCTACCGTGATTTCAATCAGGTGTGGCTCAGTCTCTACACCTTGCCTATACCCTCGGTTGCTGCGATAACCGGACATGCCATCGCGGCCGGATGTATCCTTGCCCTGTGCTGCGACTACCGGGTAATAGCCGGGGGCCGGAAACTGATGGGCTTAAATGAGGTTCGGATCGGCGTACCTGTCCCGTACCTGGGCGATCGCATCACCTGCGATGTCGTGGGTATCCGAAACGCCCGCGAGATCATGGAGGGTGGGGATTTCTACTCATCCGAGAAGTTGCTCGAGATGGGTATGGTAGACCGGATTGTACCCCTTGAACAGGTCCTGCCTGAAGCCATGGAGAAGGTGAAATTCCTCGGCTCGCTGCTTCCCGCTGCTTTTTCGATGGTCAAGCGGAACCGCGTTGAGGTTGTTGAACGGCAGTACCTTGCCAACAAGGATGAGAGAGAACGCATCTTCGTAGAGCAGTGGTACTCTCCTGATACCCGCGCACTTCTTGAAGAGGCCATGAAGAAGTTCTAGAGTCGCTCGAGCGACGACCGCGATATCAGTGGGCAGTCACGGTGCGGTTCTTCGCCCAGTCCCGGAGAGATTGGATGTACTCGGCCCGTACCTTGGAGAGCGGGCGGGTCTTGACGATCTCATCCAGGAGAAGGCTGGTACTTAAGTGTGCCTGACCTGAGAAGGCCGTATACAGCGATGACACGACCACTTGCTCTATCTCTGCTCCGGTGAAGCCTTCGGTTGCCTCCGCGAGCTCATCCAGGTCAAATTCCCTGGGGCCGTGACCACGGCGCTGGAGGTGTATCCGGAAGATCTCCGCTCTCGTTGCCGTATCCGGCAGATCGACGAAGAAGATCTCGTCGAACCGGCCTTTCCGGAGAAGCTCGGCCGGCAGATTGTCGATATTGTTTGCCGTTGCCGCCACGAATACGTCGCCCTTCCGTTCCTGAAGCCAGGACAGGAAACTGCCGAGTACACGCTGTGAGACACCGCTGTCCTCACCCCCGCCCGGTGGAAACGCTTTCTCAATTTCATCGATCCATAAGACGACGGGGGCCAGCTTCTCGGCAGTCGTCATGGCAAGCCTGTAGTTCTTCTCACTCTCACCGATGTACTTATTGTAGAGTCTTGAGGGATCCATCTTTAGAAGCGGCAGCCCCCACTCCATCGCAACGGCCTTGGCACAGAGGCTCTTGCCCGACCCTGGCACACCGAGGAGCAATATGCCCTTGGGAAACGGCAGTCCAAACTTGGCCGCTCCCTTCGGGTCGGTCAGGATGTTCCGGCGCTTTGCCAGCCAGGCTTTGAGGCTCGTAAGGTCGGCGATGTCGGCGAAACTCTGTTCAACGGGTATGAACTCGAGCAGACCTTCCCGTTCGATGATCGCTTTCTTTTCCTTTATGACGAGATCCATGTCCTTTGAATCCAGGCACCCATCCTCGATCATGGCCTTCGTGAGAATCTTCTCGGCTTCCATCAAAGTCAGACCCTGGAGATTGTTCAGGAGAACGTTCATGTCACCGCTTGTAAGATCGATTCTGACAGGCATCCTGCTCTTGAGGTCACGATAAATGTTCCTGAGGAGCTCCTCGAATTCCTCGCGCTCCGGTTCGGGGGGTACTATTACGGCTGAATGCGGCTTCACGGCATCGGGAATCTGCATTTCAGTGCCGGACACGACCAGAACGCCTTCATTTCGTGAAAAACCACGCACCGTATCTACAAAGGACGCTCTTAGAAGACGGTCATCCATGAAAGGACCCAAACCCTGGAAGTAGTAGATGGCGGGCCCGGTGAAATCGATCCTGACGAGCGCGGCCTTGGGTTCACTGCTTCCGTAGACCGGTTCGTCCATGTCGTCACGGCGGAGCCCCGTTGTCGGTTTCCAGATAAAAAACGGAACACCGAGTGACCCCGCCGCGTATCTCAAGAGGCTTTCCGTCCGTTCGGTCTCGAGGGACTTGATCCAGATGAGACCGTAGCGCGACCTGATAAGGAGCGTAAGCTCCCTCAAGAGATCATCCTGTGCGGTTTTCGATTTCGGCATCACTCACCTGTGGTTATACGGCGCCTCTTCTCTAGTTAATCGGCAGAATCAGGGCGGTACAGTACCCAATTTGGAGGGCTGTCCCGTACGTGCTTAGCGGTAGGCGATCAGGAGTTCTACGATACGAAGGTGCGGCCGGCTTCGAAGGCCTCTTCCATGAGATCCGGTCTGTTCCCGGCATCATCCAACTTGTCGAGACCGGTTGCGACTATCTCACCCGCATGATCGAAACCTGTGACGTTGAAAAATGCCTTTACGATGCTGCTTGTCGGACGATACATACTGGGTTTGTCGGGGGTAGCACCGGCTATGATGGCGAACCCTTTGTGATCGCGTCTCCGCTCCTCGCTGTCGGGATCGAAAGACTTAATCAGGGCGGACCTTGCCCACACCGCCTGGAAGCGATCGATGAAGGCCTTTAGCGTGCTCGGTGGTCCCATGAAGTAGACGGGCGTGGCTATGAGCAGGTACCCGGCTGCCAGGACGGCGTCATAGATCTCATTCATTCCGTCCCGGATGATGCACCTGCCATCCGTAAAGCACTGGTTTCCGCCGTCACACGGGGCTATTCCAAGATCACTCGGGACTATCAGTCTGTGTCTATGGCCGTTAGCAGATGCACCGCGGAGAAACTCCATTGCCAGGGTGTCACTGTTACCGTTCCTTCTCGGGCTTCCGAGGATTGCAGTTATCCGGGCATGATCGCTCATTCAAACACACTCCTCATGCATTCGAATCCTTGAATACCGGCAGAATGCTGGTACAATCTATCTATTAGATGCTAATGACAATAGTGCGTGACAGGGAGGAAATCAATGTCAAACAGACTGTGCTGTGTTCTCTCAATACTCGTTCTGGGCTTGATTGCATCTTCTTCAGCCTCTGCCCAGGCGGTCTCCGACTCCTCCGATTCCCCCGCCAGCCCCTCGATTGAAGCCTTCATGCAGATCGGCTCGGCGACCGGGGGACAGATTACGCGTGACGGAAGCGTGATCTTCTTTGAAAGCTCGATCTCCGGCGTCGATCAGGTCTATAAGCTCCTGCCTTCGGGGTGGCCGTACCAGATGACCGTCCCCACGGACGGCATAGACTTCTTCCGCATTTCTCCCACCGGTACCCGGATCGTCTTCGGGGCGAGCATCGGAGGAAGTGAACAGGCCGATCTCTACCTGATAGAGACAGAATCGGGACTGGTATCAACCCTCAAACAGGATGACAAGGTTCGGCACGACTCCCCTGTATGGAGTCCGGATGAGAGTTACGTATATTTCAGCAGCAACGAAGAGAATATGAGAGATTTCATGATTTACCGGATTCACGTCGCCAGCGGAGAAGTCGAGAAAATCTGGCACAAGGATAGCTGGAACTCTGCCGCGGCGATTTCAGGTGACGGCAGCCTGCTCCTCGTCGAGCACTGGACTTCCAACATGAACAGCGATATCTACCTGGTTGATATAGATTCGGGCGAGGATATTCTGCTCACGGAACACAAGGACGACTACAAATTCGAATACGGCAAGCTAACACCTGACGGCGAGCAGGTCTATTTTATGACCGACAAGAATGATGACGGCATCATCAGGGTCGCCCGCAGGGGCGTGGGGAGCGGCAAGATCGAGTTCATCAATCCTGATTCACCGTGGGACACGGAGGAGATGGATCTCTCGCCCGACGGACGCTACCTGGCCTGGGTCGAGAATGTAGAGGGTTATGGGGCACTCTACATGCTCGATACCGAAACCAGTGAGAAGATAGAAGTCAGCGAGCTGCAAGGTATCGCCTCCAAACTGGCGTTTTCCGGTGAGGGGACGCTTCTATTCACTTTTACCAGTCCTGTTTTACCACCGGATATCTGGAGTTACGATGTGGCAAGCGGTGCCCTTGAGCAACTTACGTTTTCGACCTTCGCGGGTATAGACAAGACCACCTTTTCCGAGCCCCGGCTGATACGGTACAAGAGTTTTGACGGGCTGGACATCCCGGGGTTTCTCTATCTCCCGGCCGATTACGACGGTACAGTGATACCGATGGTGATCCACGCCCATGGGGGACCCGAAAGCCAGTTCAGACCATCCTTCATCCGGCACTTTCAGTATCTGATACTCAATGGATACGGGGTGCTGGCTCCCAACATACGCGGGAGTTCAGGGTACGGCAGGGAGTATGTGAGGCTGGATGACTACAAGAAGCGTAAGGACTCCATCCGGGATATCTATGAGGCGGCCAGGTGGCTGGTCGATGGAGGATACGCCGAAGAAGGCCGTATAGGAATCAAGGGTGGAAGTTACGGCGGCTATGTGACGCTCGCGGCGCTTGTCGATTATCCGGACATGTTCGGGGCGGGAATAGACAACATAGGGATTGCCAACTTCGTGACCTTTCTCCAGAATACCGCGGAATACCGGAGAGCCATCAGGGAAGCCGAGTATGGTCCGCTTTCGGACCCGGAGTTTTTGACCGAGATCTCACCGCTTACGAATGCCGACAGGATTAAGGCGCCCCTTCTTGTGGTCCACGGGGAAAACGACCCGCGCGTTCCGGTGGGAGAGGCCAGGCAGATCGCCAAGGCAACTATGATCAACGGTGTTGTGACGGAGTTACTTATATTTCCTGATGAGGGGCATGGCGTCGCCAAACTCAGCAACCGACTTACATACTACAGGAGGATGGTGGAGTTCCTGGACCGGCATCTCAAGAACTGAGTGTCACCAGCCCATGTTTCGTAGGTCACGATCGCTCAGTGAGAAGTGATGTCCTATCTCGTGAAGCAGGGTCTTCCGGATGCGTTTATAGACCTGTATGCGGGTTGAACATACCGCCTCGATATTCCGCTTGTAGAGACTGATCTTATCGGGCATCACGAGTTTATAGTGGGAGCTCCTGAACTTGTTCGGAACGCCCTGGTAAAGGCCAAGGATCAGGCGCCCTCGCGGGAACTTTCTCATGACCTCACGTGGCGGGTAATCCTCAACCACGACGTCCACGTTATCGAGCGCGGACTTGAATTCCTCCGGCAGGCCTTCTATCGCCTCGGCGGCAACTTCACGGAATTCGTCTTCGCTCAGTGTGAACATAGGGGAGCCAGCTATCTCAGGATATGCATCCAGTCGGAAAGCAGGAAATGCAGCCTCCCGAACAGGAGTGATATACGTGCCATTATCGTATAACCGAATGATGCGCCGAAAGCTACCATCAGGAAATAGACGCCGATCTTTGAGGTGACGCCAAGCACACCCTTGTGTTCCCGTGAGAAGAAGAAGTAGGTGAGCGTGGAGAGCACGCCGACGAGAAGGACTATGAGCCCTATGGATGTCCAGAAGTTGTAGGTGTTAAACAGCGCACCCTTTGCGAAAGGAGAAAACGTGCCCTGAAGCTGTGGCACCATGTCTCCCTCGACGGCCGCGATAACCTGGAGACCGAGGCTTACACCCAGCACGAATGTCAGGGGAAACCTGACGAGCCATGAGGTTCGTTTCGAAAGCTGGGTGAACATCATGAAACCGAGTACGATGGGGATGATGTTCCAGTAGTTCCCCTCGCCCAGGGGGACAAAGAGATTCGGATATGCATAGTTCCACCAGAGGAAGACAGCCCAGTAACCGGCAGAGAGACCCACGAAGATATACTCGGCCACCTTGTAGAAGGGGTTGTCCTTGTAGAGGAAGCTATAGATAGCAAGGGTAAGAAGCCCCGCAATCCAAACCCATGGCCCTGATGTCATCAGCATGGTCTACTTCTTCCTCTTTTCAAGCCAGTAGATGATATTACCGAGTAAGACAAAACCGATGATCAGAAGATGCGAGATCGACTGTGAATCCATTCCCACGGTTGCAAGACCCCGCCTGCCGACAAGCCGCTCATACTCGGCCGCTCCCTTCATCCCGCCGATAAGCCCGACCAGCTGGCCGCTCTGGAGATACTGGTAGTACTTGGGTGCGCCGATTGCCGTCTGTGCCGTGGCGAGGTTGCCCCTGTAGCGGGCATGGTAGTACCAGATCCACTGGTCACTGCCGGGAATCCCCATCGACATCGAGATCACGAGACCGATATCGTTCGCGGCCCGCACGTCGTCCATCATGGAGAGGCTGTCCACGGGTGTGCCGTTGTGGTCCTGCCTGCAAACGTCATGGACATCTCTACCCAGATTGACAAGCGTGACGGCACCCCCCGGTTTATAGCCGAAGTTGACGAAATCGACTCCATACTCCTTGCCGAATTCCCCGACTGCGACTTCCTCTAAGGCGCTTACCCCAAGCGGCACCCCCGGCGCCCACAGCCCGAGTACCAGGACCCTCAGGTCTTTAGCAAAGCAGTGACGCATGATAGAGAGGGTTGCGGGCTGGAGCTCGGGTGCCCCTGAAGGGTCGTAATCAATCGAGATCAGAACAACCGATCTTGCGGGCATGCTATCGATGACATCATAGAGCTGCTGTACCGGAGGCGTGACTTCAATTGGAAGGCGAAGCGGCAGGAACAGAGGTACAATAACCGCGATGGCGACGGTCAGGAATATGATCCGCCGGTCGAGGTTGCTGATCCTTTCAAGTATGCTCAACGCTTCCCCCTACTGCATATACGATCGCTCGATGCCCAGGATCATTCTCAGTGCCATTGAGATCAGTCCCAGATCGATCCCCAGTCTGATTCCACGTTTTGCCGCGGCATTGGGGTAACTCATTATCCATTCGGTCACTTCGGGAAATCCCTTCCAGATGGCGGTGCCGACGGGTACGCGGCCGAGCATGATGACGACAGCTGCCAGAAGCAGGCACAAGGCTTCCTTGTTCCTTGCCCGGAACGCCCTGAAAGATGCGGATGTCACGAAGAAGGCAAGCAGCGAGTACATGGTCGCTTCAAGCGGGAACTGGACATTGAAATAGAGATACATGAAGACGCTTTCCTCATCCGTACTGGCGCGGCCTTTGTAGAAACCGGCAATGAGCATCACGGCCAGAGCGGTGATGAGGATGATCGAATACTGCCAGTCGCTTGCCTTGGTTTTTATCTTCTCCCCGTTAACCCGAACGAGGTTGATTGTGCCGAGGAAGATGAAGAAGGTGATGATGCCGATATACCAGTTTCGGAATGTCTGGTTGAGATCGGCAATCGGCCTGGCCGGGATGAAGCTGGTCACAATGGTGAACAGCCCCATGATGAGAATGATTGCCAGTGGTACCTGAAGTCTCATGCTTTTACCCGATCATCAGGAGTCGCTCAAGCCAGTCTATGCCCACAAGCTTAAGTATTACCCCGGCTGCTATGTATACGAAGAACACCGCCTTTGCGATGTCCTGTCCTCTGATGCTTCCAACCTGCACCGGATCACCGGAAAGCGATGCTCCAGCTGCATAGAGCTCCTCGCCTATCAATGTGTAATCACATGCGACCACAAAGAAGGGGAGCTGATCTACCTCCGCGGTTCCCGCTATCTGGATCGCGCCGGTTGCATAACCCGTTTCGGCGAATATCAAAGATTCAGCGTAGAAGGCGCCCAGGTAGAAGTTGGCTGCAGGCCGGTCTCTCATCATTATGCCGTCGACCCCGGCGACATAGCCGAACTGGTCGGTGGTAAGGTAGTAGATCTCATCCTCGTTATACTCGTCGGGCTTGCCTACCCTGAGATAGCTCTCCTTGACCGTCTCCCTTGCCATCGACATCGCCATCGGCCAGATGCAGGGGATATCCATTCGAGCACCATAGGAAGCCGTCCTGTCGGCCACCCTTGCCAGGATACTCATGCTTGCTACGGTCTGGGGATCGTCGACATCGAGACCGCCCATAATGTAGAGCACCTTCTTACCCATTTCGGTTGCCCGCCCGATGGCCTCATCGATCGCATCGAAAACAGGGAGTCTCCTGAGGAACACCTTTCCCGGTCTGCGCTTCGCGACCTGTATGAACACGACAACCAGCACACATGTGAGCACAGTGAAGAGCAGTACCCCGACTCTGCCGCGGTCGAACCACTGCATCCGGCTGTGTGCGGGACCGGAAACCGCGGAGGAAACTTCAACATCTGTCCCTACGGCGTCAATCCTGTACCAGTATGGATCTCCGGGTTCGGTTCCGTCGTCACTGTAAGAGTTTGTACCCACCGGTACAGTGCCGACCCTCTCGAATTCACCATCGGGTGATGTCGCACGCAGGACCAAGTATTGAAGTACAGCCGCGGGCAACAGGGATTCGGTGGGAGAGACCTCCCAGGTCACATCGATACTGGTGCCCGCGTCATTGGGTGTGTCTTCAAGCGAGACAATTGTGGGAGGTAAGATCTCCGGGGCTGCAGTCTTCAGCGTATCTGCGATCAGGACTGTGTCATCAGGGGTCTGACCCGCAGCCGGTATATGAGCTGACAGGACCAAAAACGCAGCGAGCGCGATGATGGATCCTGACTTTTGCATCCCAGTCTCCCCGATGCCTAGTCCACGCCCTCCGAGACCTTTGCTGCCTGCTTGCCCGCGAAATCGTAGAGCTCCTTGGCCTTGGCTGCGATGTGCTCCGCGCTGACCTCGAACTCCTTAACCAGCTCCCAGGGGGCACCGCTTTCACCGAACCTGTCCTGGACTCCGATCATACCCACGATGACAGGTTTGCCATAGAGTTCCTTGGCCTGGCTGATCGCGGACGCCGCCTGGTTCCCGAACCCACCGACCTGGTGCTCCTCGGCGGTGATCACGATACCGGTCTCAAGGGCGGTCTTGACAATCGTTTCCTTATCAAGCGGTTTCACGGTATGCATGTTGATCACGCGGGTCTCTATTCCGAATTCTTCCTTAAGGATATAGGCGGCCCGCATGGCCTCAGGTACACTGGGTCCGCAGGCTATGATACTCACATCCTCGTTTTCGGTCTTGTAATCCGAGGCCAGCACGGTCTCGAAGGCATCCAGGAAATTGTCCTGCTCGCCGCGGTACCTTATGACATTGGCCTTTCCGAACACCCACGGTGTCTTTTCGGTGGTGACAACCGGAGTAGCCTCTCGTGCAAACCTCACGTATTTGGGGCCATTGACCTCGAACAGCAGATACTCCGATGCGCGTCGGGTCTCAAGATAATCGCACGGGACCTCAACGTTCATCCCCGGGAGACCGCACATCTGGAAGAGCTCCTCAAGTGCCTGGTGCGTGGCTCCGTCCGGTCCCACGGAAACTCCACCGTGGGCGCCCGCGATAAATACATTGAAGTCACCGTAGCAGACGGTCGTACGCAACTGATCGAGATTCCTGCCTGATGCGAATACACCGTAGGTCCCGAACACAGGGATCTTGCCCTCCTTGGCCAGACCCGCCGCGACGCCGGTCCCGCTCTGCTCGGCGATGCCCACGCTCATCCAGCGATGTTCCCTGCCGGGACACTCCTTGTAGAACTGGCTGATCGTGATCGAATCGGAAATATCGGCTCCCAGGCAAACCATGCGCTCATCGTCACCGGTATCGCAGAGCGCCTTGCCGAAGCCCTTTCGCGTTGGGTTCATATCGGCCTTCATGCGCTCACCCTTGTTCCAGAAATAGTCACGGCTGAAGGCGGGCATCTTGGCATCAAGTGTCTTGGTGGCCTTCGCCTGGTGGTCGGCGGCAATATCGAACATCTTCTTAATGGGCATCTCTTCGAAGATCCCCAGCTCCTTAAGAGCCTTCTCCATCTCATCGACTGTTGGTGGCCTGCCATGCCAGCCGGCGATGTTCTCCATAAAACTCACGCCCTTGCCCTTTACGGTATGGGCGACGATCAGTGTGGGTTTGCCCTTGAATGCCATGGCCTTTTCAAGGCCTTCGACGACCTCCTTCATGTTGTGACCGTCGATCTCGATCACATTCCAGTGGAAGGTCTTGTACTTATCAATGATGGGATCTATGTTCATAACCTCTTCGACCCAGCCATCTATCTGGAGCCGGTTCTTATCGATTATGGCTATGAGGTTATCGAGCTTGAAGTGCCCTGCCTCCATTATGGCTTCCCAGACCTGACCTTCCTGCTGCTCGCCGTCGCCCATAATGCAGAACGTGTGATAGTCCTTCTTGTCCAGCCTGGCAGCAAGAGCAATTCCTGCTGCGATGGAAAGGCCCTGGCCCAGTGAGCCTGTTGAAGCTTCGATACCGGGCAGCTTCGGCCAATGGGGATGACCCTGGTACGGGGCGTAGAGCTTGCGGAGGGTTGCAACCTGTTCCACCGGCAGGTAGCCGGCCATTCCCAGCGAGATATAAAGAGCAGGGGCCTTGTGCCCCGCCGACCAGATTATTCTGTCCCTGTCCTCCCAGTTGGGTTCCCTGGGATCGTGCTTCGCAACCTTGAGATACAATGCGGCCGCGATATCCATTATCGAGAGCGTCCCGCCTGAGTGTCCCGAAGCCGCGCAGGCGAGGGAGATCAGGTTGTAGCCGCGCATGTGAAGTGCGGCTTTCTCAAGTTCTTCGATCGAGTAGTCTTTGGTGGTCTTACCGGTCTTGGAATCGACGATAGGCATGCCTCTGGCCTCCCGAGAAAACTGTCCCCATTACATGATTTAAGCCAGAGGCGAGCCCCCCGGCTCCCGAAAAAGTACCAGAAGCCGCCACGATAGTCAAGGTCTAGAATCCCGGTGACACCACACTAAATTACTGTCTTCCCTTGAGTGCCGGCCACTCCGTGAAGGCTAGATAGAAGAGCAGTATCAGGTTTACAATGGGGATTGCCATCGGGATCGCCAGTAGTGGGGAGAACCCGGCTTTTGAGAAGATCTTCCAGAACGGGATGATGAACAGACCGAGAATCAATATGGTTACGAAGGTCATGATCGACCCTCCTCTTGGGTGATGTCCCTGTTCAGAGTCCACTATGAGAATGAGCAGTCTGTCTGATGTTAGTCCATCAGTGAACTCCGGTCAAAGGAAGAATTCAGGTGGCTCGCGGGCGCAGATCACAACCAGTTGTGGTGTCAAATGAGTTCGCAACGTGTTTCGAAGTTGAAAGAACCCTGGAAACCCGGTATAATAGGGGCTGTAGCAGAGTTTGCAGATGAGAAACGGAGGATTACCATGAGGAATATAGTCAGCTTTCTGCTGGTCATTTTTTGCGTGAGCGCCACTTCACCGGTGGGCGTCCTCGCACAGTGTTGCACTGCACCGGACAACGGCAGCGGCACGATTGATTTTCCACCCAACTGCCCATATGACAATGTCTTCGAACCCATGGTGATTACGGGTGGCCTCCCGGCGGGTACGACCATTGAGCTAGATGGCCCCTTGACAAACTTCACCAATGTCATCAACGCACCCGGTGGAAGCCTCGGCGGTGAGATCTGCACCTTCAACGCATGGTTCGACTGGGACGTTACGGGAACCGGTACGCTGGCCGGATTCAACCGCCATATAGTGGTACCGGTCTCGGGTGAGATCCACATAGGGCCCCGTACACCCGGGGATTCGATCCAGACATTTGCTGTGAAGATAGACAACATGTATGGTCAGATCTTTGGCGATCCCGACTTCTGTGAGTTTATCGTAAGAGCGGGTACGGACTATGGCTTGGCGGGCACCGGCCAGACCACGCTGACCAAATTACCGGCCGCTCAGTTCGACGTGGACAGTTTCTTTGACATAACCTACCAGATCCAATTCGAAGGCTGTCCGGGGAGTGTGCTTGATGGCTATATGGGGACCACTACGGATATCGTCAGGCGAGCGACTTGCTATAATAGCCCTTACCCCGTGGACTGGTGCAGGCTCCAGTCGCCGCTTGAGATCGGGGGCTATCCTGGAATGGAGGCCACGGTCTATGGGCGGCTTTATGTCGCCGGACTCACCGACCGCACCTCAGGCAACGATCCGGTTCCAAGTGTCGTCCGAGGCCAGGTAGGCTATGGTCCTGCTGGCAGTGATCCATCCGTTGTCCCGGGATCCTGGACCTGGAGTGAGGCTACGCCCAATCCCGGCTGGAATGATGCATCAGAACCGGGCAATGATGAGTACATGGCGACACTTACGGCACCAGCTCAGAGTGGTGACTATGACTACGCCTACCGTTTCAGCGGTGATGCTGGCAGCACGTGGCTCTATGGGGATAAGGACACGGGTGTTCCCGGTGAGGATGGGAGCGAGAATGGTTACCAGCTGGCGAATGCCGGCAAACTCACAGTCTATTATGTCTGTTGTGTGGCCCCCGACAATGGGACAGGGACGGTCGACTTCCCGGCAGACTGTTTCTACAATTATCTTCCAGAGCCGATGAAGATCATTGCGGGTTTTCCGCCGGGTACGACGCTTGAGTTGGCAGGCCCTTTGAGAAACTTCCTCAATGTCGTCAACACCCCCGGCGGTAGTCTCGGCGGCGAGATCTGCACATTCGATGCGGCGTTGGACTGGACGGTCACGGGAACAGGTGATCTTGCCGGCTTCAACCGTCATCTCTGGGTACCGGTGAGTGGTGAGATTCACATTGGGCCACGTACTCCTGGTGACTCGATCCAGAGTTTTCCCGCGCGGATAGACAGTCTTTTCGGTGAGCTGTTCGGAGACCCCGACCTCTGCGAGTTGATAGTGCGGGCGGGTGATGACTATGGCATGCCGAGTCTGGGCCAGGTGACCCTGGCCGAGCTGCCGAGTGGTGACTTCGACGTGGACAGTTTCTTTGACATAGCCTATGAAGTTCAGTTCGAGGGTTGCCCCGGTAGCCAGCTTGATGGCTATTCGGGTACGACTCAGGACACCGTGCCTCGCACCACCTGTTACGACAGCACGCTTACGGTGGATTGGTGCCGGCTTCAGTGGCCATTGAGCGTGGTGGAGTGGCCTGGCCAGCCGGTTACGGTCTATGGGAGGGTCTACATAGCAGGTCTCACGGATCAGACCACGGGCAACGATCCTGCACCTGCCATTGTCCGTGGCCAGGTGGGTTATGGCCCCAGGGATAGTGACCCAACCATGAATCCAGGCCTTTGGACGTGGTTTGAAGCTCTTCCCAATCCCGGCTGGGATGGTGTGGCAGCCGGGGAGCCGAATAACGATGAGTATGTCGCCAGTCTCCTCACACCTGCCGAAGGCGGAGACTATGACCTTGCTTGTCGCTTCAGTGGTGATGCCGGTGGCACGTGGCTCTATGGGGACAAGGACACGGGTGTACCGGGAGAGGATGGTAGCGAGAATGGCTACCAGCCTGCGAATGCCGGCAAGATGACGGTGCGGTATGTGTGCTGCTCGGCTCCGGATGACGGCTCAGGCACAATTGACTTTCCGCCCGACTGTCCCTATGACAATGCTGCTGAGCCTATGTATATCATCGATGGCCTGCCTCCTGGTACCACCATAGAGATGTGGGGACCGTTTAGAGATTTCATCAATGTGGTCAATACACCTGGCGGAAGCCTTGGAGGTGAGATCTGCACATTTGACGCGACTCTGGACTGGACTGTGAAGGGCACGGGTAGCCTTGCCGGGTTTAGCCGGCACCTGGCAGTGCCTGTCTGGGGTGAGATCCACATAGGACCGCGTACACCCGGGGATTCGATCCAGACGTTTGCTGTGAAAATGGACAGTTTGTTTGGTCAGCTGTTTGGTGATCCCGACTTCTGCGAATTGATTGTGAGAGCGGGTACGGACTACGGTCTGGCGAGTTCCGGGCAGACGATGTTGACAGAGTTACCTAGTGGCGACTTTGCCGTGGACAGTTTCTTTGACATATTCTACCAGATCCAGTTTGAGGGTTGTCCCGGTAGTCAACTTGATAGCTACAGTGGCACTACAACAGGCAATACCTCGAAGACTACATGCCACGACATCACCTATCCGGTGGATTGGTGCAGGCTTCAATGGCCTCTTACAATCGAGGGATATCCCGGAACAGGGGTGACGGTTTACGGCAGGCTGTATGTGGCCGGGCTCACCGACCGCACATCGGGTAATGACCCGGTGCCGGGTGTGGTGCGTGGCCAGGTAGGCTATGGCCCCAGGGATAGTATTCCCTCGGCCAATCCGGGAATCTGGACCTGGAGTGAGGCAGTGCCCAATCCGGGCTGGAATGACGCATCAGAGCCGGGCAATGATGAATACATGGCAACACTCACGGTACCCTCTCAGAGTGGAGACTATGACTATGCCTATCGTTTCAGTGGTGATGGGGGTGTGACCTGGCTCTATGGAGATAAGGACACAGGTGTGCCTGGTGAGGACGGGAGCGAGAATGGTTACCAGGCGGCGAACGCGGGCAAGCTGACGGCCTGGTATATCTGCTGCACCGCCCCCGACAATGGGGCAGGGACCGCCAGCTTCCCGGCTGACTGTTTCTATGATCATCTTACGGAACCGATGAAGATCATCGACGGTCTGCCACCGGGTACGACGGTTGAGTTAGCAGGTCCCTTGAGAGACTTTATCAATGTGGTCAACACGCCTGGTGGGAGTCTTGGTGGTGAGATCTGCACCTTCGATGCGACATTGGACTGGACAGTGACGGGGACGGGTGGTCTTGCCGGCTTCAACCGTCATCTGTGGGTGCCTGTCTCGGGTGAGATCCACATTGGGCCGCGGACACCCGGTGATTCCGTCCAGAGTTTTCCGGCACGTATAGACAGTCTCTTCGGTCAGCTCTTCGGCGATCCTGACTTTTGTGAATTGATCTTCAGGTCGGGTGATGACTATGGGATGCCGAGCCTGGGTCAGGCGACCCTGGTCGAGCTCCCCGGCGGCAATTTCGACGTGGACAGTTTCTTTGACATAGCCTACGAGGTCCAGTTTGAAGGTTGTCCCGGTAGCCAGCTTGATGGCTATATGGGTACAACTCAGGACGTCGTGCCTCGGACCACGTGTTACGATAGCACGCTCACGGTGGATTGGTGCCGGCTTCAGTGGCCGCTGCTGATCTTGGAGTGGCCCGGCGTGCCGGTGGAGGTCTACGGGCGGGTATATATTGCTGGTCTCACGGATAAGACGACAGGCAACGATCCCTTACCGGCGGTAGTCCGAGGGCAGGTGGGTTATGGACTGGCTGGCAGCGACCCATCGCTTGTTCCGGGTTTCTGGACATGGTTCGAGGCTCTTCCGAATCCCGGCTGGGATGGTGGAGTCGCAGGCGAGCCCAGTAACGATGAATATGTAGCCACGATGATCACGCCCCCGGCGGGAGGTGAGTATGATTATGCCTACCGTTTCAGCGGCGATGCCGGGAGCACCTGGCTCTATGGAGATAAGGACACCGGTGTACCCGGAGAAGATGGGAGTGAGAACGGGTATCAGTATGCCAATGCGGGGGAGATGCATATACGGTACGTATGCTGCCCAGCTCCCGACAACGGATCGGCGACTGCGGATTTCCCGCCTGACTGTCTGTATGACAATGCGGCTGAGCCCATGTACATAATCGCTGGTCTGCCCCCCGGTACTACAGTAGAAATGTGGGGACCGTTTAGAGACTTCATCAATGTGGTCAACACACCCGGTGGGACGCTTGGAGGCGAGATATGCACGTTCGATGCGTCATTGGATTGGACGGCGACGGGCACTGGTGATCTGTTGGGCTTCAGCCGGCATCTCTGGGTACCGGTCTCAGGCGAGTTCCATATAGGACCGCGGACACCCGGAGATTCGGTCCAGACTTTTGCAGTGATGATAGACAGTCTATTTGGTCAGCTCTTTGGTGATCCTGACTTCTGTGAGTTGATTGTGAGAGGTGGCACCGACTATGGTCTGGCGAGTTCCGGGCAGGCGACGTTGACTGAGTTACCGAGTGGCGACTTCGCGGTGGACAGTTTCTTCGACATAACCTACCAGATCCAGTTTGAGGGTTGTCCCGGCAGCCAGCTTGATAGTTACAGCGGAACCACACAGGCGAGCACGACCAAGATGACATGCTGGAATGTGGCCGGCGTGCCCGAGGAACCGGAACGGCACGATACACCGGCCCGGCTCTCGCTTACGCCCGGCAGACCGAACCCCTTCAGCTTCTCAACAAGGATGTCTTATGCAATTCCCGCTGCCGATGCAGGTTCGCGGGTGACGATTAAGATCTACGATACTCTGGGCCGTCTCGTCGATGTCCTGGCGGATTCTCGCCCGTCCGTTGGTGTTCACCATGTTTCATGGAACGGCACGGACCGCTACGGGAGACAGGTAGCATCGGGGATATACTTCTGCCGGCTCACGACCGGAAGGCGGGCACTGACACAGCGTATTGTACTGCTTAAGTAGGTGTGAGATAATCCCATATTGATATGGGAGAGTTCTTTTCGTTACTTGCAGCTTTGATATGGGCACTCGCCGTGATCTTCCTCAGGAAGTCCGGTGAGACCGTTCCCCCGTTTGCGCTCAACCTGTTCAGGGTTGCAATCACCGGGCCTCTCCTGGTCGTCACATTCCTCATTGCCGGCCAGCCCCTGATATCCGGTGCTCCACTCAATGACTATCTGATTCTCCTGGCCAGCGGGATAATCGCGATCGCGATCTCGGACACCATGTTTCACCGCAGCCTCAATATGATAGGTGCGGGTATATCTGCGGTCACCGGATGCAGTTATTCTCCGCTGATGGCCCTGATGGGTTTCTTTCTCATCGGAGAGCGGCTTGGACCGTGGCACTTTGTGGGAATGACACTTGTGCTTGCCGCCGTCATAATCGCCGCCCGCCACAAGCCACCAGAGGGAGCATCACGGCGCCGGATCGTGATCGGGGTCGTCTGGGGCGTGCTGGCAATGGCGACCGTGGCCTTCGGGATCATTATCGCAAAGCCGGTGCTCAACCGGTCACCGGTCCTCTGGGCGACCGCGGTACGCCAGGTGGGATCACTCGGTATCCTCCTTCCCATAGCTCTTATTTCTCGCCGGCGGCGTGAGTTTTTCTCGGTCTTTAAACCCTCGCGGTCCTGGAGGTTTTCGCTACCCGCGACTATCCTCGGATCGTACCTTGCGCTCATCGCGTGGATCGCAGGTATGAAGTACACGATGACCGGGATCGCCGCCATCCTCAATCAGTCGAGCACGATATTCATACTGCTCCTCGCCACCATGCTCTTAGGGGAGACCCTGACACGCCGCAAGATCCTCGCATCTGCAATGGCTATCGCGGGCATACTGATAGTGACTCTTTCATAGTAATACCTATACAAACAGACTCTGGGCGGTCATCTCGTCAGGTAGGGTGATGCCGAGGATCCCGAGCATGGTGGGTGCGATATCGGAGAGGATCCCACGGGCTCTTAGCCCGACACCACTCGTGTCATTGGAGCAGTAGATGAAATCCACCTCGTTCAGGGTATGTGCGGTCTGGATCTTCTGTGTTTCGGGATCGGTCATCTGCTCCGCATTGCCGTGGTCGGCTGTTATCAGGGCAACTCCGTCGCGGGCGAGTACCGCCTTCACCACTTTCCCGACGCACTCATCCACGGTCTCAATGGCTTTTACAGCTGCTTCAAACACCCCCGTGTGACCGACCATATCGCCGTTTACATAGTTTAAGATTATGACGTCATAGGTGTCCGCTAGCCTGTCCTCTGCGGAAGGGAACGGTGACGCCTCATAGAGCGTCGCATGCCCGGCTGTCACCGCCATATCTCTGGCAGCGGCAATGCCACCGGTTACGGCCCTGAGCACAATCCCGGTCACCTCGTAGGCGCTCATCTCGGGCTTGGTGTCTTCAGGTACCTTGGGGCTGGCAATCAGGATGCGCTCTTCCCCGGTGAATGGTTCCTCGCGTTTGCTGTTAAAGAAGCTGGTTACGTGCCGGAACTTCTGTGTCTCGGATATCCTGAGTTGCCACAACCCGTGCCGGCTAAAGACCTCACCCAGGATATTGGACATATCCATCGGTGGTATGATGTAGTCGTTGAAAGAATCATAGTATCGTGTGAGACCTCGAAAACACACAACAGGCCGCGGCCCCCTGTGAAACGCCGGGTGATCGAAATCATCCTCCACGAAGGCCATGGTAAGCTGCACGGCCCGGTCCTGGCGGTAATTGAAGAAGACAACCGAATCCCCGGCCTTGACGGTGGCTACGGGTTTTCCTGAGTCGTCCACGATGAGAGTCGGTTTGATGAACTCATCCGTCTCGACGACATCGTGGGGTTCCCCGCCCGCCGTCCCGGCACCACGGATCGCGGCATCGGCCCGCTCGTATGCTTCAGTTATGGCATCCGCAGCCGATTTGGCGTGATAACCCTTCCCGAGTGTCAGCGCCTCGTAGGCGAGCCTGGTCCTTTCCCAGTTACGATCGCGGTCCATTCCGTAGTAGCGCCCCATGACGGACGCAACCGTGCCCAGCCCGAGTTCACGCATCTTCCCCTCGAGTCGTTGGAGGTACACATGCGCACTCCGGGGAGGTGTGTCACGCCCATCCGCAAAGAAGTGTACGTACACACGTTCAATCTGCTGCTGCATGGCGAGCTCCAGCAGGGCGTAGAGGTGCTTCTCCATCGCGTGGACACCCTGGTCCTGGACAAGCCCCATGATGTGAAGATTCGAGCTCTTGGCCTTGCAGTTATCGATCGCGCCAAGAAGTGCGGGATCGGTGAAGAACGATCCGTCACTGATCTTCTTTTCTATTCTTACCACTTCTTGCTCGACGATTCTGCCGGCACCCATGTTGAGATGTCCAACCTCGGATGATCCCTGGGAACCGGGGGCGAGACCTACATCCTCACCCGCGCAGCCGAGACGCGTATGGGGGAACCTCGCCATCAGATCGTCTGTGTTGGGTGTTCTGGCGGCGGCTATTGCATTCCCCGGGTCATCGGGGTTCCCGACTCCCCAGCCATCTCTTACAATAAGGACAAGAGGCCGACCCATTCAATGCTCCCGGTTATTCCATCTGCCTGCAGGTTCTCAAAGCCCCAGGTCGTCGGCGATCTCCATCAGGCGGTTGTACTTCACCACGCGTTCGCCTCGCGAAGGTCCCACTTTGACAAAGTCAGCGTTGGTCGCCGCCGCGAGATCTATGATCAAAGTATCTGTGGTCTCACCGCCGCCTCTGTGAGATACAACGACCTTGAGCCCGTTATACTGGGCAAGATTTATGGCTGCGATGGTCTCGGTGAGTGTTCCTACCTGGTTGGGCTTTATCAGGATCGAGTTCATGGCCCCGGTATCAATGGCCTTCTGGAGACGGTCGACATTGGTAACGGTGAGATCGTCTCCGATGACCATGATCTTTTCTCCCAGGCGCTTGTTCATAACCGGCCAGGCACTCCAGTCATCCTCACCAAGACCGTCCTCGATCGAGTATACGCAGTACTTATCCACCAGGCACTCGTAGTAACCGATCATATC
The DNA here is from genome assembly GCA_025774845.1 of bacterium. Taxonomy (GTDB): domain Bacteria; phylum Arandabacterota; class Arandabacteria; order Arandabacterales; family Arandabacteraceae; genus Arandabacterum. Next base: position 29,605 of record JALGZP010000015.1, read on the forward strand.
CTCAGGACTCAAGTCCTGTCCGTCCCGGGCCAGATGGTAGAGACCGTCATCACCCACGAATTCGGATGCGGCAGGATCCATGGCAATTCCCACATCTTCCCCCGGTTTGTAACCGGCATCCTCCATCGCCTCTTCAATCAGTGACAGCGGTTCCTCATTTGACTTAATAGCCGTGGGTGCGTAGGCGCCTTCGGTCCCAACATTGGTGCTGTATCCCTTCTTCTTTAAGAGCGTGCCCAGAAAGAGGTACACCTCGATTGCGGCTCTTACGTTTTCACGCGTGCCCCGGTCCTTGACCACGCCGACCAGGTACTCCTGAAGATCGGTGGAATTGTCGGCATGACGACCGCCTTCGATGACAACGACCATGGGTTTTGGAAGCACGAAGTCCCTGCCGCCTGTTTTGTAGGTATCACGGATATGCCGGTAGAGCGGGAGGCCGCTCGCTGCCGATCCGGCCCTCGCACAGGCCAGTGAAACGCTGAGGATGGCGTTTCCACCGATGTCCCTGCGCTGCGGGGTTGGATCCAGCGAAATCAGGTGCTCGTCGATTGTGTGTTGGTCTAAGGCGTCGAGACCTCTGATCTTCGGGGCGATCACATCGTTGACATTCCTGACGGCCTTGAGCATGCCCTTGCCGCGATACCTCCTCGGATCCCCATCGGCCAGGGTCACAGCCTCATGCTTGCCGGCGGATGTTCCGTAAGGAACTGACGCCACACCCACGACACCGCTCTCCAGGGTTACAACCGCCTCAACCGTCGGGAATCCCCCAGTGCTTAAGATCTCCCTGGCCCGAATCTCTTTAACCTGTGTCTTCACTTTCATCAACTCCTTGCGCAATGTGTTTTCGAATTTGTCTTATCGTGTCATGACGATATCCGCCAATCAAGCATCAAATGTATCACCGCGCCCGGTCACGGTCAATTCCTGCAAATAATGATTGACGTTTTGTGCGTGGAATAAGAACATAAGGGGGAACCTTACTCGAAAGCGAGGTGTAATCTGCTTCTCTTAGGACGAATAGGCACCACCGAGATAATCCTGATAGTCGTTGTGATCCTGATCCTCTTCGGAGCTAAGAGGATTCCTCAGCTCATGAGGTCACTCGGCTCGGGTATGCGTGAGTTCAAGAAGGGTGCAAAAGGCGAGATCGAAGAGGAGGGTGGTGAGGAAGAGACGCGTCCGGAGAAAGACGCTTAATCTTCCTGGTCACTCCAGCGTTACCGGTCTGCCCTTCCCACCCCGTGAGTCTTCTCAGGTGATACCGTGAATTGACGGTCTCCGGTCAGGTCAGCCCCCGGCCGCCGATGAGAGATTGGCCGCAAACATCTTTGCATATTCGCTGGTAGGGAAGACCGCCTCCAGGATCTTCGCACCCATATCACTTGCTTCAGCAGGTGGCAGGCAGTACTTCATCTCAAGGAACTTCTGCCGGTAGCGTGCTACCTCATCCTTGACGTCCTTGCTTCGTATCACGGTATCCGCAATGAGGGCGGCAAGATGATCGAAGTCCGCTTCTACCATGCCGAATCTCGTCATCTCCTGCACACCGGTCCGGATTCCACTCGACTGGATGAAGCTCTCATCGTCGGGGAGCGCCTGGTAGTTGCAGACTATGTTGTTATCTTCAAGTCTCCTTGCAACCTCTTCTCCGGTTCCATACTCTCGCACCCTGATGAGGACCTGGTGTGTCTGGGTGTAACCGTCTTGAGGGTCACCCTCAACCTCAAGCCCGTTCTGCTTGAGCGCTTTCGCAAAGGCTTTTGCATTACTAAGCACGGTTTTCTGGTATTCGTCCTTGAAGTGGTTCATCTCGTAGGCGGCGATCAGGAGTCCCAGAAGCGTACCGAGATGGTGGTTGCTCGTGGAGCCGGGGAAAGCCCGCCCCTTGGTCTCGATCCAGAGTTTCCTTAAGTCATGCCCCTTTTCGAAGTTGCTTGCGACGACTCCCCTCTGGGGGCCGAAGAAGGTCTTGTGCGTGCTACCCGTAACAACATCCGCGCCCTCCTCAAACGGTTTCTGAAAGGCTCCGTAAAGACCCAGGACATGAGCCATGTCATACATTATGACGGGTCTGGGTGACAGGGCGCCTGCAACAGCGTAGGCCTCATACACGGGTTCGGGATAGATGAACATACTTTTTCCGAAGACAATCAGGTCGGGTCTCTTCTCCTCAATCAACCCGGCCATCTTAGCAGCATCGATCCTGTAAGGATTGTCGCTCATGATCGGGAAGTTGACCACCGCTTCCTTACCCGTGTCCGGGTCGGCATCGACGTAATTGAACAGCGCACCCATCGGCTGGGAACTCAGGTGCCCGCCCTTACTGAGATCGTTGTTCATCACGAGCCTCATGCGCTGCATGGGCTTGCCCGATTTCTTGCTGATGTACTTCGTGATGGCTTTAAACACAACTTCGTTGGCCATCTGGCCGCTTATGGTCCTGAGCTCGACTTCCTTGCACCCGAAGTACTCGCGCATTGCGTCCCGGGTTTCCTCCTCAATATCTCGAATGAAATCGATCCCCTGGTAGAAATAGATCTCCCTGCCTTTCATTGTCCTGTGTTCTGCATAGCGGCCGGCGGGGTCGGATACTTCACACATCTTGACCATCAAACTCGGTGTCGTTTCCGAAGGTATGAGATTGAAACACTGCCTCTGCCGCCACAGGTTGTTCTCGATTACACGTGACGCTACTCCCTTGATCTTTTCGGTGAAATCAGTCATTGGTTCCTCCATTGTCCGCTTGTTAAGTGATAAGTCAATCGTGACTATATTTAAGAAAGTCGTCAAAGTCAAATGGGTAGTAGTCTCCAAAAACCTTGTGCGTTCGATCTTTCGGAGTTATTATGTTGCTGATACGAGTCGGGGGTCGTTGAAGCACGATGTGCGGGTTCACATCATTGGCCTACAACGGTATATACCTCAAAGGAGAAGACGATGCGTCTTTCCCAAGGATGGCGGGGAATCTCCGCTCTTTCACTGATCTCAGTTCTTGCTTGTCTTACGACGTGTGCCGTTGCCCAATCCACCATTGCTGAAGATACGCTTGTCGTTCACTATGGACGTCCCGCGGGTGACTACGAAAGCTGGACGCTCTGGGTGTGGGATGACAACACCGAGGGGGATTCGCATGATCTCGAAGCCGTGGACGAAGATGACTTCGGTCTCGTCTTCCATGTCCTGAGGTCCGAATATGGCGACGGCTCGAAGATAGGGTTTTTGCCCAAGTTCAAGGAATGGGAGAGCGAGGATCCGCCGGACAGGGTCTGGACTCCGGATCAGGGGAAAGAGGTCTGGATTGTATCAGGCCAGCAGAAACTTTTCACTCAGCAGCCAGGCGAGGATCGTATGGGACAGGAGACAGGTCCGATCGTAACAGTACACTATCACAGACCGCAGGAGGATTACTCCGGTTGGACGCTCTGGACGTGGGATGACAGAAACGAGCAGGATTCGCAGGAGCTTGAGGCGGCCGCAACGGATGACTATGGTCTCGTGTTCAAGGTCACACGTAAGAATTACGGTGGTGAAGGTGTTCAGATAGGGCTCCTGCCCAAGTTCGGCAACTGGGCGTCACAAGATAATCCCGACAGGATATGGTTTCCCTACATGGGCAGTGAGGTCTGGATACTTGCCGGTAACGATGAGCTCTTTATGGAGATTCCGGACACGACACCATGGGTTATCGGCGCATTCGCGGACGGAGCGCGTGTGGTGACGGCCATGTTGTCTGCGTCGCTTTCGAAAGAAGACCTGAAGCCCGAGAATTTCACGCTCAAGGATGATGAGGGCGGTGACGTACCGGTCGCAGCGGTCCGGGAATTGCCGCCGAAGCAGGGCCAGCCCTACCGGGTAAGCGTTACGGTCGGCCGCGATCTTGATCTTCGATCGGATATGCTCTATCACTGGACTCTCGGTGTCAAGGGCTTCAAGCCCGGCCCGCTGGCCGTGCGGGGACTTCTTGACTCCCCGGAGCTCTACACCGACAAACCGCTCGGTGCGATTTACTCTCCCGACGAGACTGGTTTCAGGGTGTTTGCCCCAACCGCGTCGGCGCTAACGCTGGTGCTTTATGACCAACCCGAGGGTGGGGACGGAGAAGAACACCCGATGCAGCCCTCAGAGGGCGGCACGTGGGAAGTGACGGTTGCGGGTGATCTTAAGGGCGGGTACTACACACTCAGGGTTGCCGGTACGGATGAGCGCCCCTACGTTGAGATCATCGATCCGTACTCACGATGTAACACCGCGCACGATGGCCGCGGCATGATCATTGATGACGACACACCGGTTGCACCCGGACCGGTCTTTGATATGAGTGAGGCGATCATATACGAGCTTCATGTTCGAGACTTCACGATAGCCAAGAACTCGGGGATCGCCCACGGGGGCAAGTACATCGGCTTGACGGAGACGGAAACCGTGATGCCCGGTCATCCCGATGTGAAGACGGGCATCGACCACCTTGAAGAACTCGGTGTCAATGTTGTCCACGTGATGCCGATTCAGGACTTTCATAACGACGAGTCGAGTGACGAGTATAACTGGGGCTATATGCCGGTCCACTTCAACTCACCCGACGGCTGGTTCGCAACCGAGCGGTACGATGCCACGCGGGTTAAGGAGTTCAAGCAGTTGATCGATGCCCTGCACAAAAAGGGCATGAAGGTGGTCATGGATGTTGTCTATAACCACACGGCGGAGTACAGACCGAGCAAGATATACAGTTTTGAGGGCCTGGTTCCCGGATACTACTACAGGCTCAGGGGCGATGGTTCATACTCGAACGGTTCCGGCACCGGAAACGAGACACGCAGTGAAGCCCCCATGATGAGGAAGTTCATGATCGAATCGGTCAAGTACTGGGTCGAGGAGTATGATGTGGATGGCTTCCGGTTTGATCTTCTGGGGCTTACGGACCTCGAGACCGTCCTGAAGATAGTCGAGGAACTTAAGGCGATAAAGCCCGACATCGTCTTTTACGGTGAACCCTGGACGGGAGGGGAGACACCGATATCTCCCACCACGAAGGGGATGCAGCGGGGCAAGGGTTTCGCTGTGTTCGGCGATCATTTCAGGGATGCGATAAAGGGCGGTGTCTTCGATCTCAACAAGGGTTATGTCCAGGCCGGGATCAACATAGACAAGATAAAACGCGGGATCGAGGGAAGCATCAACGACTTCACGTTGAACCCGACCGAAGCCATAAACTATGTGGCGAGTCATGACAACAGAACGTTCTGGGACCGGCTCGTCATCACCACCCGAAGCGATGCCGGCATAACGGATGACGACAGGAAACGTATGAACCGGTTGGGTGCTGTGCTTGTCTTTACTTCCCAGGGTATACCCTTCATCCACAGCGGTCAGGAGATGTTGAGGACAAAGCGCGGCGATCACAACAGCTACAACAAACCTGATGCCATCAACATGATCAACTGGGAGTTGAAGCAGAAGAACCGTGACATCTTTGATTACTACAGGGGACTGATTGAATTGCGGAAAGCCCACCCGATGTTCCGGATGAAAACCAGGCAAGAGGTGGGGGCGAATCTCAAGTTCTTCGACGACGATCTGGGTATCCGTGTTTCTCCGAGATGCGTTGCATATAGCCTTGCGAGCGGCGCATCGGGTGACTCGTGGAGTGAGGTTCTTGTCCTGCTCAATCCCAACCCGAAAGCGGTGACCGTCACGATTCCGGATGGCACCTGGACGGTCGTGGTTGATGAGGACGAGGCGGGTACCACACCCGTGAGGACCGGTACCAGCGAGGTATCAGACGGTGAAGTTGAGGTCCCGGGGATAAGCGCAATGGTGCTTTATAGATAGTGGATTAGCTGACACCGGTGTCTGATCGCCGGTGACATGGAGGTGAATTGTGATGGAGAAGGGATCGGGTGGTGCGGGACCGGGCGGAGGGCGCAGCAGGCCCCCTTCCGGCAAGAAGGGACCACGGCGCGGTAAGAAAGGCCGGAGTGGCAAGAAAGGCGGGAGACCGGGAAGACCCGGTGGACGGCCGGGAGGACCGGGGAGGCCGGGAGGACCGGGAGGACCGGGAGGCCCGGGACGGCCCGGAATGAACCGGCCGAGAGGCAGGCCACGGGCCCACTGTGTCTGTACATCCTGTGGAGTCAAGGTACCCCTTTACACCGATGTGCCGTGCTACGTGATGAGTTGTCCCAAGTGCGGTCTCACGATGACGAAGGAAGGTGCAAAGCCTCCAGCAGGTGATGACCAGGGCCCCAATATCATCCGCTAACAAACCGGGTGCCACACCCACGGGATAACCACAAATCTCCTGGGGTCAGAGCTCGAAAATTGCGCAAATCTTCTGGGGTCAGAGCTCGAAAATTGCGCTCGCACTCTCGTTAGTACGGCGGTACACTGCAATTCTCTTGCTCCCGCAAATCTTCTGGGGTCAGAGCTCGAAAATTGCGCTCGCACTCTCGTTAGTACGGCGGTACGCTGCAATTCTCTTGCTCCGGCACCGCGGGCACCGGGGTTTGCCGCGCTCTGATACAGTGGATGCAAATGGAATAGAAGGAGGCTGACATGCACGTAAGGTTTTCTCTGGCGATGCTCATCTGTGCTGTCTTGATGGTGGGCAATCTGCCCACGGCGTTTGCAGACGAGGACGAACCGGTGGCAGGCTGGACGAACGAGGTGGTCGGCAGCCTTAATCTCACGCAGGCGAGTTTTGACAACTGGGCTCAGGGTGGTGAGAGCACGCTCGGGTGGCAGACCAGTCTTGGTGGGAAATTCACCAACACCGGTACCGGGCACGAGTGGGTGAATGGGATCAAACTTGCATATGGAATGACCAAAGTCGGAGATGAAGATGCCCGCAAATCGGTGGATGAGATAAAGTTCGAGAGCGTCTTCACCTTCAGGGCCGGGTTCTATGTCGATCCATACGTGGCAACGACGGCGGAGACTCAGTTCTCAACGGGCTACGAGTACACCGATTCCGACAGAACGGCAATCTCGAATTTCGTCGATCCCGGCTATTTTACGCAGAGTGCGGGTATCGGACGTGTCTTCGGCGTCGTACTGCGTTCGCGACTGGGAGCCTCGATCAAGGAGACGGTGACTGATAAGTATCCGCTGCCGTACGCGGACGATCCGGACACACCGGATGAGATAGAAGATATCAAGGTTGAGGTGGGCGCCGAATCGGTCACCGATCTTAATCTAAAGATCAGCGATGACCTTGCATTTGACTCGAAGCTCGAACTGTTCTCAAACCTGGAAGCGACAAACGAGATCGACATCAAGTGGGATAACCTGCTAACAGCGAAGATCGAGGAGTATCTCAGCGTCACGCTGAATGTCACAGTCTTCTACGACAGGGACATATCACGCAGCAGACAGATCAAGGAAGCCCTGGCCATCGGTCTTACCTATAGGCTCATGTAGCGTCGGGTCTCTGTGCCAGACGTATAGACGATCGTCGGGGGTGGAACCCCGATGCTACCTCAACACGGTTCTTTCGCAGGAGCCTCGTCGGTACGGGGTTTATATACTTCCACCAGGGTGAGGATGATCGAGGCCACCACCGGGCCGAGGATAATCCCCAGCAGCCCGAATACCTTGAGTCCCCCGAGTATGCTGAAGAAAAGCAGCAGCGTGTGGATCTTGGTCCTGCTGCTTATGATCACCGGGCGAAGCACATTATCTGATTGGCTTACGACCACTATTCCGAGTATGAGGACTATTATGCCTCTGACCCAACTCCCCGAGAGAATCAGTATCGCGGCAGCGGGTATGTAGATCAGGTATGGTCCGACTATCGGTATAAGTGACAGGATAGCCATCATTGTTCCCCAGAAAATCGGGGACGGTAATCCTGTGACCCAGAATATGATGCCGCCCAGAATCCCCTGTACGGCAGCAACCAGCACACCACCATAGATTGATGCTTCGATAACCTCTCTGAGCCGTGTTGTGAGACTCCGCTTGAGCTCGTCCGACATGGGCAAGAGCTCTTTGAGCCTTGTGATCAGCCTGTTGCCGTCCCTGAAGAAGAAGAACATCGAAAGCACGGCCAGGGCGAATGACACTACGGCCGCTGAGAAGTTGCCGACGAAGTTTGAGACCTGTTGAACGATATAGGAGGTCAGACGCTGCATATTCGCAGTGATGACCGATTCTATGTCCAGGTTTGAAGCGTCCACATATGGGCCAAGGAACTCCTTGATTCTCTCATTCCATCCAAAGGTGCGGGGTTTAAGGATGAAATCGAGCTGGCCTGAGTCGACAGCCGCCTTGAACTTGGGGAGACCGTCGGTCACCTCGCCGATCAGCCCGATCGCGAGAAAGACCGCAGGGACTATTATTACGGCCACCACGATTATGCACATTATGATCGCCCGGACATTATCCCTTTTCATTTTCCTGGCGAGCAAGGCATTCAACGGGTAGAAAATGCCCGCAAGCACTGCACCCCAGATGATCGATGCAAGAAAGGGCCTGTAGATAGTGTAGAAGAGGTAGCAGGCTATCAGGATGAGCGCGATGAATATTGCCAGTGCTATGTGTTCTCTTCGCATATGCCTCAATCCTTCACGCGCCAAGCCTACATTTTGCTAACCGTGATTTCAAGAAGAACCTGCCCCGCGGTCGAACCCATTTTGAGATATTGAACTTGTATGCCGGTTCCCGATCGTCTATTATCTCACTTGCGCAAAGAGGAGGGCTCAGGTGCTACGGATCGCACTGGCGCAGGTCAACCTCACAGTTGGTGACATCAAGGGCAATACAGCCAAGATACTCAAGTGGGTCGACAAGGCCCGCAGGCAGAATGTCGACCTCATCGCTTTCCCCGAGCTTGCGATCTCCGGTTATCCTCCCGAGGATCTGCTTCTAAGACGAAGGTTTCTTGAGGACTGCCGCGGTGCCGTGGATAAGATCGCGAAGAAACTCAAACAGACATCAGTGGTCGTGGGCTTCCCAAATCATGCGGGTTCCGTTCATAACTCGGCCGCGGTGCTTGCCGCAGGCAAGGTCATGTCGGTCTGCAACAAGATTCACCTGCCCAACTACGGAGTGTTTGATGAGAAACGTTACTTCACGCCCGGGCGAACGGCCCTGGTCCTCGTGGCGGCGGATGCACGCGTCGGAGTGAGTATCTGTGAGGACATCTGGCGCGAGGATGTCTCAGTTGCACAGGTGAAGGTGGGCCGCGCCAATGTCATACTCAATATCTCCTCCTCACCATATCATGCCGGTAAGGGTAACGAGCGAGAGGAACTGCTCAAACGAAGGGCACTCGCCAACGATGCCTACGTGGCCTATGTGAATCTCGTCGGAGGCCAGGACGAGCTCGTCTTTGACGGTCACAGTCTTGTGATCGGCCCGGACGGTGAGACCATCGCCAGGGGAAAGCAGTTCCGCGAGGATCTCGTCGTTGCCGACATCGACGTCGGTGCGGTCAAGCAACGTGTGACACTGGCCGCCCGGAGGGGTTTCAAGCGTATTGCGGTCGAGACGGCCGACCTTGGGATGAAGCCGCCCGCGCGCAAGAAGAAGATTGCGCCGCGTGTGGAGAAACTGATGCCCGCACTTCAGGAAATCTACACCGCTATCTTGACGGGTACACGTGACTATGTGAAGAAAAACGGGTTCAAGAAGGTGGTTGTAGGGCTGAGCGGGGGGATAGATTCCGCACTTGTGGCGACGGTTGCGGCTGATGCTCTTGGCAAGAGCGGTGTGGTCGGGGTGGCTATGCCTTCACGCTACTCTTCGAAAGGGAGCGTACGTGACGCGACCAAACTTGCCCGGAACCTCGGTATCAAGCTGATCAAGGTGAGCATCGAGGACGTATTCAAAGCCTATACCAAATCTCTCAAAGGTGTTTTCAAGAAGTCATCCCATGACATCACCGAAGAGAACATCCAGGCAAGGATACGGGGGAACATCCTGATGGCGTTCTCGAACAAGCATGGCTGGCTTGTCCTTACCACGGGGAACAAGAGCGAGCTCGCCGTCGGTTACTGCACGCTCTACGGGGATCTTGCCGGAGGATTTGCGATTCTTAAGGACGTTCCCAAAACGCTTGTTTACGCCCTTGCACGCCACAGGAATTCAAAGGGCAAGCCTGTGATTCCGGAGGCGACAATAAGCAAGGCTCCGTCGGCGGAGCTCCGGCCTGATCAGAAGGATGATGACACACTGCCACCGTACGACACGCTCGATCCCATACTCAGTATGTATGTGGTGGAAGACAAGGACATTGACGAAATCGGACGCGCCGGGTACCCCAAGCCGCTTGTGCGGAGTATCGCAAAGATGGTGGACGGCAACGAATACAAGAGGAGGCAGGGGCCACCGGGCATCAAGATTACCCCCAAGGCATTCGGCAGGGACCGGCGAATGCCCATCACCAACCATTATCGCTGAAGGACCCGGCCAGCCCATACTCGCGTATGCGTATCTGACTATTCCTGGGCGAATGGTTGGGGATCCGGCTGCGGCAGGTCCAGGATGTCACGCAGTAGCCAGTACTCCAGTTCCGAGATCAGATGCTTCCGGTCATCCGGCATCTCACCGGTGTGACCCATGCTCTCGTTAGTGAAGAGGGCGAAATCGGCAAAGATCAATGCTTTGCCCTTTCCGATTGTCTGTTCGGCCAGCACTATCCGGCGGTCTGAAAGACCCAACAGCGGGGTCCCTCCCTCAAGGCCCCCGGGACGTACCGCCTCGACCAGTCTGTCCCCTTCGCGGTTGACGATATAGAGCGTATCCCCGGGAGCGCTGCTCTCCTCATCGGGCTCGGGAACAGGTAGTCTGATCCCGAGCGCACCCAGCAATTGCAGCGATCCAAAGGTTCGATTGGCCGGATCCACCAGTACCAGGAGTCGACCACCTCTGCTCAGGTATGTGACGATTGCATCGATCTCGGTCTGCTCAAACGTGGTGGCCGGACCGGCGATGACAACAAGATCGCCCTTGGCCAGGGCGGTTTCCACATCCGGCTCCAGGCTCGGGAAGAATCCCAGGCGCTGCGTCCAGACAAAGAAGGTGTGGAGACTGATCTCGGGATCCTTTGTCAGTTCCAGCACGGGAAGTGTGAACTGAGAGTGCTCCGACTCGAAGGCTACATGAACATAGTCGGTGTGTGGTTCGGGAAGCGGGTACGAGCTGCGGACAAGACCGTCATAGATCATGACCGCGACGGATAACCCCAGGAATCCTGCACTGAGTACGAGTAAGGCCCCCTGGCTGTGCCCCCACTTCCGGAGCACAGCGCAGGCTCCGACCAGACAGGCAAGCCCGCACACAAGCAGAACCACGGGAACCCAGCGGAACCGGTTGCTCCGGTTTAACCACTCAAGTGTGGCCAGTGCGAGCTCAGGCTTTCCGGGGATGAATGCAAAGAAGTTTGAGAAGACTGTGCTATCAGTGAAACCCGCTACCCGTCCCTTTCCGTACTTCACACCTCCCTGCTGGACGAAGATACCGAAGCCGAAGTTCTTGGAGTCCTTCCTCGGAAAGAAACTTGTCTCGGAGTAATCGATTCCCATCGCCCGCAATCCGTAGCCCAGGATCATGTTCTCGGATAGTACCGGAGATTCCATCGTGCAGGAGGTTGCGAATAGAAACGTAGGAAGCCAGGTCACGGTCGGGTGGGGGAAGATCCCGGGGCGCTCGAACACCGAGAGGGCCATCGTCTCGAGGCCGTATGTCGAATCGTAGCGGAAGCGGAGGCCGAATCGCTCTGCGACCTGGTTGAGATACGTGCTTGTTCCGAATACATTGGTGTGGTCCCCGATCAGCCAGAGCCCGCCTCCATCCTTGACGAACTTGACCAGCGCGGCTTTCTCTCGCTCGCTGTAGGGACTGGTCGGGGTCTTGATAACCACAATGTCGTATTGAGAGAGCATATGCGGCAGCAAGGAGTCTGTACCCGCCTCGACCAGATAGTAGTACTTCAGGTATTCGGCGAAGCAGTAGTAGTTGTAACCCGACTTGCGCCCGTACCACTCCGTATCGTACCTCTCGCCGGTCCATTCCCAGTCGGAATGAAACTCGTCGATGAGTACGCGACCGCTCTTTCTGACCCCCGGATCATGGTAAGCGAAAAACCCGGTCACCCCGATCACGCCTATAGCCACCAGTACCAGGGCAACCGCCACACTCCGGTTGCCGGGCCAGCCGACAGCAAACGAATCATGGCGCGGGGCCTTGTTGAACCAGCCAACGGAGGCCAGCACTATCACCAGCGGGACATAGCTCAGGGCCGTAACCTGGGGGAACCAAAAGATATTCGGGTTGCTCAGTTTAACGGTCATGAAGACCAGGAAGAGGTAACGGAGGACAGAGTAGCCTGCGATCACGATGAGAAAACCAAACAGGACCTTAAGCGGCCGGCGTGCTGCGACAAGAAGCCCTAGTCCAGCCATGGCGATCAGGCCTCCCGGAATAAACCCGAGCGCTTCCAGCCGTGTCGGGAATTCAAAGATCTCGTTGACATAATGCACAATCACCTGGTTATCACTCAGAGTTGCAGCCGGATCGAAGAGGCGGGCCAGAGCGTAGAAGAAAGGATTCAACCAGGCTATCTCGTGCACGCGTGAGGCCACTACGTAGAGAAACGGGATGAATGCCGCCTGCACGGCGAGGATGAGTCCGACCAGACCAAGCGGCAGGCCAACCCAGGCAAGAGCCCTGGAAAATCGCATGGTCGCCATCAGCACGATTGCAAGAGCCAGGAGAACGATAGGAACATCGAAAGGGAAAGGTGCGCGCCAGAGTCCAATCCCGAGAGGGATCAGGAGCAGTAGCCAACGCCGATCGAATTCTTTGACCGTAGTGGTCCGCAGCCCGACAGCGGCCGCGGCGATGGCGGCTATGATAAGCCAGATCCAGCCTTCCTGGGCTTGTGTGAAGACAGGCAGCGTACGCAACCAGAAGAGTGTTGAGAAAAGCGCAATTGCCCAGAACCATCTCATGATTGCAGGTCCCCCGACTTGATACGGTCAAGCAGTGTGCGCAGAAACGCGATGTTTCCCGGAAACCACTCCTCACGTCCTTCAAGGTTTCTGTTCAGGAAGAACTGTGAATCTCCGATGACAAGGACTCCTCCCTGTCCACGGGGAATAAACACGACAACCGGATCGGGAAATCCGGGATGTCCGCATAT
>JALGZP010000016.1 GCA_025774845.1 bacterium
GAGGAAGACTCCATCCGCACGCTGGGTCTCAAAACCCTGTAGAGCGAACTGCTGCCCGAGCGCGACGAGCTCTGTATTACCGAGGAGTATACCCGCAAATCCGAAGGCACACGCATGGAAGAAGAGCCGGTTAGGCGCTTCGGAATCGCCGTATGCGAGTACCTCGGCACCGTCGGCAAGCCAGAGTGCCGAAAGCTCGATCTGGGGGAGCAAAGCCTGGATCCGGGTCTCGAAGGCAGGGCCAAGTTCACTTGCCTGGAGGATGACCAGCGCATGGCAGAGCTTTGCCAGCCAGAAAGACACATCATTCAGACTGTCGACCCGTGCGATGTCGGGACCGATTGGGTGCCCGATGTGAAAACTCCCATTTGGCAGTTGGTACGAGAAAGCGGCATCGATCGCACGCCAGGCATCATTGGCGCCGGCCTCATCGCCGTCGACGGCAGAGTAGAGCAGGTAGAGCATCCCTCCGCGCTGAAAGCCCACGAACAACCACCCACCACGGTTGTATCCGATCATGCCGTTCGAGTCAGGATGATTACCATTATCAAGGCGATCCGTGATGTACTGAGGCATGTCTCTTATCAGCTGGATTTCTGTTTGAGCGTGGTTCTGCGTGCCCGAAGCAATAGCATGAGACGACAGTAGAGTAAGAGTCAGCAAACCAAGCCCGAGTGCGGCCACTTTGCGCGGGCACGTCATAGTCCGACCTCCAATGCAGGCACCCTGCAATCACCTTCTGTGTGTGGGCAAAGCATGAACAGGCTTGAAGAGACACTTACATAAATAGACGCTGGGCTTCGTCTAAGTCCGACAAAAATAGCAAGTCATGCGGAAAAACGTCAAGCGTTTTCCAGCCTATTCGACCAGGGACAACTTCCGGGTCTCAGTAGCAAACGGTGTCTCGATCCTTATCACATAGACACCCGGTGCTACCCGGGTACCTGCATCGTCCCTCGAGTCCCACGTAACCTGGGAGTACCCATTTGGGCTGTACCCGTCAACAAGTGTACGGACCCGCTGGCCGAGGGTGTTGTATATTGCCGCGTGCACTCTCTCACCGGATGAGAGCGTGTAGCCGACGGTCGTCGTCTCCCTGAAAGGATTCGGGTAGTTCTGGTGCAGGAGAAGCGACGGCTGAAGCCTTTCATCATCCATATCTGTGTAACCCGTGATATCCATCGTCGGAATCGGTACGTGGTAGAAGTAACTGTAGCAGCGGAGGCCTGCATCGACGGCAGGCATGTAATTCTGTCCGCCGCCGGCGTAAAGCAATCCCATCATTACCTCGATGTAGGAGAGTGGCTTGCCAAAACGGCCAGTTCGCGTGTTTCCGGTCGGATCTATCTCGCCGCTGGGCAGAATACGTGTGACTTCCCACTGCGCACCCTTAAGCAGCGAGGCATTGTAGGCGGCGGACGGGAAATAGACCGCGTACTGCTGGAACTGGAGGAGTGATACACCCTGATAGCTCGAATCGTGGCCGTTCATCTCGAGGAAGACTCCGTCTCCACGCTGCTCGCCCACGCCCTGGTCGGCGAATTGACGCCCCAGGTTGACAAACTGCTGGTTGCCGGTGAGGGCTCCCGCAAGCCCGAAGGCACACGCATCAAAAAACAGGCGGTTGGCAGCCTCCCTGTCACCATTGGAAAGCACAGCCGCACCGCTGGCGAGATAGCTACCCGACAGTTCGATCTTGGGAAGCAGCGCATCGATCCTGCTCTGAAACGCGGGTCCGACCTCGCTTACCTGAACAATAAGGAGAGCGTGGCAGAGCTTGGACAGCCAGAAAGCGACATCGCTCAACCTGTCGACGTAGTCCGCCGGCATGCCTCCGCCGATCTGGAAACTCCCGTTCGGGTTCTGGCGGGCGAAAGTGGCATCGATCGCACGCCTGGCATCGTTTACTGCCCACTGGTCTCCATCCACCGCCGCAAGCCAGAGCCGGAGCATTCCACCGCGCTGGTAGGCTGCGCACTTCCAGCCGCCGCGGTTGGATCCGATCATGCCTGCCTGGTTGGGATAGTTGCCGTCCTTGATGCGGTCCCTCAAGGATTGGGGCGCGCGCTTCACCATACGGATCTCGCGCCTGGCCCTTCTCTTATAGATCCGGTTGGTCGCGTACGACACAGGCGATATCGGGGCCATATCATAATCCCGTATGTACGCTTCCTCATCACGTGTATCATCCGGGTGTTGGATTTCGCGATCAGTTGTGGTGGGAGTGTCGGAAGCCATCACAGGTACTGAAAGAAAGATGATGCAGAACAGTCCAAGTCCGAAACAGATCACTTTGCGCAAGCACATCATAGCCCAACCTCCATAGTGGTCACTTTGCAATCACCGTCCGTGTGCGGGCAAAGCAATACAAAGAAGAGTCACTTATGTAAGTAGACGCTGGGCATCGTCTAAGTTTGACAAATATAACAAGGAATGTTGAAAAAAGTCAAGCAAAAGTTGCGAGAATCAAGGTTTATGCGCCTTTGCGGAGATGCACGGGCGGGGGTGATCACCGGTCTGCCGGCCGGATCACACCCTTACCACTCCTGCCGTCTACCTTGACGACAAGCGGAGACGGGAACCTGATATGCTTCACGTATTTTCCAACAGATGACACCTGACCGCTGCTCAGCCCGTCCCAATCAATGAAAGCTTCCCCTCTGCCATAGGGTACCGTCAGATACATGATACCGAGTGATGTCATGTTGTGGAAGAAATGCGTCCCGTGCGATGGGTCCACCCTGAAGTCCTCAAGCGATACCTCGATTATCGTTCTGGCTCCGGAAATCTGATCCCATTTTACGGGAACCCCGAGGAACCTGTCCCGGGTACCCCAGCGCCCCGGTCCGATGAGTATATATGGAGTGTCCCCGAGATCCCGGTTGATCTCACCGATCTCCTCAGCTATCTCCACGGTCTTCACCGAATCAAATGTCTCGGGAGCAACCAGCACGACATCGCGCAAACCCTCTATGACACCGTTACCGAGAGCCCTGTTCGTTGAGACCAAAGCACTTTTAATCTCCTCATCGGCGATCGCTACCTGTCTGCGCTCGCGAAGCGTCACCAGGGGCCGAATCTGCAGGAGATAGAACTCGGGTCTTCCGTCTACACCTGATGTCCCCGCAAACTCAATCTCCACCGGACGGCCCATCCCGCGCTCCCCGAGCCTGAGGAGCTCACTCACCACGTCGACGAGCGGCAGAGCTTTGTACTTGAGTATGCCGGCGAATGTTATCACCCTCGGCCCATGGGCCTCTACGCCGTCCCTTAACCTGTTGTCATTGGCGTCGTAGGTACTTGCAAGATAGTCCAATGTGCCGTCACTGTCGGCGGTGGAGACGTCGAGCCTGCTGAGCGTCGCTTCCTCGCCTTCCGAAAGGTCGAAACAAGCGTTCCTGAGATCAAGTGCGTAGAACTGGCTCTGGGTGTTTCTGAGGATTTCCTCCGGATCCGTCGGGCCGGGCAGGATGTCGGGGTGAACAGGTGAAAAGCTCAGGACTTTCCCACCTTCAATCACTATCTTGCCGAGACCCAGCGCGGCACTAACGATCCCATCTTCCCGCTTTAGCGGGGCGACGGGATAGAAGTTGTAGGACTGACCCACACCCGAGTAGATGGGGTAAAAACTATCCCCATATCGTTTCCCGACAAGCTTCTGGATCACCACGGCCATCTTCTCCTCGGCCTGGTGGACAGTGGTATGAACGTACGCCTTCGCACTTCTCGAAAACGTGGATGCATAGACAAGTTTGATCGCCTCACACAGCTGGTCCAGCCTGACAGGCTCATCCTCACAGTTGTTGGGCAGCATGTACGTGGCATACACACCGGCAAAAGGCTGGTTCTGGGAATCCTCGAGCAGACTCGAAGAACGGACGGCCAACGGCTCTCTCACGCGTGACAGGAATACATTCAGGGAGTTCTTTATATCCGGTGGCATTTCGGCGGCAATGAAACGCTCGGATATCTCACGATCAGGAAGATCTCCGGTCACAATATCGTAGAGACCGTTTTCATCCATGAACCTGTCGAATACGTCCGTTCCTATAACCAGCGTGTCCGGCAGGCGGACCCGAAGTTCCGCGAATTTGTTCCTGATGTTGCTCTGATGAAGCAGTGCAGCAAGGAAGGCAAGCCCCCTTCCCTTTCCCCCAAGCGAACCGCCTCCAAGCCTTGTGAACGTCTGTTCGAACTCGAAGTCCTCCTGTGAGAAATCGGTTATCACACCGAGCCGCTTCTCCTGCCGTGATCCCTTGATGACTTCGAGCAGCCACTTCGTCATTTCCTCATCATTCTTAAAGTCTGAGACCCTTCTGGGTTTAAGCTCCATCGCCATTGCGATTTCCCCTCGTGCCATCAGCCATCTGGAGAAATCGTTTCTAGCTCCGTGGTAACGCACCGACTCAAGCGGGACCTGCTGTACCAGTTCCACGAACTCGCTTATGTCACGTGCCCGTGCGATCTGTTCACCGCCAGACATCGCGAAAATGAAGTCACCAAAGCCCAGGCGCTCCTTGAGGAAGTCGCGCAGGTCCTGCGACGGCGTTTCAGACCGTTTGTAAAAAAAGGGGAGATTCAGGCGCTCGGCCCTCTCACTGTGTTCGGGTTGTGAGGATTGCATGAGAACAGGTATGTCCTCATCCACCACTTCCTCCACGAACTGGAAGCCGGCGTCCTCTCTGAGCTGGCCCCCCCTCCGGTACGAGACATCCGTGATGATACCAAGCAGGTGGTTTCTATACTTGTCATAGAGCTCCTTGCCCTGTTCGAACGTCTCTGCCAGCAGAATCTTGGGTCTGGCTTTCTTTCTGAACCATTTCTCCTGCTCGTTGAGACCCACCTCTATGAGAGCCTGGGTCTGCTTCATTATCTCCGTGTAGATCACAGGAAGGAATCCGGAGTAGTCAATGGGTGAGTCTTCGATTATCAGCACGGCCTTGACCACCCCGTGTTTGCTGTCTGCCTCGATGTTCGCTCGATCCTCTACATACTTGGTGATTACGAGAAACAGCGCTGCGTCACCGGTCCAGTAGAATACCTTGTCGATCCCGGGGGCCCCGCCCGGTTTGTAGAATATTGAAAGAGCACCAGGATCCGTGGCCAACAGTACGACCGGGACATCTCCCCTTATCTCTTTTGCCTTTTTGCCGAATTCATACGGATCCAGGTCGGCGATCTGGCTCATCGTGATGATCAGGTCATACCGTCCAAGGCGCAGTTCGCTCAGAGCTTCCCTGCCCGAGCGGACGCGGACCACCTGGGGAGGAGACGACAAGGCCAGATCCTGATACTCCCCCGATATCTGCTCTGTGAGGAGACCCTCCTCTTCCAGAATGAATGCATCGTAGAAACTGGATACGAGCAGGATCTTGGTGACCTTGAACTTCATCAAGTGGTAGAGGTCGTGGAACGTGGGTTTGTAGTCCATCTCGCTATCTGCCATATGAGGATCATACATCTCAACCGGATGGGGTTCAATTCAAAGTCGGGTCAGGTGTGTGGATTACCGGGATGGCTTGCGGGTGTAGATGGTCTTATAGAGCTCGGGGTGATCTCTCATACATGAGATACAGCCGGGCTCCTCGGCGGGGTCAAACGGTTCGACGTGGACTTCGAAGCCCATCTGCTCGTACATCCTCCCTATCTCCGACAGCCGTGGTTCGTCATAGGTGGTCCGTCTTTCCCAACCCTCGCTTTCGAGATCCTGCTGCCGTGTCACTGTGCCTCCTCAAAAGAGATCGTCAAGATCGTCTTCTCCACCACCCGGGAGCTCACCATGCTCCTTGAGGTATTGCTGTATGAGCTCGCTCTCCCGTTTGGTGTACATGGGGTCCTGCTCAAGTGTGAAGAACTTGGCACTCTCGTTTTCTTCGAGAACCTCGGCAAGGCTTGCTTTGAGGTTCATAACACCCTTTATAGAGATCACCTTCTTCTCGGCGTCGTAGAGCTGGAACACGCCCTCGGTCTCGGGAGCGCTCTCTACGGACTCAGGCATTAGCTCAAAGTAAAGCTCAACGCTCGGCGGCAGAGCTACCCCTGCTATCGCAAGCCGGAGATCGCAGTTGAAGCACCGGGCCGCCTCCAAGCGGGCCTGGTCTGCCGTAAGAGTCTCCTCACAAGATGCAAAGGTGCTGGTCCTGCCGCCCGCGTCGAGTGTTCCAGGTTTGATGCGTTCAAGCCCGGCGAAGTTCTCTATTTTCCCGAGGCGGTGCTCCACCGGCTCCGGATCTAGAAGCGTGACTTCGATATCACCGTCACCACCCAACGATCTGTCTATCTCGACCGCCGCCTTCCGGCCCGCCGCGATGGCATCGATAACACTGCCGGGACCCGCCGCAACATCACCACCGGCGAAGACCTTTGCCATTTGGGTCGCAAGTGTATCTTCGTCGATTTCGATCGTCCGATCCGGTGAAAGGCCACAGCTCTCGAATGGCCCTGATGATGCATCCTGGCCGATTGCAAGTATTACGACATCGGCCGGGAGGTCCCGTGTCTCGCTTTCGTCATATGTCGGGCTGAAGCGACCTTTCTCGTCAAACACGCGTGTACAGCGCTTGACCTTAAGACCCATCACTCTACCGTGACCGGAATCGACTTCGACCGGACCCCAGCCCGTTACCAGCTTTACTCCCTCATCGCGTGCCTCTTCGATTTCCCAGTCGTGCGCCGGGAGTTCTTCGGGTGATTCGAGGCTCACCATGGTGACATCACCCGATCCCAGGCGACGCGCAACCCGGGCCGCATCGACGGCAACGTTTCCGCCACCGACAACCACGACTCGCTTGCCGTCAAACACGCCGGCATCGATCTTTCCGAGCGAGCGGTCTCGTAGGAAATCCATACCCCAGTAGACACCATCGAGATCACGACCCGGAAGGTCGATCTTCTTTGATACATGGGCACCGGTCGCGACAAACACAGCATCGTACCCCGATGCGAGTTGTTCAAACCGCGCCTGATCGACCTTTGAGGCACATTCTATTTCAACTCCCATGCTGCGCACTTCTTCGAGATCTTTCTCAAGCAGTTCACGTGGGAACCGGTACTCAGGGATCCCGACACGCAGCATACCGCCGGCTTCGGGAAGTTCCTCGAACACGGTGACCGCATGACCCTGCCCGGCCAGGTAGTAGGCGGCAGTCAGACCGGCAGGCCCGCTACCCACGACGGCGACCTTCTTACCCGTCGAAGGCTTCCCGGCGACCCTCGAATGCCATTCGCCGGTATCACTATCCACTGCGAAGCGCTTGAGCCGGCAGACCGAGACTGCCGTTGTCACCTGACCCCGGTGGCACACCTCCTCACATGGATGAAAACACACATAACTCGGTGCAAAGGCAAGCGGCAGTTTCTCCCGGATCACCGCTATTGCTTTTCCTGTCTCTCCGTCGGCGATGTGACGTACGAACCTCGGAATATCCACACCCGCAGGGCAGGAGCTCCTGCATGGAACAAGTTTCTTCTCACGATCCTCGCCGACTGCGCGTTCCTTGTCCATAAGGGCACCTGTCGGGCAGACCTCGATACACGCGCCGCAGAACCGGCAATGGCTTTCTTTGCGTGTCGGTCCCTCAACCGTCCCCACGACCGGTTTACCATCTCTGATCACAAACGAGAGCGTACCCACATCGCGGAGATCGCGGCAGGCCCGGACGCATCTCAGGCAGCCGATACAGAGCTCGGTATTGTGATCGAACAGAGGTTCATCCTTCAGGGAGGGCAACCCCCGAGGCTTGTACTTGGAGACGTCCTGGGGCACCCCGATGAATTGGGATACCCGCTGGAGCTCACACGAACCAAGCAGATCACAACAGCGCTCGTTTTCGGGCACATTGGTAGAGCACTGGGTTATCGAGCACCCTTGAGCCTGGGCACATGTAAGACATGTATGCGGATGTTCTGAAAGGAGAGCCGTCAGCTTCTTGCGTCGCTCGGCCAGTACACCTTCAGAGTCAGTTGCGACAGCCATCCCGTCCACGACCTCTGTCGCGCACGAGCGGACTATTTCACCATCGATCTCCACAACACAGAGCCCGCAGCCATCCCAGGTGGCTTCCGGATCATCGGTTTCGATGCGCTCCCCACCGCGGAAGACAAAGGACTCACCCTTGATATCATCAACACATGCAAGGTCGGGGTGCGAACAGATCGATGGGATATAGATCTCGGCGTCACGTGCGGCATCGAGGATGGTTGAACCCGCCTCTGTACTGACCCCGGTACCGTCTATCGTGAGTTTAACGCGGGCCACAAACGCCTCCCGGAATGACTAATACGGTGTGTTTGACACGTCTCACCAGGAGTGTTCAATTGCACCCGGCTTGCAGGCCTGAACACACGGCAGATCCTCGGTCTTGTAGCCGTGGGCCGGCTTACACGGACCGCAGGAGTACTTTATCTTCTTCTTGTGCTCCTCGGTGACCGCGGCGACATCGGTCTCGGCATCGAGATCGAACTCGTTCTCGACCAGTTCCAGCACCTTTGCGGGGCATGCCTCAACACAGGCACCGCAGCCGTCACACTTGTCCGTGTCAATCGTAATGAAGAAGTCGCCCGAACCATCCTTGTAACCGTAATTGGCAAGCATCCTTTGCCTCCCCGTCTATTTCTTCTTCATCTTCTTAAGGTAAAGGGCCCGTGCAAAGAGCGCCCCACCCATGGCGCCGGCTATCTGTGTATCCATGTCCGTGGGGAGCGGTTCGATGTTGAGTTCCTTGGCAAGACGCTTGACCACACCCGGATTCTTGGCTATGCCGCCCGTGATCGCAAACTCCTTCTCGACACCGATACGCTCAAGCAGATCAACGATCCGATGGGCCATGGCCGAGCAGTAAGCCGCAAGCACCTTCTCCTTGTCCCAGCCTTCACGAAGAAGACCCGATGCCTCGCTCTTGGCGAAGACCACACAGGTTGACGACACAGGCGGTGGTTCCTCTTCAACCGAAAGACTCATCTCGCCGACGTCGTTTATGTGAACACCGAGGAGATCGGCAAAGACCTCCATCCCCCGGCCCGTACCCGCCGCACACTTGTCGTTCATGAGAAACGCCTTGACCTTGCCTTTCTCATCACAGTGAATGGCCTTGCAGTCCTGGCCGCCCATATCGAGGACGGTACGCACGGTCGGACCGTACATGAAGTTGGCCCCGCGCGCGTGACAGGCGATCTCGGTGATCGCCTTGGTTGCAAAAGGCACGTTGACACGGCCGTAACCCGTGCCCACGGTGGCTTTGAGATTGTCGAGCGTAAGCCCCGTCCCCTCAAATGCCCATTCAATCGCTTTGTTTGCGCTCTCAGGTGAATCGGAACCCGTACGCATGTTGCTGTAGGCATAGAGTTTGCCGTCAACCATCACCACCGCCTGGGTGGATACACTACCCACATCCACACCCGCGCTCACGACTTCACCCTGCTTCCAATCGAGATCGGGATTGGTCCACCTCGACTCCGTCCACCGCCAGTATTCGGCCCCTTTCCCCTCTTTGACCATCCTGTAATCCTCAGTCATCTTGCAGTCCTCCGTACAATTCCACCATACCGGATTACTTGCTCGCGGCAACAAGTGCCGCGCCGAGGGCACCGACGAACTCGGGCCTCTCGGGAATCAGTACCTTTGTTTCAAGATCCTCTTCAAGCGACTTAACGAAACCGATGTTATAGGATACGCCGCCTATGAGGACTATCTTCTCCTCGATGCCCACACGACGGACCATCGATGTGATCCGGTCCGCGATCGCGTCGTGAATCGCACGCGCCATATCCTGCTTTGAGGTTTTCTTGTGAACAAGTGTTACGACCTCGCTCTCGGCGAAGACCGCGCACTGGGCATTCATGGGTATTGCCTGGGTGCTTTCAAGCGAGAGCGGTCCGAGCTCCTCGAGCTTAACCTCGAGCGCACGGGCCATCGACTCTGTGAACGCCCCTGCACCCGCGGCACACTTCTCATTGATCGCGAAGTCAATGACCTTACCCTGAGCATCTATCTTGATCGCCCGGCCCTCTTCCGCACCGACATCAATCACCGTACGGGCATCGGGAAATAGATGTACTGCGCCCCTTGCGTCCGCACCGACTTCGGTCACATCATCGTCCTTGAATCCGGGTTCGTTCTTGCCGGCCCCGGTGGCAACTACCTTCTCGATGTCACCTGCCGCGATTCCCGCCTCGGCGAGTGCCTTATCGTAGGCCTCCTGTGCCGCATTGGCCGTATCCATCCCCGCCGGGGCCATGGACTGGGCCATGATCTCACCGTCCTTGACGATCACTACCCTTACGTTCTTGGACCCGCAGTCCACACCTGCCGTAATCATGCGGGCTCCTCCCTTCTACATGTGGAAGTTCGATTCTATCAGACTTCTATCTTGTTCAGGCTAAGCGTTTCCATGAAGGCATCGATACGGGCCATCGTGCGTGCCTCGTCAAACTCACGCTCATCACCCATGTTGCCCTCGAAAGTCATAACCGGAAACCCTGCCTTCTGAAGTGCGAGCCGGTTCTCAGCGATCCCGATCGTCAGGCCCTCACACCCGCGGTTGTAATGAAGCATCACACCATCCAGCTTCCAGTCACGGGCAATCTTTATCATCATCGCACTCTTCAAGGCAGGATGATAGAAATGCTGCCATTCGGGCTTATTTATCTCAAACTTGATGTATTCAGCCAGCATACCTTCGCGGTCCTTAGGCAGATCATCGACCGAGGCGGGAAAAGTCTTAGCGCCCCAGGTCCCGTCCTCCTTGAGCTCCCACTGACCGACGAGACCGAAGGTGTAAAGCGAACCGATCGAAATGCATCCGAACTCCTCGAGATACCGGAACACTTTAAGGAATCCCCACGGCGGCTGCGTATCGCTTATAAGACGCGCCCGCTCTTCAGCGATTGCCGCGATTCCCCGATCGACACGGTCCTCAACGTCTGCAAGCAACTCCTCGTAGAAATCCGCACACCACTGGCTGGCCTTTGCCAGGACGCCGAGTACATAGAGCGAGTAGAGCGTTTTCTCCTCTAACGGTGCGGGTATTGTCTTCTGGAGCTCGCACACCTTGGCCCACAACGCGGTCGAACGCATATGGTTGTATATGGCCTTCCTGAGAAGCTCATCGTTGTACTCGCGCCCGGTAACCTTGACAAGAAAATCTATCCCGTCCAGGCACTGGCCGACAACATAGTCGATCGCATGCTGGGGCATCGGTACATATTTGAAAGTCTCACCGTCCGCCTTCATGGCCGGTGCGCAACCGACATCCACGCTGAACATCGGAACACCCGGCTCGAGATCGCATACAACCTGGTACCACTTCGAGTGCGAGCAGCAGATGTGGTCCTGGAAGATGAAATCGGGCTTTGGCCACTTCTTCGAAAACTCGGGGAAGGCGTACTCATCAAGTATTATGCTGCCCCAGTAGTTACGCATATATGAACACAGGTCACGGGCGTACCCGGCCCGCTCGGTCGCCTCGAGACACCGCAGGGAAAACTTCTTGTTGAAGGCGATAGAAGCCGCATAAGGCTCCGATGTGATCGACCAGACATCATCACCCAGACCGCGCGGGATAGCATCTAGTGTCCACGCGCCGCCGGCCCAGCGGAGCCCACCCTTCTCGTGGGCCTTGGCGTAATTCTCATAGAACTTGAGCCGCAGTTCCTTGGCCTTGTTCCACAGTCTGAGAGGCTCTGTCTTGTACTTTGCCATTACGGCTTCCTCCTGTATCTCTTCAGTGTCATATCAGAACAGGTCGTCCTCGGCCAGCATCTCGAGAAATGCCTCGGTCCGTATCTTGAACTGACCCACAGGAACAGTCACATCGAGCTCGAGGAAAAGAACCTTGAGCCCCGCATCCTCAAGCGCCTTACGTATAGCCGGGATATCAATCTCGTGCGGGTCACAGAACTTCTGTTGAATTATGATGGCACCGGCGACGTCCCATTCCTTGGCAAATGACAGAATCCGGCCGATGCGTTTGCGCTCCGGCCAGTCTTTGGTCGGACACGGGGTACGCTTGACATACCGCGCCGCGATCGCATCCATGGGATCACCACCGTTTTCGACCTCATCCCAGAAGTAACGGGTACCCGTACAGTGGTCGTCCTGGACAATGGTCGCATCCAGACTCTCGACCATACCGATGAATTCTACATCGTCGTTCTCACTCCCGAGGAGCATAAGCCTCGTCCCCGTCGGGCGGCCGATCGTCCGGCCCTTGAGTTCCTTAAGGGCATCCTCGACGACACGGGCGTGCTCGGTCTTATCCGTCATCTGGCTTGAGACGACCATCTGCATTGCTTCAAGTCCCGTGAGCGGCACTTCATCGGCCTTGCGAAGCTCATAAACCTGCTTCATCATCTGGCGGTCACGGTTTACCGTTTCGATTCCGCGTCTCAAGTCATCATCCGTTATCTTCTTAGCGGTCCACTCCTCGAGGCGGGTCTTGAAGATTTCGAACTCGGCACGTGTGAAGGGAACGGCACGTTTCGATTGCACATGGTGTGGCATCGGGAGGTAGTAACTGAACTCAGACGGAATGTGAAGATCCCAGCTCGTATATGCCTGTCGAACGTGAAGACAGCTCTGGGCTATCATGATACCGTCCAGGTAATCGTAGCGGCCCTGGAGTCCCTGCGCCAGGACATCACGACAGAATGGGCAGAACATCGCGAAAATGTGGGGCTCGGTCACGTTCTGGGGTTCATGGCTTCCCAGTATGCGCACCGGCAGGACGCCGGCCGCATAGACGATCTCCTCCGGCACGTAGGTGCAGAAGTACCCGAGCACTTTGCCGCCCGTTTTCTTCTTCCACTCCTTTGCATATTCGTGGCGGGCGTCATACCACTCCTTGAACATCTCAATCATGCCCTAATCCTCCTCGAATGACAGCGGTTTCCAGCAGATTTCTAGTGTATTAGAATAGTCGAAATCGGCGCGGATTTCAACCAGGAATTATGCAGAATTACGGTGACACCACACTTAATTGTCGCCGATTTCGGCGGGCTGCGGCGGATTCACAGGGAATCTGCTAATTTGGTATGGTGTCACTGAATTTGCTCACTGAATTTGGGGCCTGGTGCCGGGTTTGCCTTCGGCGAGATTGTCATAGTACCGCTGGGTTGGATAGGCAAAGTCGATATCGTCGCACTTGGCGAACTCCTCGAGGATATGCTCCCAGATAGCCTCAGCACTCGCGCGTCGCTTGTGCGGTTCGCACAGGTAACGCATCGTGAGGAGAACACCGGAGTCTTTCACACTCGTGTAAACAGTTGGTGTGAGCTTTGCATAGAAAATCATGAACTTGCGTGCAGCGTCCTGTACTTTCTCTGCGGCCGCCTTACTCAGAGCTTCTGAGTCCTGCCTTACGATCCGGAGCAGGATTTCCTTGGCCTTCTGCCAGTTGCTCTCTAAGGTCAGGAGGACCGGAATCTCATCCCAGATGTACTGGAAGCCCTTGCTGTAATTTGCCAGTGCTTCGGTGAAGACCTTGCCGTTGGGTATGTGGATGATCCTCCCGGTGCTCTGGTCGGCATGAACCCAGTTTCCGATCTCCATGAGCGTGAACTGAAATACTCCTAGGTCGATGACATCTCCGGCATGGTTTCCAACCTGAATCCGGTCTCCGACCCCGAAGGGACGGCGGAGTGTTATGAAGACCCACCCCACGAGATTAACGATTGGATCGCGGAGTGCGATCGCCAGGCCCGCAGAGGCTATACCGAGATAGGTCCCAAGCGCCTGGAATCCTCCCAGCCAGACCCGCCCGATCACCACTATCCCGACGATGAATATGACATACCCGGTGAGCTTCCAGGTCCGATAACGTGCCTGTACATCGTCAATCCGCGGCAACAGGAAACGCGCAATGAACCCGTGAATTATCCAGAGTACCAGTATGAAAGTGATTGAAATCAGGACCTTGTGCTGCGTTACCAGGCCAAGTCCGATTCTCGCTTCGATCCACTCGGTAATGGCATTGAAAGACATCGATACCTCTCCAACCACTGGCCCCCACGAACCTTCTGCCGTGGACTCCAGGAGTCTACCATGACCCGGCTGGCGTGCCAAGAGGTGTTTGACCACGGCCGCTGACTGTGATATAAGAGGCAGAGAAACGCAAGCCTGGATGCCGAACGGAGACAGCATAGATGAGGCTCCCCGACATTGTGCTTCACGAACCTGAGACAATCGCAGAGGCATGCGATCTCTTAAACGAGTACTGCCCCCGCGCAAGGGTGCTTGCTGGCGGAACGGACATCCTGGTCGACCTCAAGCAGGGCCGGATAACAGGCGTAGAGCGTCTGGTCTCGCTTAAGAGGATAAGCGGGCTCGACTCGATCGATGAAACCGGCGACGCGATTCGTATCGGAGCTCTCGTCACCCTGAATCAGGCATCCCGTGATCGAAATATAGTGAAGTACTTCCCAGCGCTCATCGATGCCCTGGAATCCATGGCGGCCTACCCGGTGAGAAACATCGCCACCGTCGCAGGTAACATCGCAGGTGCGGTACCGTCATCGGATCTTGCGCCGTTCTTTATCGTGGCCGGCGGTGAGGCGGTGCTTTCGTCGGGCGATGGGGAGCGTTCCGTACGCATTGAGGATTACTTTCTCGGCCCCAGGCAGACCGTGTGCGGCGAATGCGAAATCATGACTCATCTTGTTTTACCCAAGCCGGGACCGGCAACGGGGATGTCATACCATAAGTTCATGCTGAGAGAGGCCAACGCGCTTGCTGTTGCAGGAGTGGGGGCGATGCTCGCCTTGAAGGTAGGTCCGGCAGATACGATCCTTGAAAGCCGTGTCGCACTGACGGCGGTTGCCCCTAAACCCGTGATTGCCCGGGATGCGGCCGCACGTCTCGAGGGGAAGTCACCTTCGCCGGAGGCATTTGAGGAGGCCGGCCGGATCGCGCGATGTGAGGCCAAACCCATCACCGACATACGGGGTACGGATGAGTACCGGGCGAACCTGGTGGAGGTGCTGACGGTAAGAGCACTGAACGACGCTCTGGAACGAGCCAGATCGGGAGGTGCTTAACTTGGGAGACGGAGCGGGTACCGTGCACAGAAGCATAGAACTCCGGGTGAACGGCCGGACGTATAACGTGTCGGTTAAGGATAACGAGATCCTGCTCGACGTCCTGAGGGACAAACTCCACCTTACCGGCACCAAGAAAGGGTGCGAGCTCGGCGTCTGCGGCGCGTGCACCGTCCTGATAGATGGTGAGCCCGTCAACAGTTGTCTCGTTCTGGCGTCTTCACAGGAAGGTCATGATATAACCACGATCGAGGGTCTCGAGCAGGACGGCACCCTCCATCCCATTCAGAAGTCATTCATCAATGAGGGCGCGATCCAGTGCGGGTACTGCACACCGGGTATGATCCTGTCCGCCAGGGCACTGATCGACCGGAATCCGGATCCATCTGATGATGAGATAAAGACGGCCCTCTCGGGTAGTCTCTGCAGGTGTACGGGCTACACCGCAATCATGCGTGCCGTCAAGAACTGGAAGAAATACAGTGATGAGACAGTGGGACACCCGGATGATCTCGAGAGTTATGCCACTGTCGGAAGAAGCATTCCGCGACTGGATGCCGCCGATAAGGCAACTGGGAGAGCCAGGTACACAGCCGACTATCACTTCCCCGGCATGCTTTGCGGACGGATCCTCGGAAGCACCGTGGCCCACGGGAAGATAAAAGACATAGACACATCCAAAGCATGTGCACTGCCCGGGGTGGTCTGCGTGATCACAGGTGAGGATGTACCCGATATCAAGTACGGGGTCTCACCCGCGCGCTACGATGAGTATGTCCTTGCCAAGGAGCTTGTCCGGTATGTCGGGGATGAAGTCGCCGCGGTTGCGGCAGTCGATGAAGAGACGGCGGAGCGCGCGATCGAGCTCATCGAAGTCGATTATGAGGAACTCCCGGCGGTCTTTACACCCCGGGAAGCGATAGCCGAGGGTGCTCCTCAACTCCACGACCATCCTCGATTTAAGAACAACATAAATACCAGCGTGGAACACGATTTCGGTGACATTGAAAGAGGCTTCGAAGAGGCCGACTATATCCGGGAAGAAAGCTTTACCGGTAATCACACACATCAGAGCCCCATGGAACCCCATGCATCGATCGCGCAGTGGGAACAGGGCGGCAGACTGATCCTTTACACATCGACCCAGGTGCCTCATTACGTCCACTACATGCTTGCCCACGTATTCCAGCTCCCCTTAGGAGAGATAAAGGTGATGAGCCCCGCGGTGGGTGGTGGCTTTGGTGGCAAGGCTGAGACAACACCTCTCGATCTCTGTGCTTCCATACTGGCCAGGAAGACGGGGCGACCCGTCAAGATGGTCTATAGCCGTAAGGACATGTTCCATCATGGACGTGGAAGACATAAGCAGCACATGCAGTTCAGACTCGGGGTTAAGAAAGACGGCACCATAACGGCCTTCGATAGCAAGATTTATCTCGACGGCGGAGCTTACACATCATTCGGGGTCGTGACCGCCTATTATGCCGGCAGCATGATGCCCACGCTCTATCACATACCCAACTACAGGTATCGCGGCTACCGTGTGTTTACGAACAAACCCGCATGCGGTGCTATGAGAGGTCACGGTGTACCCCAGCCGAGATTTGCCTTTGAGTGTCTTCTCAATATGGTGGCCGATGAGATCGGGATCGACCCCGTTTCAATCAGAATGAAGAACGCCATGGACAGGAATACACGGACCGTAAACGATCTCGATATCAGAAGTTGCGAGTTCAAGGCAACGCTTGAGGCAGCTGCCCGTGACTCCGGCTGGGATGAGAAGTACAGGAATCTCCCGCCGGGCAAGGGCATCGGGATCGGATCGGGCGGATTTGTATCGGGGGCAGGCTATGCCATCTACCGTGGTGAGGTCAGGATGTCGCATGAAAAGACCCAGAAGACTTTCATGAAGAAGGCCGTCTTCCCGCATGCGAACGCTGTGGTCAAGATCCTCGAAGATGGTATGGCGGCGGTCCTGTTCATCGGGGCGGCCGAGATCGGACAGGGCGCCGAAACCGTGTTGAGCCAGATGTGCGCGGAGGCGCTTGGAATCCCGGTTGAGCGCGTTCACATCCGCTGTGAGGATACGGACATAAGCCCGATAGACCTTGGGGCCTACTCCTCGAGGGTCACGCTGATGGGTGGTAATGCTGTCGTGATGGCATCGGGGCAAGTCGTAGAGCAATTGCTACCCATCGCCGCAGGGGAGTTGGGTTGCGATGCTTCCGTGCTGACCGTACACGACGGCAGAATCTCCTCGAAGGACGATGCGAACATCAGCATGG
Source organism: bacterium (assembly GCA_025774845.1). Classification (GTDB taxonomy): domain Bacteria; phylum Arandabacterota; class Arandabacteria; order Arandabacterales; family Arandabacteraceae; genus Arandabacterum. The sequence continues at coordinate 17,316 of JALGZP010000016.1, forward strand.
ACTGGGCCGAAGCAGCGCGTATCTACTTCAATGAAAACGGACCGCTGGTCGGAACCGGATTCTACAAACCACCGGAAGGACTCGGAGGCGACTACAAAGGTGCCGCCGTGGGGACCAGCCCCGCCTATTCCTTCGGAACAACGATCTGCGAACTAGCGGTGGATCTCGATACGGGCAAAGTCACACTGGATAAGTTCACGGATTCTCATGATTGCGGTACACCCATAAACCCGAAGATGGTTCATGGCCAGGTAGAGGGTGCAGTGGTGATGGCGGCCGGTGAGACCCTGATGGAAGACGTTGTCTTCGATGAAAAGGGTGACATTGTTAACCCGAATCTCCATGAATATCTCGTCATGACGATTAAGGATGCACCCGAGATCATGGGCGGCATTGTTGATTCATACGAACCGGAAGGCCCGTTCGGGGCGAAGGAAGTGGGCGAGGGTTCAACCCTGCCTGTGATGGGTGCGGTGGCCCATGCAATAGCACGGGCCGCAGGTGTGTGGGTTACGGATCTGCCTGTTACACCTGAGAAGATCCTCCGGGCGCTCAAGGAGAAGCATTACAGGGAAGAGCGCGGTACCCGGGAAGAAACCAGAGGTACCTGGCAGGAAGGGCGGCCATCCAAACCGTTTGAACCTAAGCCCGTTGTGGGGAAGCGTGCACCCGATCCTAAGACAGTCCGTCGTGGAGAATAGGCGGTCCGGATATTCAAGCTTGGGACGAATGGAGTTCTATGGTACAATCGCTCGCGAGTGAGATCTGTTTAGACTCCCCGGACCATGGGAGGAGGCCCGAACATGGCAGATAAGTTCAGATTCGGTGTAGTCGGTGTGGGGCCCACCGGAGGGGCTATGGCGGCACGACTCGCCGATGCAGGTCACTCCGTGGTGCTTGTTGATGTACTGAAACGCCACATGGATCACGTCAAGGAACACGGTCTCAGCCTTACCGGAATCATGGAACTCACCGCACGGTTTGATCCTGAGGACGTCTGCTACTGTGTCGATGAGCTGCAAGGGAAGAAGGATGTGGATTACCTCTTCATCGCAACCAAGGCTTCCGTGATGGATGCAATCATACCCACACTTTTCAAGGTTCTGAAACCGGGGACGACCTTGATCAGCCTCCAGAACGGGATGGATACCGAGAAGGTCCTCGCAGAGACCTTCGGATACGAAAACGTGCTCCGAATGGTTGTCAATTATGCCGGGAATCTCATCGACAAGGGTAAAATCCGGTGTTCGTTCTTCAATCCGCCCAACTACATCGGCGTCATCGATCCAAACAAACAGAAAGAGGCCGAAGAGCTGGCCAAGGTTTTGACCGACGCCCAGATGGACACGGAGTTCGCAGACGACATCCAGAAACGGGTGTGGATCAAGGTCATACTTAACTGCGGGCTTTCCGCGATGTGCGCCTTAACCAGGAAGACCATGAAACAGATGATGGACTTCAAGGCGACGCGATCGCTCGTCGAAGACGTACTCCGGGAGTCCGTGGCGGTCGCCGAGGAAATGAAGGTGGAACTTCCGGAAGGATTCCTCGACACATGCATGGGTTATCTCGACAAGGCCGGCCATCACCAGACATCGATGCACATAGACATAGAACTCGAGAATCCGTCCGAGATCGACTTCCTCAACGGCAAGATCGTGGAATACGGGGAGATGTGCGGTATCGAGACCCCGATCAACAGCACGATCGTGCGTCTGATCAAGGGCACCCAGCTGGAAGTCCTGCCCGAAGGAAAGCACGCTTAGGCGAGAAACGCCGGCACACCGGCGCCCCGTTTGAGGCTCGTGCGTCTTCTGGTCCCCTTGCTCAGAGTAAGATATTCGCCTGGGTCCCGGAAGGCTCCCGGCCTCTTCGCACTTCTGACAGGCGTAGCGCCGTCTCTTTGTCCGACACGACAGATCAGAACAGTTCGTTGTATGTATTCTTCCAGCCCGGTAGCTCACCGCGGACCGAGAGATCCATCTTCGGATTCCGCCCGCCCATATTGAGCAGACGCAATAGCCCCTTGGCGACATATGGGTTCTTCTCGGGATTCAGGGTCTCACCAGTCTCGGTTACCAGTTTCTCGTCATCTATGCCGTCTCCGAAACTCTTCTGGAGGTTAAATAGCGCCACCGAGTAGGGAGCAGCATACTTTGCTCTCATGCGTGCCACCTCGTATGCCTGCTCGAGAAGATCGTACTCATCATCGCTCATACCGTTGGCAAGACCGAGCACGAAAGCACGCGTCGCGGTCAGACCCTGGAGGAAGACCTCATCTATGAGCGAGTCACCGAAACCAAGCCGGCGCAGTTCCTGAACCGCCCCGAAACCACCGAGAATCGCATACTCGATCTCGGGTTGGTTGTAGTTCGTCTTCTCGCGTTTGACGTTGGCCCTGGAGATCGTATCAAATGTCACGCCGTCTGCCCGGAGGTCGAAGCGCTGGTTGAGGAAGTAGGTAAACTCCGCACCGCCTCCCCACTTCTCACCAAAAGCACCCACCGTCCAGATGGGACATTCCTGGAGAAACCTGAATATGGCCATACCGGCCCTTGTGAAATACGCAGCCTCCTCTTCACCCAGGGACTCATAGCCCTTGGCCGGATCGAACCAGCCCCGGTTGAACTGGCGGGCGTCTGCACCGAGCATACGCATACCCGAGCCAGAGGCCGTGAAGAAAAGCGAGCCCAGATCACCTTTTTCGTAGAGATTGATCGCAATCCCGACCGCGTCATCGAGTTGGTCTAAGGCATACCTGTTCCACACGTTCCCCCGGAGCGGATTGTCAAAGATCACCGTGCCCACCCTGTCCCTCGAATTGGGGTAGATAAACCGGATATCGTTGTAATAAGGATCGAGCTCACCTGTCCTGAAGTTCTGCTGGGCCACGGGCGTGCCGTAGACCCGGCCATAACCGAGCAGGCTCGTCCATCCCCGCTTCTTCATCTCAAAGAGGAGTGATGGCTTGCCCTTACGCGGACCTCTCTTGCCGTCGACATCAAAGTGCTCCGCCCGGTCCTTGTTCTCCTCGGCTGCCTTTTTGACAAGCCCGATAAAGCCATCGATACCGAAGTCATCGAGAAAACCGTCTATGATCTCACACAGCCCGAACTTGAACCTGAGACCCGCCTTCGTGGACGTGTTGATATCACCCGGTGTGGCGTATCCATCCTGGATGAGATCGAGACCGTAAAGCATGATGGGTATCGCATAGCGTCTGAATGCCTTGCCGGCCTTATCCTCCGACACGGCGACCCCCATCAGCCCCTCGATGCTTTTGATCATGCCTTCACGCTGGTCGAAGGCTTCAGCCTCCTTGATCGACCAGAAGTCGTTCCAGTTGGGCTCGGGGATATCGACGTACTTCCTCTTGGAGGGATCAAGGACCTGGGTGGCCCGCTCGCGGCCGGGGGGCCCCGTCCACTTGAAGAAGCCTTCCTTTGTTTTTGAAGCAACACCGGTCTTTCCGGCCCTCTCTAGCTCCTCGATCCATTTCGGGTAGTGTCTGCCACCCTGGTTGTAGATCGATCTCAGTCTATCGTCCGCAGGCAGGGCCTTCCCCAGGTGCTTACCGCTTTCGGTATAGGGCATGTGTCCGGTTCTATCGAGTACGTTAAACGGGTTTGCCGTCATCATCGCAAAGACAAGCGGAAGTTCCACCAGGTCCCGCCCGGTCTTGATGTCCCAACTGATGATCGCGCCCATACCCTGAAAGATCGGGTCGGCGACGTAGCCGTGATGGTCGTTAGGAAGCGAGACCACCTTCTTCTCGAGGATCTGTTCGGCAAAGGCGACCCCGATGAGATAGGTCACATCGCTTGCGTACTTGCCCTTCATCACATCGAAGAGCCGGTTCGCGTGAAAGGGAAAATAGCCGTGACCGGTGAGGAATTTCTCCCGGATCATCTTGTCACTGAAAAGCTCGGCCAGTTCGGTAGTCGTATGCGATGATGTGTTTGAGTATATAAACACAAGTCGATCCTCGTCGGCAGCGCGTTCAATCTCTTCGAAGATCTTGCGCTTGATATCAATACGTTCGGTCGCGACCTCCCAGATCACCGCCGCTTTCTTAAGATGTACGTATCTTGTTGTATACGCGACCCGTCCGAGGTAGTCATCGAGATCATCCTCAAGTATCCGTCCACCCGTCGCCATACCCTTGAAGTACGCACCGATCTCGGTCTTGGCACGCTTGAGCGCGGCATTAGAGATGTCTATCATGATAAGGTTGAAGTCGGTCTTATTCAGAATATCTATGGCTATACCGATACCCATGGTGCCGGAGCCGATGACCGCAACAGTCTTAATGTCTTTGAACACCGGAATTTCATTCTTCAGCAGTCGCTGGCCATAATGAAAGCAGGTTCCCATTTTCTGTCTCCTTCAAAAAGTCAGATGCCGGTTACAACCGGTAATCAATCCACAACCTCCACGCAGATAGCTCCACCCTGTCCGCCGCCTATACACGCCGAGGCAATCCCCGTACGCTGTCCGCGTCTTCGAAGTTCATACACAAGGTCGATCGTCATTCTTAAACCCGTCGCGGCAATGTTATGGCCGACCGCTATGGCCCCGCCGTTCACATTGGTTTTGTCCCGCGGAAGTCCGAGTTCCTTTTCAACAGCAAGATACTGAGGCGCGAATGCCTCGTTGACCTCAAAGAGATCTATGTCACCCAGTGTGAGATTGAGTTTCTCAAGCAGACCCTTGATGGCGGGCACGGGACCCTGACCCATAATCTCGGGATCCACCGTTGCGAAGTTGTAACCTTTGATCCGGGCGATATACGGGATCTTGTGCCTGTCCGCAAATGCACGGTCCAGAAGCACGACACTTGCGGCTCCATCACTTATCTGACTTGCATTACCAGGTGTTACAAGCCCGTCGCCACCAAGTAACGGCCGCAACCCGGCCAACCCCTTGACATCGACATCGTACCTCGTCCCTTCGTCCCGCCAGTAACTTATGTTCCGCCCCCGCTGGTCGGTCGTGTCGACTTCGAAGCTCCCCCGGAGATAGCCCTTCTCTTTCGGTGGTGAGAATCTGTTCCATTGCTTAAGCTGGGCTTTCCTGGATCGTTCGTGACTGAGACATGCGAACTCGTCACATTCATCCCTCGTGATGCCTATCTCCTTACCGTACTTGTCCGCCGTCCTGGGCATCAAGGTATCAAAGAGATAATGATTGAATCCCTCCAGTAGGTAGTCCGTCGTCGGAGCGCCATCAAAGTCCCACACGCTGTCCGGCTTGCGGCGCCCATGGTTGATCAGGTTGGTCTGAGACATGCTTTCGGTTCCAAAGGAGATGATGCAGTTCATCTTGTTGGCGTCTTTCGCGGTAATCAGATCGTACGCATCCGCGACCACCTGAAAGCCCGTCCCGCAGATCCGAAGCGTTGTCTTACCCGGTGCACAGCCCAGGTTTCCTTCGTCTCCTATCTGGTCGGCCACTCTCATGGCGACATTCCTCGGTAGGTAGATCTGCTGGCAGCGGGAATCTATGTAGATCATCCCTGCAATCACCTGATCGATCTTGACTTTGCTCATGTCTATCGCGGAACGCGCAAGGGCTTCACGGACGGCGATGACCCCAAGGTCTTCCGCCGACAGGTAGTTGTAGTACCCTCCGTGTTTCCCAATCGGTGTGCGCGCCGCACCCGCGATGACCACATCGGTCTCAGCTCGCTTCATGAACGCTATCCTCCATTGTTATTGATTACCGCTTACTCGTTGTTCCACTCGGGCGCCCGCTTCTCAAGAAACGCCTTGAGTCCCTCCGTGGCGTCCGCCGTGGACATGAGGTCTTTGAGATACAGGCTCTCTATCTTTCCTATGTATGCTTTGTACTGCTCTCTCATCATCATAGCAGCCGCTGCCTTGGTCATCCGGAGCGATGACGCGCTCTTGGGATGAATCTGTTTCTCGAAGAAGGATGAGACAGTCTCGTCTAGTTTCTCGGCGTCAACAACCTTGTTGATCAAACCCTGCCTGTGGAGCTCCTCCGCGGAAAATGACTGGCCCGTCATCGCCATCTCCAGGGCAAGCTGGCCGCTGCACTTAAGCGGTACCAGGACGCATGCCACAGGCGGAAAGACACCGAGCTGCATCTCCGGTACCCCGAGCTTGGCCCCTCCAGCGGCAAAGATGAGATCGCAGGCAAGAACAAGTTCAAAGGCCCCACCCAGACACTGGCCAGACACCCTGGCAAGCGTTGGAATATCACAATTGAGCAGGTCCCCGATCATGCTGTGAAACTTAGGCAGCATGTCCCCTACCCTCTCCGCCGTATGTTCCTCCACGCTGGCCCCGAAACTGAAGTGCTTGCCCTGCCCGGTGAAGATCACGAGTTTCTTCTGCGGCTTCGCGGCGTCTTCACGAAGTTGGGCCGAGATCTCTTCCATCATCGCGGCCGAGAGAATGTTCGCAGGAGGAGGCCCCAGGGCGATTTCGGTGATTTCACCGTCATTTCTTTCGGTGACTTCGATAAGTTTGTGGTTCATCATGGCACAAACACCACGCGTTTTGAGAGTTTGTGATCGAATGCGAGTGGCAGGACCTCGTTGATCGAATCAAGAGGCCGCTCCTCGATATTGTCCAGGATATTGACAGACCCGTCGAGCACCTTCGCTACCACCGCTGGATAGTATTCCGGCTTGCATCCCCAGTTACCGAAAACATCGGCATCAAACGCCATGATGTTGCTCAACCGGACCGAGAGTTTATCCATTGTGAAACCCACAATTCCGAGCGTACCGGCGAATGTCAGCAACGCGAAGCCTATCGCCTGTCCCGCCGCCGTACCGCTGGTTTCGAATATCTTCCACTGGTACCTGGCAAGTTTGTTTTCCTTAACAAGAGCCCTGACCTTGTCCCTGACATCCCTCTCGGACAGGTCCTTCGAGTTGATGCTGAAATGCGCACCCTGCTTGAGTGCTGTTTCGAGCTTGGCTTCATCGATGTCGATCGCGATCACTGTGGCTCCTGCATCCCTGGCAAGCTGGGCCATGTAGATACCGATGCCGCCCACGCCGATCACCACGGCCAGACCGCCTTTTCTGAGATTGCTTCTCTGGAGCGACTGGTACGGTGTCGTGACGGCGTCTGCGATCACCGAGAACTGTGAAACCTTGAAGCTACCGATATCACCCGGCAGCTGACAGAGAAAGCCACCGGGAACCGCGATGTGGCTTGCGAAGCCTCCGTTGAAATCGTTTCCGGGCATCTGCTGGCGGCGGCAGATGTTGCCTCTGCCACCCTTGCAGAGTTCGCACTCCCCGCACGGGAGCACCGCGGGTATGATCACGTTCTTGCCGAGCAGTGCCTGGGAGTCGGGACCGGCGGCAACGACTTCACCGCTGATCTCATGTCCCAGTATGAGAGGAAGCTCGCTGTTGGTCCTGACGTTCCCGCTTATGAATCCAAGATCGGTGTGACACAGACCGCAGCCCGCTATCTTGACGATGACGTCATCGCACTCCGGCGGGTCCAGAGTGAAGGGCTTCTTCTCAAGCGGCGCACCCTTCTCCTTGAAGAAATAACCGTAGGCTTCAGTGGAGCCCATAATGCCTCCTTTTTTGTGTACCAGCAAAAGACCATATAGGAAAATCCAGAGGATTTCAAGTCAATTAACGGGGCCGCCGGCTGGCTACGACGCCTATTTCGCCTGGTCTTCCATGGATTTCGCGATGAACTTCATCGTCTGGCCGATGATCGTGGTGTAAATGTCCTTCGAAAGGAAGTACATGGGTGCCTTTTCCATGATGACCCGGACCAGTTCTTCTGTGCTCTTTTCGACATCGTGTGTCTCAAGGTACGATGACTCGAGTATGGTGCGCCATAGTCTTGCGTCTTCGATCGCCTTCGAAAGATAGGCACGCGCAGTCTGGCCCACGGCCGTGCCATAGTGACCGGGAAGGACCACATCCACATCATAACCGGCCATCTTCTCGAGACTCGCCTGGAAGAGATCGTAATTCGAGTTACCCGTAGGCAGATAGAACTCCCCGCGTCTCACACCGGCTGCATCCGACACGAACAAGGCCTTTTCCTCCGGGATATATATTGCAATCGAGCAGGAGGAATGACCGGGCACCTCGATTACCTGGAGTGTCAAGTCGCCACAGGAAATCACATCCCCGTCCTTGAGTGTCTCCTCTACGTCAACGCGTGTGAAGGCCGAACCGAGCCGCTCCGCCTCATCCTCGAGCCTGGCCCGTGAGGTCATTGCCCGGTTGAGATCTACGATACGCTCCGTCACTTTCGGATCGGAAAGCAATTGCCTCGCCCTCCCCGACGCAGCCACGGTTGCCCATGGCCAGCGCCGCTTCAGGAAAGGGATGAGACCGCAGTGGTCGAAGTGGGAGTGGAGGATTATGAGTCGTTTGATCTTTGTCTCATCGACTCCGAGTTTCTCAACTTGTCGGATGATATCAGGAGCCACGTACGCCATGCCACCCTCTATAACCGCACTTTCTGTTCCGCCATCCACGAGGTAGATACAGGACTCCCTACGTCCGAGACGCGTGATCCGTGGTGTCACCTGTAGATTTGTTTCAGTCATCGTGTTGGACCCTCCCCCCAGCCAGCTTTAGCACAGGCCCGAAGCACGGTCAAGGAGCGGCTCATAGGATGTTGCAGTCATTTGGCCTGTAGTGTAACATCTGTCCGGCCGATTCTTACAATATGGAGGCAAGCATGAAGGAGAAGAACGGCGAGCACCCGTTCGGTGATACTGGGCAGCAGGTTTCGCTTGGACTGTTCCTGATCATCTGGGTGGTCGATTCCTTTCTCCTGCACAGAACGACGTTTCTGACGGCATACGTGTCACTCGGTGTGCGTCTGGCGTTCCTCGCACTCACCCTGATCACCGCCGTGTATCTCTTCCGGTCCGGCCATGTTGTAGTCAGTCGCGATCGAAAGCCTGAAGGTCTGGTGATAACCGGGGCGTTCAGGTACGTGAGACACCCTCTTTACCTCGCGAGCATGCTGGCCTATCTGGGTGTGGCAGTGTCGACCATGTCGGTCTTTTCACTCGCCATGTTCGTAGTGATATTCCTCTTCCATGACTATATCGCGACCTATGAGGAGCTGCTGCTCGAAGCAAAGTTCGGGGAGGAGTACAACATTTACAGGTCGAAGACCGGCAAGTGGCTGCCTACTCTCTGAATCGCCTGAGCCAGGGGCTCGTGAGTCCCGTCCGCCGGCTGACCGTCCCAGTATTCCCGTCGTCCGACCGCCCCTATACCTCCGTGGATCTGTCCCGTCAGGCGATGCGATATTGCTTGATTTTCCGGCTGTGGCGCTTATACTGAGTCGGATGTTTTTGACAATTTGCACAAGACCACGAGGTGCTTATCCGTGACGACAAATGAAACCGTAGCTCCTGATCCGGCACGCGCCATACTGAATCTCATCCGACCGTATGAACCGGCCAAGGCAATTGAGGAAGTCAAACGGGAATATGGACTGACAAGAGTAATCAAACTGGCCTCCAACGAAAATCCCCTCGGACCTTCACCGAAAGCCGTGGAAGCCATCATTCCTATGATGTCTCAGCTCCACCGGTACCCCGACCCGAGTGGGTATACGTTGAAGGGAAAGCTCGCAGACCGGGTCGGACTCTCAAGGGAGTGGATCGTACTGGGGAACGGGTCGACCGAGATTGTAGAGCAGGTCTCCCTGGCCTTTCTTAATCCCGGTGATGAGGCAATCACAGGTAAGGAGATGTTCTTCAAGTACCCCATTTCCATACGCTTCATGAGTGCCGAGCCTGTGCTGGTGCCGTTGGTCGAACACAAACTCCGGCTCGACGATGTCCTGGAACGCGTAACGCCACGCACGAAGGTGGTCTTCATCGCAAACCCCAACAACCCGACCGGGACCATGATACCGCGTGAAGAACTCGATGACTTCATGGCCAGGATCCCTCCGGAGATCGTGGTGGTTCTCGATGAGGCCTATCACGAGTTCCTGCCTGCCGATCAGGATCCCGACTTCTTGAGGTATGTCCGTGAAGGACGAAACGTGATCATCCTCAGGACATTCTCCAAGATCTACGGTCTCGCGGGGCTCAGAGTTGGCTACGGCATCGCCCCGCCGCATATGATAGCGTCCTTAAACCAGGTGCGTGAGGTGTTCAACACCAACTCGATCGCACAGCATGCCGCCGCTGCGGCAATGGATGACGGCGGGTTTATCAAGAAGACGCTCGAAAACAACGAAATCGGAAAGAAGTATCTGGCTGCGGGTCTTGAGAAGCTTGGTATCCCGCCTGTTCCGACTTGTACGAATTTCTTCTTCCTGCCACTTCCGGTTGACTGCCGTACGCTCTTTGAGCAGCTGCTGAGACGCGGCGTGATCGTGCGTCCGATGGCCCGCTATGATCTCGACAAAGCGATTCGGGTAACTGTCGGTCTGCCTGAAGAGAATGAGGAATTCCTCAAAGCGATAGCCGGGGTTCTTTAGAAGAGGGTCTGGGCGTGTTGAGGCAGGAGCGTATTCAGGTCTTCCGGTGACGGATCACCTTTCACCACTTCTGAAACATCAACGCCGCTCTCTATCAGCTGTCTGACCGGCCAGATGTAGTGTGATGCGTTGACAATGATCGCACCCACAACCGTCCCACCCTTCAGCGTCCAGCGCATGTACGAGCTCTCCGAGAAACGCCAGCTCCTGAATTCAAAGCCTTCGGGGTCCCGTGGATTGAACTCCCCTATCACACCATAGAACGATGTGAAAACATGGCTGACATTGAAGAACACACCCTCATCGAAAACCCGCTCGTCACCCAGCATGTTCCCGGCAGCCGTTCTACCCTGCAAAGCCGAGGTTAGCCATGTCCTGGTGGGCCGGACCGCGGATTCACCGGTCTTGATCGCGCAGCAGTCACCCGCGGCATATACGTAAGGAGCACTGGTTCGGAGATACTCGTCGACTATGACGGCTCTGTCGAAAGTGATATTGCTACCCTCCAACAGGCTACCATCCGCCTTTATTCCCACAGCGACAGCGACTATATCGCAGTTGATGGTGTCGCCGCTCTTGGTGACCACACCCGTTACCCGCCCGTTCTCGCCGGCGAATCGTTCGGCTTCCGTATCGAACCTTATGTCGACATCCGCAGTGCGAAGGTCTTTCTCAATAATACCCGCAGCTACATCATCGAAGAGAAGATTGAGAAGTTGGGAGCCCCTGACGACAAACGTGACCTTGAGACCGACTTTGAGGAAGTTTTCAATCAGCTCGAAGCTTAAGATCCCGCCGCCTATGACCACGGCATGTCTCGCTCCTGCCTTGATGAATCGTAAGAACTTCTCGACACATTCGAGCCCGCGATAAGTGCAGACACCGTCGAGATCAAGCCCCGGCCAGGGAGCGACAAAGGGAACAGCACCCGTGGCTATGAGCAACTTGTCGTAGGAGATGATGTCACCGTCGTCACACTCGACCTGCTGCTTCCCGGTCTCGATTCGCATCGCCTTCCCAGGCTTGAGCTTGATGTTATTGGCCTCATACCAGTTCTCGGGCTTACCCTGTACCTCATCCTTTGAAATCACATCCTGGAAGTACTTCGAAAGCGCCGCCCGGTAGTAGTACTTCTCATCGGAGATCATCACAATCTCAGACGTGCGGTCTCGCCGCCTCAGTTCCTCAGCTGCGGATATTCCCGCTATGCCTGCGCCGACGATCACTATCCTCATTGCAGATCCCTCATCAAACGTGACCTCTCGATAACCAGCCCGACAATGTCCTGCACCTCAAGGTCGTTGTCGGGATGCAGCGCAAACGATTCGAGGCACGTCACACACTCGACAATCATCTTGCATGCGCCCGTACCCCGGGCCTCGGCGAACCGTTCCGTGTGGATCGATTCAAGCTGGCCGGAGTTCGCTTTGAAGCCCCAGTAGCCACAGCAGTAGGTATCCCGAGCCCCGAAGCGTTCCATCTCAACCACATTCACCAGCTTCGCCAGAAGCTCCCTCGCAGCATCGGGCCGGTGGAACTTGCGGCTTATGTGACATGAGTCGTGATAGGTTACTCTCTCACTGGATCTCGTGATATCGAGTTCATCGAGGTGCCGAAGGAGCCACATCGATGGGGTCAGGACTTCAAAACCGGCTTTGTACTTGCGCTTGATCTTAACAAGTGAGGCAAAGCACTCCGCACAGCCGGTTACGACCTCCCGGGGCGATGATTTCTCTATCATTGAAAGCAGGTACTCATGATAGTCTTCGGCCCGGTCCGTCGATCCCGCCAGCAGTTGCGGCCATCCGCAGCAAGACCTGAGTCCGGCAAGGACTTCGTATTCAAGATCCAGCCTGTCGGCGATCTCGATCAGTTCCACGGCGGACCGGGTCGGGCTGAAGACATAGCATCCGAGATAGAAGAGCAGCGGCGCTTGCCTGAAGTCCTGCTTGTCGACATGCCTCGCAAGTTTCCTGATCCTCAGTTTGTTAAAGAGATTAAAGGCACCGATCAGGAGGCCGCTGCGGTCATGGCCTTTGAGAGACAGGTAGTTCTTGTATACCCGGGGTTGGCGCTTTGACATCGTGAGTTTGGCTTTGAGGTAGAGCATCATGATCGACCGGCCCGCAGATGTGGGGCAGACCGTATCGCAGCGGCCGCACTGAACGCACTCGGTGGCAAACTTCGCTATGTGCCGGGGGATGGGTGTACCCGGACGGGTGGCTTCATTGAGCTCGCTTATCGGAAGATCGGGATCGACTACCGGGCATACCTTCATGCATTCGTCAACGCCTATACAATTGGCGAGGTTGTACCCGACCCAGCTTTCGAGTTCTTCAAGAAAGGTTCTCAGTCGACCCGGCCCCCTCCCTCTTCTTCTTGATCTTCTTATAGATCAACGGTACCAAGATCAGCAGCACAAAGGCACCGAGTGCCACGAAGAACTGCACCGACATGATGTTTTCCAGGGACGAACCGAGGGTCGCACCTATGAATCCACCTGGGGCCATGCCGACCACTGAGGCCAGTACGAAGTCTCTCAGTTTTATTCTCGAAAGCCCCGCTCCGAAATTGACGGCGTCATACTGGAAAAGCGGAATCAGCCGGAGGAAGAGCATCAACTTGAAGCCCTCCTGTGCCGCCTTGTCGTCAAACTGCTTGATGCGTCCCTTGTGCAGCCACTCAAAAGACTCGATGAAGCCCCGGCCGAAATACCGGGCGATCAGAAATGCCAGCGTGGACCCGATTGTGGCTCCCGCCAGAACATAGACGGTTCCCCACCACTTACCGAATGCCAGACCACCGACAAGCGTGACGACTCCCACAGGAATTACAAGTATTACGGCACGTGAGGCATAGATGGCGATAAACACCAGCGGGGCCAGTATACCGAAGCCCTGGATGAACTCCTTGATCCTTGTCGGGGTGAACTGCCTGAAATCCACTCCTGAATAGCGAATGATGAGAACCGCGGCGACGACGATCGCCACCAGCGGTATGAGCCGCACTCGCCTGTCAGCCATGACTCACTTGCCTCCCCGATCCTTCAGTCACCCGCTCCCAGGATGCAATCCAGGTCCTCGAATGTGGCTCTGGCAAGCACGGGACCCGGCCATCCGGCGGCCTCCTCCGCTTTGAGTAACGAGTAGAGTGTCTTGACGTCATCGTACAGGTCGATATCCAAACGCCCGTCGAGGAGTTTGGTTGATATACCTGCTGCTTCTGCCTTTCTCAGTGTGTCCTCAAGTACCTGCTGTCCGCCCCACTCGATGCCCTCGAAGAGAGTCGCGTTTGCTTCACGGGCGCCGATGAGATAGTAGCCACCGTCTTGTGACGGTCCGAGCACCAGGTCGACGGTCTCCAGGTTCCCGAAGGTAGACTCGATATCGGAACGCGTGACGCAGGGGCAGTCACTCCCGATAATCACGATCTTCTCATAGCCCAGATCCGACGCCCTGCGGAAGGCATTTAGCTGGCGTCCACCCAGATCATCACCCTCCTGAGGCAAGAGGCGAGCTCTTTCGCCCAACCAGGATTTGAACTTGTCACCGGACCCCTCCGGGGTAAAGCAGACAATCGTGTCGTGTGCGGGATTCCCCGCGTGGAGCGAGACTACGTCTTCGGTCATCGCCCGGTGAAGATGGGCGGCCTGAGCCGGAGTAAGACCGGGACTGAGCCTGGTCTTGACGCTCCCCGGCTCGGGATACTTGGCAAAGATAACAAGAACCTGGTCCACTCTGCCTCCTTAATAGAACTTCTTCAGAAACTCGGGTGAGAATCCGAGCGAATAAGCTATCTTGAGAATGTCATTCTTGATGAATGCCCGAATCGGACCTTCCTTGAGAAGCTTCCTGTCGGAGGAGGGTAGCGGTGTATCGAGAATCACGGTCTCTCCCAGTTTCCTCAACCTGTTGTTGAATTCGACCTCCTCAAAGATCGGGATATCTCCATACCCTCCCATCGTCTCAAACGTTGCCTTCCGGACGAAGATACCCATGTCACCAAACAGGTTTCTGCGTCTCGTGTTCTTAAGATGAGCAAGTGCCGTAAAGGGTCTGTAGTACCACTTCGAACCGGTCAGTGCCCAGCGGAAACCACCACCCAGAACGCGGTCGTCCGAAAGCGTATCCGTTATGAGACTGATCGAGTCCGGGGACGGCCGGCAATCCGCATGAAGGAACCAGAGTATGTCACCCGTTGCCACACCCGCCCCTGCATTCATCTGGGTCCCGCGCCCCCTTGGGGAGTGTACGACCCGGGCCATTCCCTCGGCAAGACTCACGGTCCCATCCTCGCTCCCCCCATCGGCAACGATGATCTCGGCCTCCGGAAAACTCATGCGAAGATAACCGAGGAAGTCACCTATCAGCGCTTCCTCATTCAGAGTCGGTACTATGATGGAAACACAAAACGCCATGCCAGTAACCACCAACTGAACGCAGACTAGAAACGGTCCCAGAGTTTGGCTGCAAGATTTCGTGACTCCCGGGCAACCTCATCCTCGTCAATACCTATCCTGAGTTCCCGGTTCTCCATAAGAATCTTACCACCTACGATTGTGGTATCAACGCTCGCCTCAGCAAGACCGAAACCGAGATGTCCGAGGAAGGTATTGCCGTTAAGAGGTGTCGGGGGATAATACTCCATCAGGATGATGTCGGCGGCATAACCCTCCCTGAGTTCCCCGAGACCGATATCCCAGTAACGGTTGGCGATCTTCGCGTTATTCACTGTCAGGGTGTTCATCGATTCCATGAAACCGACGGAAGGATTCTTCTGGGCAAGGTGGTGGATCCAGAGGGCCTGTCTTAATTCTTCGAGCATGTTGACAGTCATCGCATCAGTCCCGAGCCCCACTCGTATACCTTTGTTACTCATGGCGATGATGTCGGCGACACCAACGGCGTTGTTGATGTTCGATTGGGGATTGTGCACAACCGAGGTGTCGGTGTTCTTTAGGAGATCGAGCTCATTCTCGTTAACGTGAACGCAGTGCCCGGCTATCGTCTTGGGACCGAGCACACCTGCATCATTGAGCCGCTCAACCACACGTTTGCCGAAGTTCTTGAGTGAGTGCTCCTGGTCGGAAGCCGCCTCAGCCACATGAATGTGAAACCCGGTGTCGAGACCTTCCGCGGCCTCGACTGCGGTCTTAAGCGTATCATCCGATATCGTGAAACTCGCGTGGAGACCGAATAGGGCTTTGAGGTAATCATCCGGCTTGCGATTACACTTCTCGATAAAATCGACGTTCTCCTTTATACCTTCCGTAGCTATTTCAGGACCATCCCGGTCTGAGAGCTCGTAGCACAGGCTTGCCCTGAGACCGACTTCCCTTACCGCTGACGCGATCCTGTCAAGCGATCCCGTAACGGCAGACGGACTGGCATGATGATCGATAAACGTTGTCGTCCCCTTCCTGACGGCATCGATCAGGGGAATGAGGGCACTGTAGTAGCAGTCATCGAGGCTGAGTTGTTTATCAAGCCGCCACCAGAGTTTGTTAAGCACACCGACGAAGTCCTTGGCGGGCTCGATCTTGCCCAGCCCTCTCACCATCGTGCTATAGAAGTGCATATGCGCATTGATGAATCCGGGGAGGACAACCTTGTTGGTTGCGTCGATCACTTTGTCATAGGAACCGGTGAAGTCCACAGATTTCCCGACCTGCTTGATCCCGGCATCCTCGATGAGGAGGGCTCCATCGTCGATGACCTTGTTGGCTTCGCCCAGCGTAACCACCGTGCCGTTTCTTATGAGTAGTGTCGACATCAGTCCTCCTTAAGTGCTACAGCTTCTTCCTCGGTCCGCTCACGCAGGTAGAGCGCACTGGAAAAACACTTGAGTGCGCATATCCCGCAGCCAATGCACTTCGATCCATCGGTCACGGGGTGCTTGTCGTCATCAAGTGTAATTGCCATATATGGACATCTCGTGCAGTTCCCACAGGAGAGACAGAGTTCTTCATGGACGGCCGATATGGCCTTCTTGGGTGACAGGTCCATGAAGTCCGTGATGGGTTGGGGGAAAGCCCGGCCGATGAGCTCGGCGGTCGAGGCGATTCCTCTATCAAGCATCAGGTGGCTTACACCTTCTTCGATGTGGTCTATGACCGCGTAACCGTACTTCATCACAAGCGTGCAGAATTGCACGGTCGTCGCTCCCAACGCCAGAAAGTCGGCGGCAGCCTTGTAGTCCATCGGGCCGCCGTTACCGGATATGACCACACCTGCACTCATAGCATTTGCGAGCGTGAGATAGCTTATGGGCAGCACCCCGTCACCACTCATACCGACGACAATCCCCTCCTCCCACGCCGACTTCTCGCCTTCGCGGAACATCATCGTGGGGAAGGTATTCGCCAGTGTGACACCCGCCTTTTTCCCGGGATACTTATCAAGCACTTCCCTGATCGCCCTCATGATCGGTGTGATGGATGTCACTGCGCCTGTGAGTTTGAAGAGTTTCGGGATCCCGGGGTCCGAGACGTCCATGATCCAACCGATTATCTTCGCAGTCAGCGCAGCATTCTGCGACACGATGTCCCCCTCGGTCCCATCTCCCCCCTGCGGGCATGAAAGACTGTATTCAATACCCATCACCCCGGCTGCTTCGAGTTTGTTTGTGTTGCTCTGCCAGCTCTTGCGGTCCCCGTCGTCATCACCGCTAACCGAACCACCCGTCGAGGCCACGGTGAGCCTGTCCGGGTACTCCCTCACAAGTACCTCGATCTCTCCGCACACACGATCGAGCGCGTGGCCTGAGACGTTGTCGCAGTTACCATAGGTGAGCGTGTTAAAGAGATGCATGTACTCGGCCGGGATATGAATCGGCACGCCGTCAAATGCGGTCTTCATAATTCCACCGGGCCATCCCGCGTCATAGGCCGCCCGCATCTGGTCGAGACCGTCTGTGGGAGGGGCGGCTGAAAGCAGGAATGGAGACTTGATTTCACGTCCGAAGAAGTCCGCCGTGAGCGACACAGGTTGGGATCGCCAGCCTTTGATCCGGTAGGTACTCTTAACCGGATCCTCGATTTCCGGTGCCTTTGCCTTGGTGAGAAAACTCACGATCATCGCGGCGACGTTTTTGCCTGAAGCGACTGCTTCGACAACAGTGGTCGGGCCGTTGATGAGATCCCCGCCGTAAAAGACCGCAGGATTGTCTACACGCTCGAGACTCGACTTCGCACCGATCGCAACGACTATGTGATCGAACTCACGGCGTGTACACCCGGTCCCCGGGATGTCGGATAAATCAGCGAGATTGAATTCCTTTCCGGGAGCAAGTGCTATGTTGACGGTTCTTATGCCTGCTATCTTATCCCCATCGACGATGATCTCGGTCACCCTCGTTCTCCCCGAGACCTCAATGTTATAGTCCAGAAGCGCCTGGCGCTCCACCGGTGTGAGCGGCATTTCCTTTAGGTTCTCAAGTGCAATCAACTCGACCCGTTCGGCGCCGCATTCCACAGCGGTTGTGGCACAGTCAAGAGCGGTCGCTCCCCCTCCGATCACGGCAACACTGCCATTCATGGGACAGTCCGCAGGTTCTTCCAGATAGACGAGACCGGAAATGGCCCGGTTCTCGTTATCAAGGCCTAGGGACAGTGGTGTATCAAGCCCCGAACAAACGGCAACGGCATCGAAGCCCTGCTTGAGGAGTTCCCGCGGGTCCTTGATCTCCACTCCGGTCTTAAGCGTCATACCTCCGATTGAAAACAGAAAGTCGATATCCGACTTGACGACATCCTTTGGGAGTCTGCCGTCGGGAATGAGATGACACATACCACCAGGGGCGTCCCTCTTATCAAACACGGTTACCGCGTACCCTTCCCTCGCAAGGACGATCGCTGCGCCAAGCCCTGACGGACCGGCCCCGACAATCGCCACCTTCCTGCCGTTGGGATCGGGCTTTCCGAATGAAGGCATCGTGCCGAGTTGCTTGGCCTTCTCGATGATGGTCGCCTGGACGGCCGGGATGTTGACCGGGTGATTGAGACCATTATAGACACAGCCCGACATGCAATGTCTGTCCGGACAGATCACACCACATATCCCACCGAGTGGATTGGCCGTCAGGATCCGGGCCGCAGCACGTCTGAAATCCGAGGGCCGGCCGACTCGTGAGGCCAGGATGAAGTCCATGGGCGAGCATCCCGCCGGGCAGGCATTGAGACATGGCTTCTCCTCACAGTTCTCACACTTTTCGACCTCGTACCTGAATTGGGCATCGGTAAGAAAGAACTTCCTGGCTTCGTCCGAGTTATTCATATCAAACCTCTTCCTTATGGATTTCCCCAATTCTACCAAGAGGAACAACCAAGTCAAATTACCTTTTCGCTGAGGATAAGGCAGAAGATGCAGCCGGGGTCATGGAAGGTGCCACCGCGCGCAAGGCGGCCCGTGCCCCGGCGGGTAACGGTCTCCTTGTGAAACATTATTGACTTGACTATGATATAGTCATTGGATGTAGTTGTTGTCATCAAAGCAACGGAGGCCGCAGTGGCACTTCAGTCAGACAAGAGTATAAGCAGAGTCTCGGAACTCACCACACGGGAAGGCGAAACTGTCAAACTCCGGGGCTGGGTTTATGCCATCAGGAGCTCGGGCAAGATAGCGTTCCTCCAGTTCAGAGACGGAACAGGCATCTGCCAGTTGATCGTGAGCGAAAACGATATGTCCGGGGATGAATACAATCTGGCTACCGGTCTTGGGATTGAGACATCGGTCCAGGTCGAGGGCACGGCAAAGGTGGAGAGCAGAGCGCCCGGCGGTGTCGAGCTGATTGTCAAACATTTAACGGTGATCGGACAGTCCGAGGACTACCCAATAGGAAGGAAAGAACACGGGCCCGATTTTCTGCTTGATAAGCGGCACCTGTGGCTGAGAAGCCCCAAACAGGCCGCAATCCTTCGTATCCGGAGCAGTGTCGAACATGCGGCCAGACTGTTTCTCCATGACGAGGGTTTCTTTGAATTCAATTCACCGATCCTTACCCCCACGGCCTGCGAGGAAACCACCCTGCTCTTCGAGGTCGACTATTTCGGCTTGTCGGCCTACCTGACACAGAGCGGGCAGCTTTACAGCGAAGCCGGGATCACGGCGCTCGAACGCGTTTACTGCTTCGGGCCGAGTTTCCGTGCAGAGAAGTCGAAAACAAGAAAGCACCTGACCGAATTCTGGATAGTTGAACCTGAGATGGCATGGTTCGATGCTGAAGACAACATGGAATTCCAGGAAAGGTTCATCAAGGCTATGGTCGCCTACGTCCTCGAGCACAACGAGAAGGACCTTACCCTCATGAAGCGAAAGCCCGAGGACATCGACCTTTCCGCCAAAGCATTTGAGATCATAACCTACGATGATGCGGTCAAGGACCTCAAGGCCAACGGGTTCAAGACAGAGTGGGGTAGGGACTTCGGTGCCGAGGAGGAGGCCCATCTCATCAAGAAGATGGAAACACCGTTTTTCATCTACAAGTACCCGGTCGAAGCCCGTGCATTCTATATCGAGCGTGATCCATCCGATGACAGGCTTGCTCTTTCGAGTGACACTTTCCTCCATGGCGAGTACGGCAGTGAGATCTGTACGGGCGGCCAGCGCGCTTCAAGTGTGGAATTCCTTGAGGAGCAGATACGGCGGCTCA
Source organism: bacterium (assembly GCA_025774845.1). Classification (GTDB taxonomy): domain Bacteria; phylum Arandabacterota; class Arandabacteria; order Arandabacterales; family Arandabacteraceae; genus Arandabacterum. The sequence goes on from JALGZP010000016.1 coordinate 37,430, forward strand.
AACTGAATCTCGAGGACTACGAGTGGTATCTTGACATCCGCAGATACGGTTCGGTTCCTCACTCGGGTTTCGGGCTCGGGATCGAGCGGACGGTGCGCTGGATATGCGGTCTGCATCACGTACGCGAGACCATTCCATTCCCGCGCATGCTCAAACGCTTAAGTCCCTGAGCAGCTCACTCGCTGAGCAGCACCACACCGGTGATTTCGATTTCAGGATTGAGGTATTGACCTTCAGCGGGCTGCAGGTGGATTACTCGAACTGTTTCCATCCCATCGACCACCTGTCCGAACGCGGCAAAACCCTGCCAGTCGGAGTTACGCCTGCCACCGAAATCAAGATCAGGCTGATCGTTCACACAGATGAAGATCTCCGAACTTGCCGTCCCCGGCTCGAGTCTGGCCATTGAAACCGTACCGTCTTTATGAAGCACCCCGGTCTGGGCCGTTGTCTCGTGCTCGATCGGACCGAGACCCCTTCCGTCCTCATCTTCCTTGAGCCCACCCTGGATGACCTCGATCTTGATGTCGTTATCGGGCTGGTTATCCATGGTGACCGTGCGATAGAAGGTCGCCCCCTCGAAGCGCCCCTCCCGGACATACGTAAGGAAGTTCGTGGCCGTGATGGGGGCTTCACGCACGTAGATCTCGACCGTAATATCACCCAGCTCCGTTTTGATAAGCACCCTGGGATTTCTCTGATCACAACCACAGAGTAGAACCATGGCGGACAGGGCGACCAGTAGAATCAACAGAATCGAAGTACGCATCGGACCCACCTCCAGTATTGGTTTCATGTAATACCGCAACTCACTATACACCATCGGAAAGAGTCAGAGCTCGAAATTCGCAGGGATGAATGGTCGGGGTTCCGCCCCTTCGTTACGGGCTGAGGAGAACCATGCGTTTGGTCCGGACACGGTCACCGGCGGTGAGCCGGTAGTAGTATATCCCGGGGGACAGACCATCACCTGAAAAGACCACCCGGTGCGGCCCCGAGGTCATCCAAACGCCGGAGAGAGGACGATCGACAAGCTGGCCTCTTACATTGTGGATGGAAATATCGACATCAGCTGCGACATCCAACTCAAAGGAAATCACCGTCCGTGAAGCAAACGGGTTGGGGAAGTTCTGAGCAAGTTCGAAGACCGCCGGAACCGCCTGCGGGTGGTCCAATCCCGCTATATCCCCTACCACAACTGTCACAGGCACCTCAATCGAGCTTTCATCGCTGTCATCACTCGCTATTATCACTCTTGTAGAATCGATCAGATCCGATTCTGCGGAGGTGTAACTCACCCACACGTATGCATAGGTTTCGGGAGCCAGCACCAGGCTCGACGCACCGACACTGAAATCAGGGTCGGTTGAGGTGATTGACGATACATGGAGTGTGTCATTGCCGCTGTTTATAACTGCTATGTGGTAATACACCGTTGTGTTGTAGTCGATCGTTCCAAGATCGATACCGGCCGGAGCCACTGCGATCTCCGGTGCAACGGAGTGGGTCGCAGTCCCAAAGAAACTCGAAATACGATCCATAAGTGCTGGATGGTCTATAAATGGATTCCGGTTATTCTGCAGGGCATAGATGTCTGCGTTACGCTGCTCTTCATCGGCGTCGACAGGATCGGTGACATGCCACGTACGCATGTGGGCTTCCATCTTGGTTGCATTGACATAACCGTTGTGGGCCCCGTTGTATCGGATAATGTAGTAGAAGTGGCTCCGGGCTACGTTACCCTTGTGCACATCCCGCGGCTCAAAAACCGTCTGACCCTGCGAGTCGGTACCGAGTTTTGACCCGCCCTGAGCCCAGGTGGCTGCCGTTACGATTCCGAAGTCATAGCTTCCACGCTGGCTGTTGGCGGTCATATCCGTGGGGTAGAGATGGAAGATATCGGACTTCATGGGTTCTGCGCTGCCGAAGAAAGCCTGGGGCCAGGTGTGTTCACAATTGAAGTTATTGGCGGTGGCTCCTGCGCGTGTGTTGAAAAAGGCCGTTCGACCCGTGTAAACACATGTCACCCAACCGCTGTCATTATCGATATTCGCGTACATCTGGTCCCGGGCCGGCGTATAGCCCAGGGAAGTGTGACCGTCGATGATATCGGTCAGACTGTCTTTGAGCTCCTCAGCCCACTTGTTCCGGGTGCTGCTGTAATAAGTTCCGGTGTAGTGGACTTCCGCAGATACCGCAACCACGAGGGAGCGCACGCCCTGGTCGAGCGTTATCCGCAAGACATCCCCATAGTCGACATTCTGCTCGGATTCGAAGTAGACATCGAACTCGTGGCTACCCAGGCCGGGAATTGACATGGGCGTGAGATCGGTTGAGAATTCACTCTCGGCAAAGTCCACCCCGGTCACCTGGACAGGCACCGCCAGGTTATTCGTGAGGGTCGCGCTGAGAGTACAGGGCTCCCCCGCCGTCACCACTCCGAACGAGAGAACGCTGTCAGACAGGCTGACCTCATTCCACCCACTCGCCGCACCGGCCAGACCAAGTACAAATACAATACTGCTAAGGATATAGAATCGCTTCATTACCTTACATTATAACACATCTCAAGCGATATTTCACCGTTTTCGTCGTGTGAGGAGCGGATGAATGAGAGTCATCAAGCCCGCAGGAACTCGCTGGTGCATCTTTTGGACCGCAAGCGAATGCCTCACTTTGAGCAAGCGGAGCGAAAGGTGCACCAGCGTTCAGCAGCTACTTAGATACAGGTGGGATGATGCGTGGCTTGGCTTTGATCTCTTTATAGGTGATCAGCGGCGGATTGGCTACGGGACAAACGAATGAGCAGATCATGCAGCCGAGGCACTTCGCTTCATCCATCACCGGTCTGCGGTTTTGACCGTCCCAGGTAAGACACTGACCCGCTGCATCCTGACAGACGATGTAGCACTGGCCACAGCCGATACACCGGTCGAGGTCGTACACTGATACACCCTGCCGGGAAAGATCGAACGCGTCGGTGCCCACGATATTGGGTACGGCCTTGCCGACGATGTCACCGGCGGAATCAAGACCGTGATCCTTCATGAAGTAGGTCATGCCCTCGAGTATGTCCTCGACGATCCTGTAACCGTAGTGAATAACTCCCGTCGTGATCTGTACTGTCGTGGCACCGCACAGCATGTATTCAATCACATCAACCCAGGTTTCAATACCACCTATCCCGGAGAGCGGCAGACCCAGGTCGTTGTTCTGGGCGAGCTGAGAAACGCATCTCAAACCTATCGGCTTGATCGCCGGTCCCGAGTACCCGGCGGCCGCCCCCTTCCCAAAGACATTCGGCCGGGGGACAAAACCGTCAAGATCGATCCCGATCAGGCCCGCGACGGTATTGACTGCGGATATGGCATCGGCGCCACCACGCTTGGCATAACCGGCGGGTTCGTTGATATCGGTTATGTTGGGGGTGAGTTTTGCCATGATCGGAATCTTGACCGCTTCCCGCACAGTCGCGGTGAATTGTTCAACCAGGGTATGAACCCGCGACACCTCCATCCCCGAACCTTCAACTGTCATGTGCGGGCACGAGAAGTTGAGTTCGAGCATATCCACACCGGCATCCTCCGATGCCACTGCAAGTTCTCTCCACTGGTCCGCAGAGAAACCCATGAGACTCGCAATTACAACCTTGCCGGGCCAGTGCCGCTTCAAGAACTTCATGTCCGCTAGGTTGTCTTTGAACGGCCTGTCGGATAGCTGCTCGACATTCTGAAGTCCTGTGAGTTGAGAGTCATGATAGTCGTAGGATGCCATTCGCGGTGAAGGATGGATGCTCTCGACACTGTCCACACCGATACTCTTATAGACCACACCACCGAAGCCCGCGTCAAACGCTCTCCCCACCATCTCGGCCGTATTGGAAACCGGCGACGATGAAAGCATGACCGGGTTTTCAAAGGCAATACCGCAGAATTCTATGCTGAGTGGACTCCGTTTGGTCATCGCCTAATCCTCAAGTGCCTGCCGAATCGCAGCGGCAGCCCGTTTTCCGTCCGCGACGGCTCTCACAACAAGCGAGGCTCCCCTTACCGCATCACCACCCGCGAAGATCTTCGCGGTGTTTGTAGCCCCGGTGTTATCGTCAACAACAATGCAGTTCATTGCGCTGAGATCGAGACCTGAGAATTGTGCCATCGCATCCTCAGGAACGAGGCCGGGTGCTTCAACGATGAGATCTACCGGAAAAGTATGCTCTGTGCCGTCGATGAGAAGAGGTCTTCTCCGTCCTGAGTCATCGGGATCACCCAGCGCGCATCTCGCCAGCTTGATCCCCCGCACCCTTTCATCCTTGAGCACGTATGAAACCGGCTGGCTCAGGAAGAGCAGATGTACCCCTTCTACGAGAACCTCAGCCTTTGCTTCATGAGATGCAGGCATCTGGGCATACGATCGCCGGTAAAGGACATACACATCCTTTGCGCCATACTTCCTGGCGATCGCCGCTGCATCCATCGCGGAATCCCCACCGCCTATGACCGCCACATCCTTATCCCGTACCAGGCCGGCGAACTTGGCGCTGTCAGCTTTTGCCAGCTTAAGAAATGAGATCGCATCGAAGATATCACCCGAATCTCTGCCAGGTATATCAAGTGTCGCGCACTTCCAGGCGCCTGTTGCCACGTAAAGGGCTTCAAAACCGTTGGCGAGGAGTCTGTCCAGCTCTGCCTGGCTCCCAACCGGAGAATCGCACTTGATCTTGACTCCCAGGCCGACGATCTCGTCAATCTCTTCTTCGACAAGATCATCGCCCAACCGGTGCTCCGGAATCAGATGCGTGAGCATCCCTCCCGGGCACGAGAGTCTTTCAAAAACGGTAACCTCGTAACCTTCCCGGGCCAGCTCGCCTGCGCAGGTAAGCCCCGACGGACCTGCTCCGATCACGGCCACCTTGCGACCGTTCGACGGCTTGGCACCGACCGGCATCAAGCCGACCTGCCAGCCGTATTCCACGAGGAACTTCTGGATCCTGCCGATCTCAATCGGGGTGCCGATACCCGAGGCCAGACATCCTTCCTCACACAGGCAACTGGTCGGACAGATGGCTCCGCAAACACCACCCAGGAGGTTATTCTTCTTAACAAGCGCGGCAGCTCCTTTGATGTTCTTAAACCGGAGCTTTCTTATGAATTTATCCGGCTCGGTGACGGCGGGGCACGCGGTAGAACAGGGTGCATCATGGCACAACAGACACCGTGCGGCTTCACGCAGTGCATGATCCATTGAGAAACAGTTGTCCATATTACTTGCCTATCTGGCTATCCGCGTACTCAAGCGCCTTATCGATTATCCCGACCGCGTCATCGATCTCTTCTTTGGTTATGATCAGAGGCGGTGCGATGAAGATGAAATCCCACTTGGCAAACAGATAGAGTCCGCACGCAAACAACTCGCGCATCAATCCACCGGCGACGTTCATCTTCGAATTCGCAAAGCCTGCGAGCGGTGCCTTGGTCTTCTTATCCGAGGTGAGTTCAATACAGGCCCAGAGACCCTTGCACCTGACATCACCAACCGAAGGGTGCTTTTCAAGCAATTCCATCAACTTCGTGTTGAGATACTCACCGTTCACCCTGGATTTCTCGATCAGGTCCTCGTTGCGGTAGACTTCTATGCTCGCAATGCCGGCCGCGCATGCAAGCGCATGACCCGAATAGGTCAGGCCACCCACAAACGGATGATCGTAGAAGTGATCCCAGATCTTCTTGCTCCAGATCATGGCGCCGAGCGGAACATATGCCGACGTAAGCCCTTTGGCCGTTACGATTATGTCGGGCACCACGTCATAGTGTTCGATCCCGAACCACTTACCGCTTCTCCCCCATCCCGCCATGACCTCATCAACCACGAGCAGGATTCCGTGCTCATCGCACACCTGTCTTACACCCTTCACGAACCCAACCGGCGGAACAAGAATCCCGTTGGTCCCAACGATGGGTTCGATGAAGATCGCCGCGATAGTCTTCGGGCCATCAAGCATTATCTGGGTTTTGAGGGTCTCAAGACATTGCAGACCGCAGGTTTCCTCGGACTCGTATCCAAACGGACACCGGTAGCAGTACGGACCGAAGAACTTGACCAGCCCTGGTATTCCGGGCTCGGCATACCACCTCCGCGGATCCCCGGTAAGCGTGATCGCACCGGCCGTGGCTCCGTGATAGCTTCTCCATCTTGAGTAGATCTTGTGTCTGCCGGTCACCATACGTACTGCTTTGATTGCGTTCTCGACGGCTTCAGCCCCCGCGTTCGTGAAGAACACGTAATCGAGATCACCGGGTGTTACTTCAGAAATCATCTGTGCAAGCCGTGACTTGGCCTCGGTGGCGAAGAGTCCGGACACATAGGTGAATTTCTGCATCTGCTTTTTCATTGTGTCGAGAATGTGCTTGTTGCCGTGACCGATGTTGACGCACAGGAGCCCGGCGCAGAAATCTATGTACCGGTTGTCATCGGCATCCCAGAGGTAGATACCATCGGCACGCTCGATCACAAGCGGGTCAACATCGCGCTGAGCCTTCCAGCTATACACCACGTGTTGCCGGTCTATTTTCTTTATCTCGTCGCCTTTCATGTGCATCCCTCCCGCTGGAGGTCAGGCAGATACCCCCGACGCCGAACGCGCGATGAACCTGCCATGCCCCTGCTCACCCACATAGACTCCGTCCCGAACCGCAAACCTGCCCCTCAGCAATACAGTCTGGGGCAACCCTTTGAGTTTGAATCCCTCGTAAGCACTGTAATCCACGTTGTGCTGTTGTGTCTTTACACTGATTTCACCCGTCGCTTCGGGATCGAAGATCACCAGATCCGCATCTCCACCCACAACAATGCTTCCTTTCTGGGGGTACATACCGAAGATTTTGGCAGGAGCGGTAGCGACCACATCCACGAACCTATTTATACTGATCCGTCCTTCACCCACGCCGTATGTGTAGAGCAGATTGAATCTGTCTCCGGCTGATGCGATTCCATTGGGAATCTTCGTGAAGTCATCCCGCCCCATCTCTTTCTGACCGCGGAAGTTAAAGGGACAATGGTCGGTCGCTACTGTCTGGATGTAACCTTTGGCGATACCCTCCCACATCTTTTCAAGATGGTCGGCCGGACGGAGCGGAGGCGACATCACCCACTTGGCACCCTCGAAATCAGGAAGACAGTAAAGATCACTTGATAGGAGCAGATACTGGGGGCATGTCTCAGCCAGGACCTTGTCTCCCCGTGCGACCGCCTGCTTTATTCGCTCGAGACCATCGGCGCTTGAGAGGTGGACGATGTAGAGAGGCTGGTCGGCGAACCTCGCAAGCGTGAGACCCCGTTCCACCGCCTCGGCCTCCGCGATCGCGGGGTGTGCCCGCCAGTGGTACTCCGGTGTGAGTTTACCTTCGGCTTGGTAGCGCTGGGTCAACGTGCTTATGATGTCACCGTTCTCGGCATGGATGGATACCATCCCGCCGTGTTTGCCGGCATTTTCAAGCACCGCGATAAGCTGTCCATCATCGACCTGGAAGAGACCCTTGTAGGCGAGGAAACACTTAAACGATGTGATCCCTTCCTTGATGATCGTTGGGATTTCCGCGGCCACGCTATCGGTGTATTCGGTTATCGCCATGTGAAACCCGTAGTCGGCCACAGCGTGACCATCGGCCTTTTTTCGCCAAGCATCGAGGGCCGTGCCCAGGGGCTTACCCTTCTCGGGAATCACGAAGTCGACAAAGGTTGTCGTCCCCCCGGCGATTGCCGCACGCGAACCCGTCTCGAAACTGTCGGCGCTTACAGTGCCCATGAAGGGAAGCTCGAAGTGGGTGTGGACGTCTATTCCACCGGGAAAGACATACTTGCCCTGTGCGTCGATGGTCTGGTCCTCGGGTTCTGCCGGCAGGCTTTCGCCGATCGCTGTTATGGTCTCACCGTCGATCCGGATATCACCTTTGTAAATGTCCTTTGCCGTCACGATAGTGCCGTTCTTGATAATGATTCCCAAAGTCACTCACCTCGGTCTTAGGCTATTCGCTCATGGGAGCAGACGTGTCAGATCCTCGTATGTCTCAGGCCGTCTGTCCCTGAAAAACTGCCATGCATTCCTGACTTCTCTTATCTGTTCAAGATCAAGGTCTGCTATAACCAGCTCATCCTTATCTTCGCTTGCCTCTGTGAGGATTTCTCCCCGTGGATTGACAAAGTAGCTCGTCCCGTAGAACTTACCCAGATTCCACGGGCGCTCCTCGCCGACGCGGTTGATACATCCCATGAAAAAACCATTGGCGACTGCGTGGGCCGGCTGTTCGAGCTTCCACAGGTGCTGTGAGATTCCTGCAACTGTGGCGGACGGATTGTAGACGATTTCGGCTCCGGCGAGGGCTAAGAGCCGCGCACCCTCCGGGAAGTGGCGGTCATAACAGATATAGACACCGACACACCCATAACGGGTCTGGAAGGTCGGATACCCGAGGTTACCGGGTTTGAAGAAGAACTTCTCCCAGAATCCGGCCACGTGCGGGATATGGATCTTGCGGTACTTCCCGAGATACTCACCATCGGCATCGACAACCGCGGCCGAGTTATAGTAAACACCGGGCATCGCCTCTTCATAGATGGGAATAACGATGACCATCTCGTACTTCTTCGCATACTCCCGCAGGGCCTCGACCGTGGGACCGCCTGGGATCTTCTCGGCCGTCGCGTACCACTTGGTATCCTGAGACGGACAGAAGTAGGGAGTGTTGAAAATCTCCTGAAGACAAAGGATCTGTACTCCCTTCTTACCCGCCTCCTCGATCAGTGGTATGTGCTTGTCAAACATCTGCTTCGTTATCTGGTCGACCGAAGCCTCACCTTCATGAACCGGAAGCGAACACTGGATCAGGCCGCTCTTTACTATCCGTCCCATGCTATCCCCTTTGCTATTCGAGACCCGATATGTACTCTTCTAAACTCGCTTTCAGTTTTGCCTTTTTCTTCGCAATACGATTGAAGGTTCTCGCCGCCTCGGGATTGGTGGCCTTGGCGGCGGCATCCGTGTAAAACCTGATGATTACATCCAGCATGTCGATCAAGTATCTCCCGGCCTCAGCCGGAGTCGGTTGCTCGCGAGGCGGTCTTTCGCAGAGGTAGTCGTCCACGAAAAGACCAGTGGTGGGCTCCTCGAGGATCAACTCGTTGACATGCTCCCGCCGCGTGCGCTCGAGGAACTTGATGCTCTTCGCGGCGTCCGCAGCAATCCTCTCCCCGAGTTTCCTAAACGACTCGCCACCCACACTCCCGATTCTTTTCATAACGGCCGCGATCTCTTCCTCGCGCTCCATCGCGAATTTCATGATCGCACCGAATGCTGAGAGTTCCATATGCTGTCCTCTTTGCTCTTATATCCAGCGGGTGATAATCACCTTCTTATCAGTGAAGAAGTCTATCACCTCTCGCCCGTGTGCCTTGATATCACCGAAGAACGACCCCTTGGTTCCCCCGAATGGGAAAAACGCCATCGGGGCGGCGATCCCAATATTGATACCCATCATGCTACACTCGGCTTTGTATGTGAATTCCCGGGCCGAGGCGCCGCTCGTCGTAAAGATACAAGTAGCGTTTCCATAGTTGTTCTTCTGGATAACATCGATAGCATCGTCAAGACTACCCACTTTCATGATCCCGAGAACCGGACCGAATATCTCTTCGTCGGCAATGGTCATCCCTGGGGTGACGCCATCGAAGATCGTCGGGCCGATAAAGTATCCACCCTCGTGGCCTTCAACCTTCACGCCTCTCCCATCAAGTATGAGGTCTGCGCCTTCCTCGACGCCCTTGTCGATGTATGAGAGAACACGTTGTTTGTGTTCCGGAGAGATCACGGGGCCCATCTGGATGTTTTCTTCCGTACCGGGTCCCACCCGGATCTTCTTTGCGGCCGCAAGAAGTGCGTCTCGTAAGGGTTTGTGGATATCACCGACCGCTATTACCTCGCTCGCTGCAAGACATCTCTGCCCGGCACATCCATAGGCTGCATGAACCAGTGCCGGTACCGTCGCCTCAAGATTGGCATCGGGCATCACCACGACAAAGTTCTTGGCACCACCGAGACACTGAACGCGCTTTCCCGTCTCCCCACAAGCCTTATACACGATTCGCGCAACGTTACTCGAACCCACGAAGGATACACCCTTGATATCAGGATGCCCGGTAATGGCACTTACGGCGTCCTTCCCGCCGTTTACAACATTTACTACCCCGGGGGGAAAACCTACTTCGTCTGCGATCAGTTCAAAGATGATCTCCTGGGTCAGAGGATCCTGCTCGGAGGGTTTGACAACAAACGTATTGCCGCATGCAACAGCGAAAGGCCAGAACCAGAACGGCACCATCGTAGGGAAGTTGTAGGGTGTTATCGCCGCAAACACTCCGAGAGGTTGTCTGGTTGAAACGCAATCGATGTTGTTTGCCACATCCTCGAGACTGTCCCCCATCATGAGACTCGGGATGCCACAAACCACTTCGACCATCTCGATAGCACGCCTGAGTTCAGCCCGCGATTCATCAAGGGTCTTGCCTGCATCTATCGAGGTCACTTTAACGATATCCTCAAACTTGTCTTCGAGTACTTCCTTGAGCTTGTAGAAGTAGCGGGCCCGCGTTACCGGTGGGGTTGTACGCCAGTCCCAATAGGCCTCCTGCGCGGCGTCGACCGCCTCACCAACCTCACCAGCTGTTGAAAGTGGAACACGCCCGATCACACCACCCGTGGCAGGGTCCGTGATGTCGAGCATCTCTCTGGATTTGGATTCAACCCACTCGTCATTGATGTAGTTGCGTACTGTCTTTAGGTCCATCACTCCTCAACTCCTCCCTTTATTCCCAGTCGCCGGCGGCGACAAAAGCGCCCCAGTAGACAGGATGTGTGTTCTCACTTCTATCCTGACGTGCACGGAGTACCGCAAGGCTGGCCTCATGCACCGCTTCCGACTTGGTCAACCCATCAACAAGCCACTTCTCGTAGAAAGCCTGCATCCAGTCGCGTGTCGCCTCATCGTCAACAGACCAGAGACTCATGACGAGAGTTCTCACCCCGGCCACCCGGAACGCTCGTCTTAGACCGAACACGCCTTCACCGGTACGCACCTCACCCACACCCGTGTCACACGCGGAAAGAATGGCAGCTTCCACACTTGAGAGATCCATAGCCCCGATCTCCTGAGCCGTGAGTATGCCGTCTTCTTCATCGGGTCCAATAGAAGCCCTTCGGTTGGCGCCTGCCAGCGCAAGTCCCGAAAGCACAAGCGGGTTCTCCCCCGCCATGGCTGGTGCCTGATGCATAGCGGTGACAAGTCCGCCATAGTGATCCCGTGAATCCATGGCGGAGGCACAATTCCCGAGGAAGAAACCGTGTGTCGCCAGATGCAGGATCCGCCTTCCAGGGGCTTCCAGTTTAACTAGGGCTTCACTCGCTTCAGGACCGCTGACATGGAGTGCATCGCCTGTCTCCGAAGCGTTCCTCCAGAGCGACGTAATCTCGGAAGCCTCCTCGGCCGCGCCTCCGAGCTCCGTGAAGCGGAGCTCGGCGAAATCCTCGCATGCAGATCTCTGCCCTCTGAAAGACGTAGCCGGACCAAGGGCGGCAAGCTCGACCTCGGCGCCGAAATCAGGTCCACCCAGGGCCAGCAGGCCTTGGCCCGGTACCGGAGGGGCTGCCGACGGCAGAAGATCCCGCTCCGCCGAGGCATAGTGGATAACCTGACCTGTCTCCAGCACGTAACCATCTCGCTCCCCGGGAAGCGCGGCGAAACTAACAAGATTCAAGGAACCATCAGGTACCATCACGGTCCTGTCGATCCCATCCAGGTGCGCGACAACCGGATCCCAGATCCTTTGACGCAGGCTGGTCCCCGCAATCCTTGATGCCGCTTCGACTCTGACGGCCCCCGGCTCAAACTCCCTGCGCCACTCCGAGACCAGGAGATCGATCTCTTCTGCGTCACCGAGTGCGATGGCGTGCGGCCCTAATTCATCAGTTCTCTGGATAAGGGCGGCGTATGACGGAGTAACGACCGGACGAGGGCCAGGAGTGTTCGCCAGCGAGGGATCGGTCTCGTGCCTTTCGTAGCGTACGAACGATACCATTGCGCTGCGTCGGGGCAGGTTCGAAATGACATCACGAAGTGTCGCCTTTGATCTTCTCTGGTCCTCGCGGAACCCGCTGCTACGGCTTGCGAGGGCGCGTTCGGCCCGGTCCTTTTGATCGCGTGCTTCCCCAACCATCTTGTTATAGCGCTCTGGAGAGTCATTTCCCGGGCCGCGAACCATGAGTCTTGCCAGACGTTCATTTGCAGTCACCAAGTCCTCTGCAAGCCGGGAGATGTCCGTTACCTTGCGATGACGAGCGGCGACCTCATCGAGGACAAGTGCACGGGACTTAATCAGGGCGTCCCATACCGATCCGGTAGCGTCAGGGTCATTCATCTCGGTAGCCAGGGTGACAGCCAGATCGAGACCCGAAACCCTGTCGGCGGCGTACCGCAGTGCCTCCTGCTCGGCAAACCTGCGGCTGGTCAGCCTGTGATGCTCCCTGCTTATCTCCTCAGCCCTGAGGGCTGTATCAAGCGCCTCTGCAATCCGGCCGGTCCCGGAGAGGAGGACCGCATACTGGCCAAGCGTACGCGCTACATAGGGATGATCTTTACCATGGAGACTCTCGACAAGCGGGATTGCCCGGTCGTAAATCACCTGGGCGGCCTCCGGATCACCGGCATCTCTTTTCAGTATCGCGAGATTGTGTAGGCACGTGGCAGTTCGGGGCCCGGGGGGATCCTCGGCCTTTGCCAGTATTGCCTGTGCCCGTTCAAGCATGGCCCCCGCCTCATCGTAAAGACCTTGACGGGTGAGTGCTACTCCAAGGCTGCTGAGAACTCCGTCCAACCTCAGGCTCTCCGGTCCCATTGCTTTCTCATGGATTGCCAGGGCGTGCTCAAATGACTGGCGGGCAAGATCGACCTCACCCATCCTGTAATAGACCCAGCCCAGGCGGGTGTGCATATAGCCGGTGGATACGTGCTCGGGTCCAAACACCTGCTCAAACTCACTCAGGGCCTGCTCCATCGCAACCCTGGCCTCTTCGTGGAGTCCCAGACGCGACAGCAAACTAGCAAGGTAGCTACGGCAGGAAGCCGCAGAGACAATGGCCTGCTCGCCCATACCCTCAAGAACGGACAGCGAATGCTCCAGAATGCTTCGGGCCTCGGCATGCTCGCCCATATTCTCAAGGATTACGGCCAGGAGCTGCCGCGGCACAGCCAGACGCTGGCTGTCGACCCCGAATACACGCTCATCTATGGTAATCATTCGCTCGGCCAGAGACCGGGCGCTGGCGTAATCACCGCGCATATTCTGGATCTGCGCCAGGTTGAAGAGGGCGTATGCAACATCCCCATACTCAGGGCCATAAGTCCGTTCCATAATCTCCATCCCGTCCTCGTAATAGGTATAGGCGTCATCAAGCTCACCCGCACTCAACTTGAGCTCTCCCATGTTGTAGAGGAGATAGCCTATGTCAGAGGCGTCGGGGCCAAGGATTTCCTCCGAAATCTCATATGCCTCCTGAAACACCTCCCACGCGCGTTCCTTGTCCCCGAGTTGAGAGAGCGCACAGCCCATTGCGTTAAGCAAACGGGCACGCAGATGGCGGTTGGGCGGGGAAAGCTTCTCGTGTACCTCCAGACCTCTTTCGGCCACGGCGACTGCCTTCTGGTAGTCCCCCCTGAAATGCCAGGCCCAGGTGAGCCACTCAAGCGACCTCGCCATGTCTATGTGACTCTCCCCGACCGTCGCCTCCTGGACTCTGATGGCCTCCTCAAGGGTGGCGATGGCCTCGTCGTGCGTGCCGGGACCCTGGAGGGTTCTCCCCTTGTAGGACAGGATTCTCGCCGGAAGGGGATGCTCTGCTCCATACGCCTTTTCGGCAATCGCTATGCCCCGGTCATAGACCTCCACCGCGCTCTCGTAGTCCTCAGCTATATTGAACATCGACCCAAGATTGAGCAGGCCCACGGCCACCTCGGGGTCGTCGGGCTCAAAGAGACTCTCACGGATTTCGAGCGCCCGCTCGGCGAGATTTATAAGCACATGGCTTTCTATCTTCCCGCCCCCCCCGGCGCGGGCCTTGACCATGAGATCGAGAGCCTCAACCACCTCCATGGACTCGGGGCCATAGGTTTCCTCGGCGTCCAACAGCAACTGAGTCGCAAGCGAGTCCGCCTGCTTGTACCTGTAGGTGTCTATGAGGTTCTGGATGTGTTCAACCTGCTGGCGGTGCTCCTCAGAGTCAGCGGATACTCTTACCGGAGTTGCGATAAGAACGCCGACGATGAAGCATCCCGCTAATGCAGTGGAAATACGGGGTCCAGGTCTCACTTGAGCGTGCCTCCTTCTAGAAATACTGCCGGCGCGGCGAAATAGCAGCACGCCTGGGCTGCAATCAGTTTATAGAACATCGCCGACCCGGTCAAGTTACTCTTGAGACACGGTAATTCGGTGACAGTTTACTAATTATCAGGTCAGGTTTGCTGGGCGGCTGCGTGGGTAATTACTAAACTGTCACTGAATTATGGGGTGAAGTGGGTGCCGGTCTCGCCCTGGAGGGCTTTTTCGATGCTGGGTGGGTCGGTGACTATCACCTTCTTGCCGCCGTGCTCCAGGAACTCGATGATTGCCCGGATCTTCGGCGCCATACTGCCTTCCGAGAAGTGACTCCCGGCTGCGAGATATTCTTTGGCCTCGACAACAGTCAGGCGGTCCACCGGTTTCTGGTCCGGTTTGCCGAAGTTGAGATACACCTGCTCAACGGCAGTCGCAACCAGGAGCAGATCGGCCCCTATTCGCCGGGCAAGAAGCGATGAGGTGTAATCCTTGTCGATCACCGCCGCCGTGCCCTTGAGGTTGCCTTCCTCATCTGCGACAACGGGAATGCCTCCACCGCCCGCTGCCACCACGATCATGCCCGCATCTAAGAGGTTCCCGATAGCGGCTTCCTCCACAATGCGTATGGGCTTGGGGGACGGCACTACGCGCCGCCAGCCACGACCGGCATCCATGCAAACATTCCAGCCATCACTTTTCTGCTTGGCCCGGGCTACTTCCTCAGTCATGAACGCGCCTATCGGTTTCGCTGGATTCTCAAACGCCGGATCACGAGGGTCGACCTCAACCTGGGTGACCACGGTGGCAACAGTGCGCTTCATACCACGGCGTCTGAACTCATTATAGAGATTCTGCTGTATTGCATAGCCTATCGAACCCTGGGTATCGGCGTCACAGGCATCGAGCGGCACTTCATGCAACTCATGGGCGGAAAGCTCCGAGCGCCGAAGAATGAAACCCACCTGGGGACCGTTACCGTGCGTGATCGCGACCGTCCACCCGTGCTCGATCATGTCGGCGATGTGAATGCAGGTCTCGTGGGCTGCGGCGTACTGGTCCTGGACCGTCATGTGCGACTTGTCCGATATCAGTGAATTTCCACCGATGGCGACAACCGCGAGTTTGTCTTTGCTGTCAGGAGCCGTCATTCAGGTTTCACCTCTCCCATCGTAAGCGCCATTACGGCCTTCTGGGCGTGAAGCCGGTTCTCCGCAACATCATAGATGCATGATCTTTCACCGCTGGCAACGTCATCGGTCACCTCATGGCCCCTGTCGATAGGCATGGGGTGGGTGAAGATCGCATCCTCGGTGAGCGCCATTTTGGGGGCGTCACAAATCCAATCCGTATGTTTCAGCGCCTTCTCGATCTCCTGCTGCTTCTGGAACTCACCATCGATGTATGCCCTGGGGCTCATCCAGTTACGTGAATACACAACATGGGCGCCCTTGTAACCCGCTTCAACATCATTCGTGGTCGCAAGCGTCGCACCGTTGGCCTTGCAGTTCTCGTGCGTCCATTTGATGATTTCCCCGTCGAGATCATACCCCTCGGGAGCAGCAACAGTCACATCCATACCGAAGCGGGAGCCTATGAGCATGGCCTCCTGAATACTGCACAGCGAACGAGCGAGTGCTCCGTGACCCCACGTGACAAGGAGCTTCTTACCCTTCACGGCTGCCGGGTCGAACCCGCCTCCAGGAGTAAGCCACTCGATCCACCCCATAATGTCCGCCAGTCCCTGGCATGGATGGAACTTGTCATGCGCCATCGAAACCACAGGTATTTCGGCCCACTGGGCATACTCGCGGATCAACTCCTCACCTTCACCATATGCGCTTACCTTGTCTTCAAGGATCCTTATCCCCAGCCCGCAGGCGTACCGGCTCATCACCCGGGCCGCGTCCTCGATCGTCTCTCCGGCGGTCGTCGCCGTCTTAAGACGCATGCTCTTAGGTTCAAGAAACTGCGCATGTCCCCCGAGTTCGGTCGCCGCACACTCAAAGCTCTGCCGTGTCCGGACCGACGGGTTGTAGAAGAACATGAAGAAGGTGCGGTCCTTAAGGACATTCGTATAGCCGTAACGGTCGCCCTTCATCTTGACGGCCAGATCAAGCGCCGCCAACAACTCCTCATGCGACCAGTCCTGGGTCGTAACCAGATCGCGTCCCTTTAGAGTCACGGTATCTATTTCCCTCCCATCAGGAGTGTCATGATCGCCTTGTGCGCATGCAGCCGGTTCTCGGCCTCATCGAATATCGCAGACCTCCACCCGCTCTTGACATCGGTCCGGTCCATGACGTCATTGTTGACTTCAAAGCCGCGGTCTGCCGGCAGGCAGTGCATGTAGATCGCTTCCTGGTCCGCGGTCTCCATCAGCTCAGAGGTCATCTTCCAGTTCTTGTATTTGTTGAAGATCTCGAGTGTCTTATCAGGGTCGTTCTCGCCTACCGGGGGCGGGAAGATCGAAGTGGCGGCCCATGCCTTGGGATAGACCACATGCGCCCCTTCAAACGCCGATTCAAAATCGTTTGTGACGCTGAAGGTGGTACGGTTCATCTTCGCATTGGCTTCACACGCGGCGATGATTTCGGGATCGAGCTCCATCTCCGGCGGATGAGCGAGCACCGTTTCACATCCCATAAGCGACGCCGCTATGATAACGCTCTGGGGAACCGCACGGGGCTTGTGAACACTGGGGCTATAGGCCCAGCTCATGACGAACTTGGTCCCTTTGAAGGTTCCGAACTTCTCTTTGACAGTCATCACATCCGCCAGCGCCTGGCATGGATGATACTTGTCGCATTCCATGTTTATGATGGGTATGTCCGACCAGCGGGCGAATTCCTGCATCATCTCATGCGCACCGCCGTACTCCCAGTCCACCGGGTCGCCGTAACAGCGTATCGCGATCCCATCACCTGTGCGGCTCAGAACCCTGGCCACGTCCGAGACACGCTCGGTGATATAGGCGATTTCCTTTCCCTCAAGCGCGGGTGTATAGATCTTGGACGGATCCAGGAAGTGGGCGTGCCCGCCGAGCTGTGTCATACCGGCTTCAAACGTGTTCCGGGTACGCAGGCTCTGGTTGTAGAAAATCATGAACAGGGTCTGCGCACGCAGCAGATGATCGTGGGGCTCACGCAGTGCAAACCTGCGCTTGAGGTCGAATGCGACATCAAGCATGGTCTCAACCTGTTCCTTGTCCCAGTCCCGCAAGGTCATGTAGTCTTTGCCTCTGAAACTGTCTGTTCTCATGATCGATACCCTTTCCGCTTACTCCCGAACTCAAGTGTTGGTCCACCCGCTACGGCCATCCCGGGCTGGCTGAGTGATCATCCAGCACAATCGTGGGGGATGACTGCAATAAGGTGATTATAATGAACCGCGGCGTGATGTCAAGACCGCCCGGTCACGATATGGCTGTCCCACCAGGTATTCGTAGCATTTGATTTCAGTTCACGACATTATTAGATTCACTTAAGATCAAAGCAGGCTGGAAAGGAGCTGATCCACATGACCACAAAGGAACAGGTGCTTGAGAACACCGTGAGGCAGTGCAGGGAGAGGGATATCATAATCCCCACCTATGATCAGATGAGAAACCCTGACAAGATCCCCCAGGGTATAAAGGACGAGCTTAAGAACGTCGGACTCTGGGATCTTCACTCGAGAAACCTCTTCAGGATAACCTGGAAGAATGAGCCGGTGAAACACGGCGGAGGTTTCGGCGGTGTCAACTTCCTTGAGATCCCCAGCGAACTCAGTGGTGTTAAGGCGAGGATCATAATTCTCCTGGGTAAGTTCTTTCCAACGGGCTCTCATAAGGTGGGTGCGACCTTCGGGCCGCTGGTAGAGAAACTCGTGCGTGGCGAGTTCGATCCGACGACCCAGAAAGCCCTCTGGCCTTCAACGGGAAATTACTGCCGCGGTGGAGCGTATAACTCCTATCTCCTGGGATGTCCGGCGATCGCGGTGCTGCCGGAGGGTATGTCGAGAGAGCGCTTCGAGTGGCTTGAAGAAGTGGGTGCGGAGATTCATGCAACCCCGGGAAGTGAAAGCAATGTCAAGGAAGTCTACGACAAGACCCACGAACTTAAGAGCGAGCGGCCGGATGAGATCGTTGTTCTTAACCAGTTCGAGCAGATGGGTAACCCAATCTGGCATTATGCCGTGACCGGACCTGCGATGGAGGAGGTCTTCGAACAGGAGAGGAAGGGTCAGGCGAGGTTCTCAGGAGTCTTCCTTACCCAGGGTTCCGCGGGCACACTCGGATGTACCGATTACCTCAGGAAGCAGTTCCCGCAGGTCAAAGTGTGTGCGGGAGAGGCGCAGCAGTGTCCAACTCTGCTTCTGAACGGCTTCGGCGCGCACAGGATAGAGGGAATCGGCGACAAGCACGTGCCGTGGGTTCACAACATGAAGAATATGGACATGGTGGCGAGTATAGATGACGATCATTGCGTCCGTCTTATACGTCTCTTCAATGAACCGACCGGAAAGAAATACCTCGCCAAGATGGGTGTCGATAAGACCCTCATAGACAAACTCGATCTCTTCGGGATCTCGTCCGTGGCCAATCTCCTGGGTACCATAAAGATGGCTAAGTACTACGAGATGAACGAAAACGACATGCTCTTTACGATCGCAACCGACTCGATGGAGCTCTACCAGTCGAGACTCAAGGAACTTCACGACGAGTTCGGCGACTACTCCGAGTTGGATGCGGCACGGGACTTCGAGCTCTGCCTGGCGGGTCAGACGTTCGACTGGCTCCTGGAGCTTTCCTACTGGGACCGGAAACGCATGCACAATCTTAAGTACTTCACGTGGATTGAGCAGCAGGGTAAGACCGTGGAGGAACTCGATGCCCAGTGGTATGACGACGTCTACTGGAAAGTCCATCTCACTTCTTTCAAGGAGTGGGACAGTCGCATAAAGGACTTTAACGAGCGAACCGGTCTGCTCAAGAGGTACGAGTAACCCATAATTCGGTACCAGCTTACAAATTAGTGCGGCAAGGTATGAAGAATTTGTAAGCTGGTACGGAATTACCGTTCCTTGCCTTCTAGCAGCCATCCAGGTAGTGGTTGGCAAATGTGACGAAATCGACGAGACCCACAGTGCCGCTACAGTCGTAATCGCAGCAGGGATCGGCGGTCTGGTAGCTGCCTGCAAAGTGGATGAAATCAGCAAGACTCACCTGGCAGTCACCGTCTATGTCGGGACTGACGACAAAGGTCGGAGGTGTGAACGCCGTTCCGCTGTACGTCGATTCCACAGCGAAACTGATGTTCCCACACCCCCCCAGCAGGGTGTATGTGAAGGTGACGAACGGTCCGCTGGCATCTATCATCCGAGTCTGAGGATTCGTGCCCGGACAAAAGCAAATGGGGGCCTGCGGAATCGCCGTACAGATTATAGTCGTTCCTAGCGGTGCGCCAGGATCGGCCACATCCACCCGAATAGTGTCCAAAAACGCGCCACCTGTCGGACAATGAGCCGAAGCGCCGGGAGTGCAGCCCGAGAACCCACTTGCCGTAACCGTGACAATCGCCGCCGAGCCGGATGCCGCAAACGCGAAACTCAGAGCAAGAGCAACTGCGCAAAACATGAGAAGCCGCATAGATCATTCCTCCTTTTCCCAAAAAGGCGTGCCACCCTTAATCGCACAGCTTGCATGAGCACCCCCCCATGCAACGTGCATCAAACAAACTCTGAGCATCCATGGAAAGTATTATTTCATACAAAGGCTACTAAGTCAAT
>JALGZP010000138.1 GCA_025774845.1 bacterium
TTGTTTTGGGAATCGCTCCGATGATTCTGGGATCCAGACCACCGGCTGAAACCCCTCCTCCGGCCACCGGCCGGCTCACGGAGGGCCGGACGAGCGGCCCGCCCTTAATCATGCAGATGGGAGATACCACCTGGATCGAGTTTCACCCCGATGAGTCATCCTGCCCGGGAGATCCCAACGGCGGCCACGGCGGGGAAGCCACAGGCGGTCCCGACGGCTCTGAGACCCTGTGCCTCGAGGGTAACGGTGGTGCGGGTGACTCCTGCGGTTCGCTGGCACCGTGGAACAGCAGATGCCTCAGTCACAGGGATATGACCATCCAACCCTCGGACCTGGGGATCAACTACTGGCATGTTGACACCTACAGGGTGCGTGAGGAGACCTACACAGGGACCTATGCCCTGTGGTGCGGTTCCGATACGCTCTGGGAAGGGCAGCCTGTTGAATGTGGAACATGGCAGGAGTCCGCTCCCGGCTACGGCAACAACTGGAACTGTATTGTCCAGCTGACCTTGCCCGGGATCTTCGCCTACACTGATGGAGTTATCCTCGAATTCGATGTACGGTACGATATCGAGTGCAACTACGACTTCCTCCACGCCGAGTACTTTGACGGCGAAACCTGGGAGAATCTCGCAAGCTTCACGGCGGTGAGCGACAACGGTGGCGGACAGTGTATCGAAACATGTCCCGTAGAGCCCTCATCGGATTACTTCGACAATGGTGACGACGACCTTTTTGGTGCGCTCGGCTGGCAGACGAGATCGGTGCCGGGGAGTCCCGCCTTCCACGATACAATCCATGCTGAGGACCTGGCAGGGGTGACCGGCTTCAGCTGGTACCAGCTTGAAGACGGACCTTATCGCTTCCGACATGATGCGGCCTATGACTCCGACCGGGGCAGGGTCGTGATCTTCGGCGGTGTGAGCGATCTCGGCATGTTTCCTGATTACGAGAGCGACACCTACGAGTGGGACGATTCGACCTGGGTTGATATGTCTCCAGCTACTAACCCCGGTGCGCGCGCAGGCCACCAGATGGTCTACTTCCCGGATAGCAGCCATTCGGTGCTCTTCGGCGGTGAGGATGGGACCTATCTTCATGACGACACCTGGGTGTGGGACGGCACCGACTGGCGCGAGCTCTCACCGGCGCATCGCCCTCCGGACCGTTATGGTCACGGTATGGCTTACGATTCGGTACGTCACGTGATTGTTCTCTTCGGAGGCGAGGGAATCGGGGGCGACCTGGGAGATACCTGGGAATGGAACGGCGTGGACTGGATTCAGCGTTTCCCTGCGACATCTCCAACCGATCGCGTCCTGCTCGGTGGGAACGGTCTTGCCTATGATCCCATCCGCCATGTCACCGTTCTCTTCGGCGGGCTCACGGCGCCCGAAGAGGTGTCCAGAGAGATCTGGGAATGGGACGGCACAAACTGGACCGAGAGGTTTCCAGCTACCGAGCCCCGCCGTCGCTACCAGCATGGGATTGCTTATGATCCGCGTCTGGGTGGCATTGTGATGCATGGAGGTTACCGCATTAATGATGAGGAGGAACAATTCCTCTCGGATACTTGGCTCTGGGACGGGACCGACTGGAGCAGGCTCCGCCCAGGAGAATCCCCTGCTGGTAAGGGTTCCTTCGCCTTTATCTACGACCACTCAATCGGCAAGTTGCTCCACCAGGGCGGTACCTACGACGGAACGTACTCGGGCCACAGCACGTGGAAACTCGACTTCGGTGAGCCTCTTCGTCTCAGATGGCGTTTCGTGACGGATATGTACAAGAGCGACGCAGACTACTTCGACACCGACGGCGGCGCCTGGATCGACAATATCCGAGTTGATAACGGTCCTGACGAATTCACAGAAGACTTTGAGACCGGCGTTGCCGATCCCCAGCACTGGAGCTTCCCTGACTATGAGGGACTCATAGACGGGTGGCGTATGGTGCACGATCCTGATCCTCTCTATGAAGGCGGTGACGGAGGGAACGTTCAGGGCTGCGGCATGGACTCATCGGTGGTCTATAAGGCGCGGCCCGATACCGGATTTCCCGCGGGCGCAACCTGGAGAAACGGGTGGTCCTACTCGCTCATGACCCCTGCCATCCCGATTCAAAACACGGGATGCGTCGTTCAGTATGACTTTCACTTCAATACTATATCGACCAGCTGTGACATGTGGAACAGTCGGGTCAGGTTCTATGATGTTACCGCTGGACGCTGGTGCACCTGGACTGACCCCGACCCTTGCGCGTATTGTTACAATTCACTCCACTGGAACATCGATAAGGAACAGGAAGTGACGGCGCTATACGGCGCCACGCAGGATTCACTCCAGTTTGCGTTCGATTTCCGGGATGTGTCACGGTGGTGGGAATTCTGCCGAGGCCAGCACAGGGACAGTGATCTTCACATCGACAACATCTCAGTCGGCTTCTTTGACGGTCATGTAACCCAGTTCAGCACACGACCGGCCGATCTCCTGCATGACACCTTCCTCACCGGGATCTGCGGCTACAACTCGTTCTTCATGGAGTACGACCCCGACACGGTGACCCATTATACCGGCGGCACCGCCTTACCGAGGGAAAAGCAGTTCAACCTGGATGTGATCGAACGGGATGGGGTGTCGACGGTGGAGCTTGTGGGCTCATTCAATGAGGGAAGTGGCTGGGTCACCAAGTCAATGACGCTTGATGAGTTGTTTGACCCCGATCATCCGACCTGGGGCGGGACCTACTACGGCACATTCTGCCCGGGTGACTTCAGCCTTGCAGAATGGGATTCGGGAACCACTGTATGGTACTATGTCAAGGTAACGGACGGCCTTGCACAGGAAGAGTATTTCCCCGCCAAGGCCGATCCAGGTCATCCAGGGCATACGGGGACCGTTGACAATTATCTCGACTTCTCCGTCCTGCCTCTGTATCCGTCCGACTATGCCTACGCGAAGATCCTGCTTGTGGATGGAGCCGGTGATCAGGTCTATGATGTGTCGCCATGCACAGGTTCGGCTACGGTAAAGACCGTGCTTTCAGATCTCTACAATGAAGTGCTCACCGATGCCGGTTACCCCCCCGACAGGTACGACATCCAGAATGCCGGTGGGAAGGTCCGCATTCAACCGACCGACTTCAGTAGCTACGATGCGGTGGTCTGGTTCCATGGCATGGCATACGACTTCTACGCCTGCCCGTATGATAGCGTTGCCCAGGCCGCTCTGGAAAGCTATCTGGCAGGTGGGGGCAAGACGATCATATGCGGTGATATCGTCGCGGAGGAGCTCGCAGAACCGGGTATCGGTGGCTGGGGCTGTGATTCATTGGCGGGGGATTTCTTCGAGGGCATACTCGGGGCTGAGTACCTGCAGGAGATGGTGGGGCCGGATGAGAGGCCCTCCGTGGAGTTCGAGCCGGTGGACAGCGTGGATGTCTTCGGTGTACCGACCGCGGTCGCACTCGACACACTCGCGATCCACAGGTTCTGCCCCGAGTACAGAGACATGTGTTGGGTGAAGACTCGAACCACTCCGCCTGCGGGCTACACGGCTCAACGTCTTCTTATGGCGGTTGATCCCGACGTTCCTGATGCCGACGGAGCAGTATACGTTGAGAGTAACGGTGCCGGCCAGTCTGTCTTCTTCAATTTCGACCTTGCAGGGACGGGTTACTGTAATGGCGGAACCTTCGCCTCCGGCTGGGAGGTGGGCCGCGTTGAACTCGTCAGAGTTATACTTGAAGATATCTTTGGTCTCACGCCCAACCTGGCCGGGGTGGGTGAAACACCTGATCTGCCGGAGCCCCGCGGCTTCAAGTGGGCACTTCACAACATCCGCCGGCCCTGTTCAAATCAAGGTCTATAACAACGAGGGCCGCCTCATCCGGACCCTGGTCAACAAGCGAATGGCCCCAGGACGTTACTCCGTTTCCTGGAACGGCAGAAACTCATCCGGAAGGCAGGTCGCCGACGGCATATACTTCTACAAGATGGCCGCCGGCCGCTTCACCGCCACAAGGAAGATGCTTATAGTCCGGTGACACGAATTTGGTGACAGTTTACTAACTGTGTCTGTAATTAGGTACCAGTCACCAAATTGAAGGGGAGTGCGGTGGCACAGGGAAAGGAGTCGGTCATGCCGAGAG
>JALGZP010000017.1 GCA_025774845.1 bacterium
AGTCACCGATGCACATGCCAAACCATGTCCGATCCCGTGGCTTCTGGCTGCAAACACTGGTTATCGCGGCGCTTGGAACCGCTATTTCCATTCTGGCTTACATCTATACACGCCCCCCTGTTCTCAGATTCGATGAGAACTACTACTTCCCGCTCGCCGAGGGAATTGCAGGGGGCGTTTACCAGGACGGTTATATAATCCGTCCTCCGCTCTACCCGCTCTTGCTTGCGGGGATCTTTAAACTTGTGGGAACGGGTTTCGGGGCCGTGCTCCTCGTCGAGAGCATTCTGAGAGGTGCGGTGATCGCCGGAGTGGCTTTTCTGGGAAAGAGATATGTTACCCCGTTCGCGGGGCTTGCCGGTGCTTTCCTGCTTGCAGTCTATCCGGCCTTGATATGGACCTATACAAGGTTCCTGACCGAGATTCTCTACATACCTCTCTTCCTGGTTTCGTTTTTCCTGCTTGAGAAGGCGGTGAAGTCGGAGCGGTCGTCGGATATGGCTGTTGCCGGTATCTTCTCGGGCCTGGCAACACTTGCAAGGTCCACATCGCTTTTGTTCACGCTGGTCATCGCGGTCTGGCTTGTGTTTCGGAAATCGCAGAGCGGGAGGTTCTCCCGAAGGAATTTCGGCAGTGCGGCCCTGCTCGTCGTCATGCTTCTGGTTACGATATCGCCATGGACGATCCGTAACGCTGTTGTCCACAAGGCGTTCATTCCGGTCGACAATGCCGCCGCGTTCAACCTGTATCTTATAACTTCAGGTAAAAAGTTACAGGAGGTGACTCACGAGTGGGAGTCATGGGGGAGCCAGGCCGAGAGACAAAGGGAAGGCATGAGGCGCTGGCGGGAATACCTCCGGGAAGATCCGGCATTTCACATCAAACGTATGGGAACGATTCTCCCCAGGTTGTTTGATACTTCCCGCCAACCCGCACACAATGCCCTCTCGGCCATACAATATGGCGGAGGTAGCAGGCAGAGCACTGTGCTTAAGCGGGTGCTCGCAATTCTCGTTCCCGTCACCTTCTGGCTGATAACCGCCGGTGGTATCATCGGGATCGTGAGGTTCGAACATCAAGCCCACCGGAGAACCCTGCTCATCATTACCGTGGTCTACTTCATTCTTCTGCACGCGATGACCCTGGCAAGACTGCGTTTTCTGCTTCCGGTGAATGCTTTGCTTGCGATATACGCAGGGGCTCTTATCGGCTGGGGTCTATCCAGATTGGGCTGGACCAGGCGTAGTCTCCCTTAGTGGTCAGTGCACGCAGGTAGTAATAGGCCGCTGAATCGGGTGCCCGGGTTTCCCACTCGAATGAAATCTCCTGTCGCCGGGAGACTTGCTGAAAGACCGTCTCTCTCGCGCTGATTATCTCTACGGACACAAGTGAATCCGGGGATGCCGCGTGGCCTGTGAATCTGAGTCCGCTGGCTCCCTCTATTACTTCTCCCATCAGGTGCCCGTTACACCTGAAGTCGACAACGATACGGCCTCCGGTAAGGGCGAATGTCCTCCGCTTCTTCATCGCCTCAAAAATGGACTCGGATGTCAGCGATGTCGCGTACACACCGGTAAGCCCGGCTTCTTCACTCAAGGCCGTGAAGCAGTTGTGGAAATCGCTGCCTGCGATGAACCCGAACCTGTAACCACGCGCAAGTCCGTCCTGTACGAACTTTCCCTCTACCTTGTCCCGTTCTTCTTCGTTGCCCTTCATGCTTTCGAAAATACCGTGGACCGAACACATCTCCACAACCGGTTCGGCGGCGGGGTTGAAGTAATCCCAGTCGTAGGGTGCAAACTTCTGGGCAACATGATGCGGTACGAGAACCGCATCGTGCTCTACTGCATACCCCTGGAGGGCGGCCGGTGTCATCCCGTCCTCATATCGAAACACGTCTCCATCACCTGGATAGAGCATATTCCAGTGCCCGAAGTCATGTTGTGCCCAACCCTTGCTTGCTTCATAGCCATGCAGGCATACATAGTCGCCTTCGGTAAGTATGTCGGCCACTGTCTTATACCATGCGAACTCACCGGGGGTGAGCGTGTTGTCGTGATCCGTCACACAGATGAAATCGAGACCACGGTGATCCCTTGCAAGTAGCATCGATACATCCGGGTAGGCCCTGCCGTCGGAGAACGAGGTATGATTATGGTGATCACCGAAATAGACGCTCAGATTCTCTCCTCTGTAGTCGATTGAATACTGCGCTTGCTCCGGAGCGATTATTCTCCACCCGGCTTGATTGCTGTCTGCCATCTCGGATCGGGCGGATGGAAATCCGACCTCTTTGAGGTTGGGAAGGACGAATTCATTCAGAAAAATCGATCCTGAGTACTCCCAGATCAGCACAAGCCGGTCGTCACACACACAGTCAAACCAGTTGATGAAGTTCTTCTGCATCCGGAAATCGACCTTGCAGGTCTGGCTCATACCGTTCTCACCGAGTCTTCGCATATAAAACCTGGTGCTGCGATACATGAACCTCGACGCCCAGGCAATCCAGGTGTTCCCATCACCATCGGCAAAGCAGCGTACCCGCCAGGTCTCACGATCACCCGGGTTGTCTATCCCGTCTTCGAGACCGATCATCCCCGGCAGGGCCGCGGCGGGTTGGCATCTGTCACTTCCACCGGGAACCCTGTGCCAGGTAACAATGGTGTTTTCACCGGTACCAGCTATGTGCGGCTCCCAGTTGTGTGCATAGCCGTCCCCGCAGAGATCCTCAACCTGCTTAAGCTCGTCCTGGATAACCTCTCTTGCTTTGATTCTGAACAGCCCCCCATCATATTCATCCCAGACCACAAGGGCGCGGTCCGCGTCAAGTAGATGAAAATCAGGCCGCGAGACCGGGTTCTCACTCTCATGGACCGTGAATGGCCGGCCCACACCGGCTTCATACCTGTTTGCCACTACGCGATAAACTCCTTCGTCCCAGCGAGTGTATACGAACCAGGTCGTCCCTTCGATCAGAGCTACTTTGACCTGACTGTCAAAACCCGCCGCCGTCGAGATCGTAATTTCCCGGGAAGGCTGCATACTCGTCACGTAGGTTGCCCTTATCGTCCATTGACCATTCCTGTATGAACTCCATGCCACCCAGATCCCGCCACGATCATCTACGGCGACCGATGGTGCGAATTCGATCTCACCATCGACATCGATCCGGATACGCTCTATCGCTGCCCCGCTGTCGCCTCTGGGAATTCTCGCGAGGTAGACATGACTCTCGTATCCCTCGCGGACATCATAGGCTACATATGCAAATTCAGGTGTAATCGCCAGAGCGGGAAGTTCACCCCACCCGTCCTCTTTGGCGTGGATCTTGAGGGGTTTTTCTTTGAGATCGAGAGACCGGAAATCGGCATTGGTCGGACCGGCGTGGCACCGGCCAACCGCCCCGCCAACCAGACAACCTGCGATCAGTAGCATTACTACGATCTGCCGGCGGTAAGTCCGTCCAGTATCCGCCATTTCATTCCTCCCCACTATCCCATCAGCGCCAGCATTTCCCTTACAGCCTGGGTCATCCCGACCATGATCGCACGGGCGACGATGCTGTGCCCTATGCTCATCTCCTCTATCTCTTTAATCCCGGACATTCCACCAATGTTCCTGTAGTTGAGCCCATGTCCGGCACTGACTTTCAGTCCGCCCTTGGAGGCAAACGTTGCCGCTTTGGCGATTTTCTCTATCTCTATCGCCTTTGCTTCAGCATCCCTGGCTTCAGCGTATGTCCCGGTATGTAACTCGACTATTGCGGCACCCGCCTCGATCGACGCTTTTATCTGCGCAACTTCAGGATCGACGAATGCACTCACAGCAATACCGGCACCGGTGAGTTCGCCGATGGCCTTTTCCAGATCCGCGAAGTTACCCTTGACGTCAAGCCCGCCTTCGGTGGTGAGCTCCTGTCGTTTCTCGGGTACAAGTGTGACAATATCGGGGAGGATCTCTCTTGCAATTCCTATCATCTCGGTCGTAGCGGCCATTTCCAGGTTGAGCCTGGTCTTTATCACCTGTCTCAGGATCCTGACATCCCGGTCCTGTATGTGTCGTCTGTCTTCCCTGAGATGGACGACTATGCCGTGAGCTCCGGCAAGCTCGACCAGCAGCGCTGCGGTGACCGGATCGGGAATATCGATTCCTCGCGCCTGTCTGACATTGGCAACATGATCAACGTTTACCGCAAGCCTCACCATTTGACCGTACCTCCGCTATCGCATACGCTTCTTAAGCCTGACCTCACGGATAAGGCTGTCACCATCCGATATGCCCAGTGTCACAGTCCGCCAGCGCCGCTTCTCATCACTAGAATCTAAGCCATAGGCTATCCGACCTCCAGCTTTTTCAACTGCGCGGGTGATCTCGTGATTGGCCCTGAAGACAGAGGCTTCCCGCGAGAGTTCAAGCAGATCACAGGTCACATCATGCTCCCCCAGAACAAGGGTCGAGGTCGAGGACTTCGCCGGTTCTATGGCTGCGCACACACTGTCTATCGCCGCATTGAGCACTGCTGCATCCGCGCGTTCATCCCGCACGAAAATCCCGCGTACGGGTTGCCGCATCGCATACGCAACAACGGTAACAGTGAACACAAGGATGATTATGAGGATAGATTTCAGGCTTAGCGGACCTCTACGGTGCGGTTCCTTCCGGCGAGACATCAATTCTTGTTAGAGCCCTCTTGTCTTGATCTCGGATAGCTGGGTCGACGCAGCAAACGGGTTCTTCTTGGTCTCCTTGATTCTCAGTATCGTCCAGAGTTCCGGCTGCTCTGGATCAGGTCTGACCATTATATCCAGTAGGCTCTCGTGAACCCAGAGGATTCGCTCTTCCTCCCCCGGTTCCTCTATGTAGACCTTGATCTCGGGCTCGAAAATCTCACAGACGCCCTGGATAAGCGTTGTCTCCGGCGGATCGTCCGTAATGAACTCACGCCAGCAATCTTCCCAGTCGCTCCCGACTCCGGACCTCTCCAGATGAAACTCTATCTTCTTGACATGGGCATCGTCGAACATGTTTTCAGTGGAGGCCTTGTCCTCTTCTTTGCCCCACCACGGGCTGTCCTTGGGGAGCCCGAGACTGTCGGCGACTTCATCGGTGAACTCGAATTCGAAATAGAAATCAAGCGCCTCGTCGTAGAGTTCGGGATCCTCCTCCTCGTAAGCATAACCGAAGAAGTTGAGGAGGTTGTCCGGAGTCTTTCTATTGTAATCCGTTACGGGACCGTTGCCTCCATTGTCCGAGACCCCGCACCCCGTGGCCGCAAGCAAGCCGAGAAGAATCGCCAGAAGAACCCACACACCGCATCTCATCTCTCCAACCTCCTTAGATAGTTGATCGAATCTCACCTTTTAGTATCCCCCATGTCTGTCTATCATCGTCATCCGCCTCAAGCCGGAAGTCCTCCCATTCATGTATGTACCACAGACCATCCTCATAAAGCCTCAGGTGGAAGATGGCCGTTCCGGCATAACTCTCGAGTATCCCCTGAGGGTTGACAATTCTCAGCCGGTAACCCTCTTGAACCACATAGATGCTGTCGGTCTCCGTTACTACCTTCTCCTCGTCTCCAGCGAAACTGAGCAGTATATTCGCAGTCTGGCCCTGATCGAGCAGACGCTGGGCCACCTGCTGTTCCGTCTCGGCATCCCAGTCCGAGAGCGCGCCCGGATAGAAGTTCTCAAGCTCAAGCACATCGCTCGGATCGGCGACGAATACGAAATCTTCGGCAAAGAGTTTGTTGTATTCGGTAACGATCTTGCCCTCAAGCGAATTGATAAGGTTTGAGATAACCAGGGTGGGTTCAAACGGCGGCACGATATCCGTCGGACCGCTCGTTCCCGTGGGGGCATCACCTTCCCTGACGGTGAACGCATCACATGAAACCAGACAGAGTGCGACAACCATACCGGCCACTCCAATTCTAAAACACATGGGAAGCCTCTAGTTCTATGTTTCGGTAACTCTTGAAGTCCTTATTAACAGTTGTGCCCTCTTTATTATTCTGCTGTATCGACAACGATATCTTCGTCTTTTCCCCGACATCGTACTTGAAGACCATCTTTCCAGTAATGTCGGTTCTGACTCTTTCATAATCGAGGACTTTCTCGCCATCTTCGTAATCCCAGCTCTGCTGCATGAAATACGACTGGTTTACCGCCAATGTGAGAAACTTCCCTAGCTTATAATCACAGCCG
The DNA here is from genome assembly GCA_025774845.1 of bacterium. Lineage (GTDB taxonomy): Bacteria > Arandabacterota > Arandabacteria > Arandabacterales > Arandabacteraceae > Arandabacterum. The sequence goes on from JALGZP010000017.1 coordinate 6,207, forward strand.
AGTCTGAGGGTGTGTGTTTCCGTCTCCGCCGACCGGTTGTATGACCGCCGGCCGCCGAGATTGAGGTAGCCACCCTGATCCTGGAACTTGTAACTGTGATTAAAGCTGGTCTTAAGCCCGCGGTAGACGGGAACCGCAAACCGGGTTTGCACATTCGAGCTCCTTACCAGGGTGTTCTTCGACTCGCCGAAATGATAGTAGGTGAAGATAGCGGACAAGTCATAAGTCTGGGTTATGTCTATATTGCGAAATGTCTTGACCGAATACCTGCCGGAAACCCTGTACTTCCTCGTCGTATTGTTGTTGGCCGACGCAGCCGCCCTGACATAAACCGATTGTTCTTCAGAAAATTCCCCACCCAACTTCATTGCAATCTTCTCAAGCGGGTCGTAGTTGAGATCCATGCTCACTCTATTGCTGAGCCGATCACGGTCCTTCGGAGTCGCGATCTTGTCATCGTAGAATACCGAAACCATATCGGACAGCGCCGTCATGCTGAGGTCGGCTTTCGGCCCGAGATTCTGGCTGAGTTTCAGGCTGAGCGAGCTGTGTATATCGTCTCCGGTATTTGCCGTGGTGTACTCGCTCCTGGTCACCTCTCTCCCACCACCAAGATTAAACCGCGCACCCCTCCAGGCCTGAATCTTGGCACTGGCGGCCAGGGATGAGTTGCCAATCTTGTTGTTCTTGTCTGTTCCCAGCTTGAACTCCCGTCTCGAAGTTCGGAACCCGACGGACACATCCCACGTCACCCTTTCGATCACCCCGAACGATGCCTTCACTCCCGCTCTTCTCGTGCCGCTTGTTTCCATTTCCTGCTTCTTTTCCTTGGGTTCGGGATGCTGTTTTTCCTGGCTCGAGCGGGCGGCATCGAAATCGATCTTGATACCGGGGGTCACTTCGTAGTTCATCGAGAACGACAGGTTCTGGGTAAGAGTCCTGTCCTCGGAGGTGAATACCGACACGCCGCTCGAGTCGACGGACGAATCAAGAAGCATCCGCCTCCCGCTGTAATTGACGGTGGTCTTGAGGTCTTCAGTGGGAGAATACGAAAGCGATGCCGTTATATCCTGCTTTGAGCCCCGGTTCCTCACATCTGCAAAGGAGTTTTCGGTAGAACCCGCAACCGTCTTCAGGGTCACATCCACCACATCGGTTAATGCCCTGGAAAATTCCGATGAAACCGTCAGGTCCTGCTTCTTCTTCCTGTCCTGAGGCTCACCACCACCGAGTCCGAATCTATACGCATTGACTTGAGCGCTGTAACTCAGTCCGAAATTGATATCATCATTCAGCGTGTACTTGAGCTTCGCGCTCGTACGGTCGTTTGAGTCCGACCGATTAAGTGTGCTGTTCTCACGGGCATGCACGGTCGCATTGAGATTGAGACTGAGCTTTTCGGACAGCCGTCTCTGGAGGGCGATCTTGGCATCCCAGTTGGTCACATCTTTGCGCCTGCTTATCGTTACATCGTACTTGGGATGCGTGCCCCACAGCAATGACCCGGGATCTTGAAAAAGCGGTTTGCCTCGCCGGGTCCGTGTTGCCTCGGCTTCGATTTCGTCCTCGTCCTGGTCGTGTCCCGTCTCATCCCCGGGAGAGATGCTGTCAGGCTGCTCCCCGGCCAGACTGTCGGGTGATCCTGCCTGGAGGCTGTCAGCCACCGCAGCACTGTCAGCCGGCTCCGACGCCAGACTTATCCCAACCAACACTAAGACAACTGCAAAGAAGATTACCGGTGCCACTGGCCCCCACCTCACCCGACAACGTCCTTGATGGCGTTGGAGAGATCAACAAACTGCTGGATCGAGGTATCCTCAGGTCTGTTACTGAGTTCCACGCCTGACATACGGCCGAGCTCGCCAATAAGCTTTGGGGTGAGCCCCGGTACCTTCCGGAGGCTGCTCTTCAGGGTTTTTCGCCTCTGCCCGAACGCCGCTCTTATCGTCTGAAAGAAAAGCCCCTCGTCTCTCACGTCAAGGGTATAGCGTTCAAGCACTTCCAAGCGCACGGCAGCTGACCGTACGTCAGGACGTGGATAAAAACTTGTTGGTTTTATGGTGAACAGTACCTCGGGTCTGAAATGGTACTGGATATATATCGACAGCGATGAATAGTCCTTTGATCCGGGACCCGCGACCATGCGTCTGGCGAATTCTTCCTGGACTGTCAGTACAGCAGTCGAGAAGTGATGCTTCGCGTCGACGAGATGCATCAGGATGGCGCTGGTTATGTAATACGGGAGGTTCCCCACGACTTTCCAATCCGTGACATCTTCGTAAGGAGCGATGAGACCACCCAGATCAACCTTGAGGAAATTTGCCTCGGCCACTTCGACCCTGCCGGTAGCCTCGGTTTCGCTACGTAAGACAGAGGCCAGGCGCCGGTCTATCTCAACGGCCACGACTTGCCTGGCCGACGCCGCGAGCCGGCCGGTAAGGGCCCCAAGGCCGGGACCGATCTCGATCACGCCCTGCCCGTTCCCGAGACCCAACTCGTTTGTTATCTTCTCAGCTATGTTGTCATCGATGAGAATATGCTGGCCGAGGCTTTTTCTGAGGCGTATGCCGGAATCACGGAGGATGCCCCACTGCGAAAGTGCAGCGCAGATACAAAAAGCGGGGATGGCCGTCAGAAGGCTCTCCCCGAGGGATGATCGTACGAGCTCTGTTGTGACCGCTTGCCAGAGGTTCACATCTTCACCTTTGATCTAAACCCTTACCTCAGGCTGTCGCTACAGCCTGACCTCTAACAAGCTTACTTCAGCATCACCTCACTTTCTTGACACGCTTGAAGTATAGCACATCAATTTTGGCATGTCAAGGACTATGGTATCCATAATCCCAGTATTTATGCGCCTCTCAAGCAACTGCACCCGCAGGGACACGATCGATTCGAAAGGCTCCTGTAACATGATATATAGCCCGATTTGGCGAAATAGACACACGTGTCCCTGCCAATTCGCTAGGTCGGTCTTGACTCGCGGCCCGGCGGCTCTATAAAATGCTGGTGGGGGAGGACACGGAATTGGCAAGGCTACCGCGCTACGCAGAGATGATAAGCCGCTACAAAGGCAGAGTGGACGAATACCTGGCTGCCACGTACGGCAACCGCCGGTATAAGCGCATCCGAAACAACCTGTGCAAGAGTCTCATGACCACCCTGATGACAGGCAAGCGCCCACCGGAGAAACTGCCCGACAGGAAGCTTACCTTGATGCTCACAAAGATGCAACGCCAGCTCGCCGATGACGGTTACCGTCTATCCAAAGCATGGTATGAAAACCGCGTCTACCGGACGGGCCGGCGGACAATCGCGTCGCGTTGGCAGGTACATCCCCTCGAGATCAAGCATCTGGACGAGCTGTGGCTTGATTGCCGCTTCAGCGTCTACGAATACATGAGCCTTATAAAGAAGGCACAACCGCCCTGGACCTATGATGTGGATGAGATCCATGAGGATGTGACCGTCTGGCTGGATGCCCGGGCGATCGAGTCTATCATGCTGGTCGCACTCGAGACATACGCGGTGCCCAAGCGAGGGGCCAAGTTCACAGAAGCCTACGGTATCTGCTTCGGATCGATCCGGCCCATGGAGGAGAAGCGACGCGGACATGGGAAGCATACGACCCGGTACATCCATGTCTCAAGCATACACACCCAGCTCAGGGCCCGCGGTTATCCCGACAGGGTCACCTTCGACCCCAGGAGCTTTCAGACCCAGATGACCGTGGCCAGGCACTTCTCTCCCCAGGTTGACATCGTGGGTGACTTCCACACTCACCCGTATGACACCGTCAAGGATCTCAAGGCATTTGGCGGTTGGCGCTACAGCGAGTCGGATGAGGCATCTATTGCCGATTGGGTCGCACCCTTAAGAAAGATGGATTATAACCCGAGGGTGTCGCTGATCATCGGAATCGCGGAGGGAACCAGGCGCATCTCGAAACCGGGGATGCTCAAGCCCAACATAGTCCGGTTATCGATAAACAAGTATCACTTCTATATCGCCTGTTACCGTATTCTCGGGGACAGGTACTCCGACCGGAATATCACCCTGAACTCGGCTGCGCTCCCGGGCATGTAGTTCCCGGAGGAGCTAACCCCACCCGTTTCCCATGAAGCCCACGATCGCGGCCATGCCGAATATGAAGAGAAATACGAGTCCGACGATGATCCCGATCAGTGCCATGATCCCCTGAATCAGAAAGTACCTGTTTATCTTCTCCAGGAAACCTTCCAGCTGGGTGGGAGCACCACGGGATGCCATCTCGGCGTCTCCCGCAGCCTTGAAGAGAATGACCCCGATCCATATCGGAAGCCAGCAAATCAGGATACCCCAGAGCGTGAAGACCAGAAAAATCCCCTGGATAATTGAAAGCACACCGAGAAACTTCATCCACCCGGCGCTTCCCGCAGCCCTGAGGCTCAATCGCCTAACAAGATCCTCGGAAGGATTTTCATTGGACGGATGCTCATTCATGATCTGCCTCCTTATTCTCCGGATTTCATCCCGCGCGTTTACCCGATTCTAGCCTTCAGGCAGGAAGGGTCAAGCAAAATCAACGCTGGCCACCCGATGGGATGCCGTGACTTGATACACTTCAACGTTGAAAACCAGGTTGTGGTGGGGTATGCTCTTTGGTGGCTAAGCGAGGTGAACAGGGCTGATAAGAAGATATCTCCGTTACCTCATGTTCGCAGGTTACGTAGCACTCTTCTGCCTGATCGGGGGAGAGATCGTCGTCAGGGTATTCTACGAACGCTTCAGCAACTACAACATGGAAATGTGGAGGTACTCCTCGGAGCTCAAGCTGCCACTCGAAAGACAGGCACTCCCATTTCACCACATACCGAACAAGAGCGGTTCATACTACGGGGTCGATATCAGCACGAATTCCCTGGGTTTCAGAGACGCGGAATATAGCATCATTAAGCCGGAGAACACCAGGCGTATAGTGATGCTTGGGGACTCCCACACGCTGGGATGGGGGGTCGCTTTTGATGATCTCTTCTCCAAGATTCTTGAGCGACAACTGAATCAAACCGGCAATACTCACGAGGTGATTAATCTTGGAACCGGGAATTATAACTCCACAATGGAAGTTGAGCTGTTCAAATGGAAGGGGCTCGGTCTCGACCCGGACATGGTTATCCTGATGTACTTCATCAATGACACCGAGCCGGTACCCCGTCGGAAGTCGGCGATCGGCTGCGCGGTACTCAAACATTCCTACTTCTGCTCATTCCTGTTCGATCGTCTGGTTAGACTGAGGTCGCGTTTCATCCGCGGGTCCGGCTGGAGCAGCTACTACCGGAGCCTGTATTCCCCGGAGAATGCTCCAGACCGGGAATCCAACCGGGAATCGATAAGAGAGTTGATTCGCCTTTGCGATGAGAACCATATCGACCTGCTTATAGCGAATCTCCCCGAACTTCGCAGACTCAGACCATATCCTTTCACTTACGCAACGAACTACATCCGGGATCTCGCTGAAGAAGGTGGGGTGCCCTTTATCGATATGCTTCCGGCCCTGAGTATCTATGAATCCGAATCCCTTTGGATCAGCGTCGAGGACTCGCACGCAAATGCCAGGGCTCACGCGATAATAGCCCGGCAAATCCACGAAGAGATAAAGCAGGAATTTCCCGCTAGTCTTGACTGAACCGCCGGAATAGTGGTACACTGAAGAAAATACGGAGCAGAGCAAGATGAGCAAATTATCAGTTGCCAGAGAGTTCTTTGGGTATATGAAAGCGCGCAAGAAATGGTGGCTTACGCCCATCATTGTTCTGCTCATATTGATGGGCACGCTGATCGTTCTGACTGAGGGCTCGGCACTGGCTCCTTTTATCTACGCATTGTTCTAGCTTGGAGCGTGAGACTGTGGCTTCACGCACTAAAGCGGTTTTCACCGGCATCCTGATCGTAATTCTGACAGTCGTAGTCACGCTTGGTATCTTTGAGGTCTGCCTCCGCATGTTCAAGCCCCAGAAAACCTTCGCGGTGACCGTCAATACCTGGGACCGGGAGGTTGGAACGAAGCATATTCCCGGTTCCAGGGGCTTTGTTATCACCCCCCAGTACGAGATGGATCTTGTCATAAACTCCAGGGGGCTGCGGGATCGCGAGTTTCCGTATGCCAAGCCTGAGGGGGCCAAAAGGATCCTGTGCCTCGGGGGATCCTTCACATGCGGCTATGGGGTCGCGGCTGAGGAGACCTTCGCGAAGGTCCTCGAGCGGCTTCTCAACGGCGATGAAGACGAAACCGAGAGATGGGAGGTGTTAAACGGTGGGGTCGGCAGTACCGGGACAGCACATCAGCTGGCATTCTTCCAGCTTGAGGGTTACAAGTACAACCCCGACTTTCTACTTGTCTGTTTTTCCCAGGGAACCGACTTCTGGGACAACATAACCTGTGGCCTCTATTCACTCGAAAGCGGCAGGCTCGTGAAACACGATGCGCCTCGCACACCGTCGCGGAGAATCCAGAGATTCGTCACCTGGATACCCGGCTACACTACGATCTTCGCAAGATCCCACCTGTTCAACTTCGTAAAGGACCGGATCTCGCGGTATCACTTCCGAGACCTGGCCGAGCGGATTCAGGTCATCGACCAATCGGAAGTTGAGCAAACCGAGGAAGAACTGACGTGGAAGCTACTGGTTGCCATGCACGATGCCTGTGCGGACATAGACTGTCGCCTTGTCGTTACTGCGATCCCGCTTCCGAATACCTGGGGATGGTATGATGAGACTCTGGAGCTGATCGAATCCATGGGGGATGAGGAAATTCCATTTGTCGATCTCGGTCCCGACTTCCGGAGGTCTGCAGAAGGGGGAACTCAGATAATCTACCCTCGGGACTGTCACTGGACAAGGGAGGGCCACGAGCTGGCGGCCAACTGCCTTTATCAGTTCTTCGCCGGTGCAGCCCTTGTTGATTCTCTCAATCCCGGTTCTTAGCGATTGATTCCTAAGCGTCTCCGAGTCTCTGGAGCTCAGCGAGGAGATCCTCTACAAATGTATCCGCTGCCGGATCGACGGTGTTCGCGGGGCTAAGGATGTCAATCTCGGTCTTGGCCTGATCGTAGAGTGCGAGTTCGAAATAGCTGTGCGCCCGAATAAGCCTGAGATCATACCAGTCGAACGTCGTGTCATGCGTAAAGACATAACCGGGGTCGATTGCAAGTGCACTATCCGCCCAGTCGATTGCCGCTTCGAGATCCAGCGGTACCCGGTCCCTGTAGACCACGGACTTCCCCGCGCGCGGATCGCCGGCCGCAACGCTATTGGAGATCGCCTGATCAAAACCGTCGAGCGCTGCATCGAGGGAATCAAGCCAAATGCAACACCAGCCTATCCCGTTGTATGCCTCGCCATAGCCCGCACTCGTCCGCGTGGCCTGCTCGAATCTCGATAATGCGCTACGATAGTCACCGGTCTCAAACCTGAGCCAGCCCGCCGCGGTGAGTTCAGCCGCCGTCGGCTCGGGTGCGGTACCGTTATCACCACAGCCCCATAACATAGCCATCAGGGCTGCCAGCGATAACACGACCGCAAAGCTGCTGAACATCTTCATACACAGACCGTCCGCTTTGATACGTGTGTTTTCATCGTGTCAGTGTCACCTTGCCTGTCGCGGTCGTGTGTTCCGTCTCAACCCTTATAAAGTAAATGCCGCTTGAAACCGGATCGCCGGAGTCCGATCTACCGTCCCAAACCACCTCGCGAACACCGGGACTTGCTCCGCGATCCGGCAGCCGCACAATCTCCCTGCCAAGCACATCATATATCGAGACCCACAGGTTTTGTCTCGACCGTACCTCGTAACGTATCGTTGTTGTCTTTCTGAAGGGACTCGGATAGCTGCCGTACAGACTTAAGAAACCGTTGTCGGCAAGCCTGCCCGCACCGGGCTCGCCGAGAATCAAATGGAATGTACCCGACTCGTAAGTTGTGGCACTCACGGTCTGTCTCACCGGGTCAAAGTAAGCGTCCAGGGGCCCCACGCGGTCGTGTACGATAACGAGTTGATCGGGGGAACCCTCCGGCCCCAAATCGGAAGCACCATAAGTGAATTCCACGCAAGCCGTATTCCCGTTAAGCAGCCCACCCGGGCCGAAGTGGTACCCGGAGGGCGGTTCGCCTGCCGGGGCAAGCAGAATCGGACCGGCGGTGGAACTCATACGCGCCTGTGCGGGTAACGCCGTGACATAGGTGTTTCTTGAAAGCACACCCGGCTCTACGGTGATACTCACCCGGCCATCAGAGCTCACGATACGCCCGCCGTCCCCTGCCATCACAAGCGAGACAGAGAAGTCCGCCATCACCCCTGCGCTATTACCCCCGAGGTCGGAGGCGCGGCATTCAATCGACTGGACCCCACCCGGCGGTGCCACCTTGAAATCACCCATCCACACGTTCTCTTCCGGGTCGATGAGCCGGGACTCAACCGCCTGGGCATTGACCTCAAACTCGACCGTAGCGGGGTCAATCTCTTCCGACGCGATCATGCATACATCCAGATACTGCGTCATGTAGGGATTCTGGAGCACGCCGACCATCAACTCGGGTGCGACAAGGTCGTCGCTTACCTTGAGAATGTAGACGTCGTAGTCCCCTCTACCAAAGGACCTCGTCCGGCCGGCGAGAATGAAACCACTATCGGAGGTAGTCTGTACATAACGTGCACCATCAAGTCCTGAAGACCCGAACGTGCGGCTCCAGACGGCGTCACCCATATCATCCGTCTTTATGAGATAGATGTCCGTTTGCCCTGCACCGAAGGAGTATGTGTCTCCGGCGATTATATACCCGCCTCCGGGAATCGCCTGAACCGAGTAGCCGTAATCATTCTCAGGGCCGCCGTAGGTACGTGTCCAGAGCGTATCGCCGTTTGCATCGGTGCCGATAAGATAGAGATCGTAGCGATCCACAAACGGGGTCCCGTACGATGAGGTATGGCCGGTAATCACAAAACCCCCATCGGGCGATAAGGCAACTGAATAGCCGTAATCCTGGCCGTTTCCTCCGTAGGTCTGTGTCCAGAGACTTTCACCCTCGGCGTCAATCTTCATGAGATAAATGTCGTAATCGCTTTCATCCACCGGGCCTGAATAGCCGCCGACAATGTAGCTCCCATCCGGCAATTCCCTGACCGAGTACGCGAGCAGAGCGTATCGCCGCCGGCATCGGTTCTCAGGAGATAAATGTCGTGGTCGTGTCCCGCCCAAACGTGGATCTTGTCACCTGCTATGATGTAGCCTCCGTCTGATGTCTGCTGGGCGGAGTTGGCATGGTCATGCACTCCGACGACGCCATAGGTCTTGGTCCAGAGAGTGTCCCCGTCGGCATCGGTTTTTATAAGATAGACGTCGTCCCTCCCCGGCCCAAATGAGGATGACGTCCCGATAATGACATATCCTGAGTCAGGGAAAGTCTGAAAAACCGACCTGCCATAGTCGGTCTCATCCCCTCCGTAGTATCGCTTCCAGAGCGTATCCCCGTTCGCATCGGTCTTGAGAAGATAGACATCGCGAGGCGCGTACGCGTCGACCCAGTAAGCACGATCGACCCTTGTGCCCCCGTAGGTTCTTGTCCAGACGGTGTCGGGCCCCTGCCCAAGCACGCAGGTCGCTCCAACCAGGACCATGAATACAGCGAGGCCTATACTCCTGAACACGGAACAATCACCACCCTTAACGCAACTATACCAACCGGGGACGGGCTTGAGAAGTTGGAATCGTGGGTAAAACCCCCGGAGTCAGGTCTTGGAATTAAGCGTTGGGGGGAGAAGTGGCGGTGTATGATACGACAGGGGCAGGTCCCGTAAAGGCTAACCTGCCCCGATACTCACAGATACTACGTTATCTAGATATTACGACCTTCCGCGTCACTTCGTCATGTCCGAGCTGGAGTTTCAGGAAGTACACACCAGTCCCGACTTCACCATCGCCGGTCCACTCGACGGCGTGATAACCGGCCGTGAGAGAACCGTCAACAAGCCTTGTTACAAGTCGACCCGACACATCGTAAACCGCCATGCCGACCCAGCCATTGCGAGGGACACCGAACTTGATCGTCGTCCGGCCCGTGAATGGGTTCGGCATATTGCCGGTGATAACCAGGCCGGCAGGGATATCTCTTTCCCTACTCACTCCGGCCAGCGGATCGCATACTTCGAAGTCGGTATCGCTCATGTCTTCGCCATCGTTGCCTGCACTGTCATAGGCAATCACCTTGATACAGGCAGCAAGGGTAACCTGCGAGGCGACCGGCCACGGATACACGCCGTCGTTGGCCTCACCGGTTACCAGGGTGTCATCGAACGTCGATCCGCCATCGGTAGAGAGCACGATACTGATCGAGGTGACCCCTATGTTGTCGGTTGCGTTCCACTTGATGTCGTAAGTTAGCCCGATATCCCATATCTCGCCGCCGTTGGGCTGCGTGACCGTAACCGAGGGCGAGCCCCCGTCAACAATTGTGAAATCGCCATCGCTGATGTCTTCACCGTCATTCCCGGCTGCATCATAAGCAATCACCTTCACGCGGGCCTGGGTTGTCGGCGCTACATCCACCTGCCAGGGATACACCCCGTCATCGGTCTCGCCTGTGGCTATTGTATGGGGATACGTTGCACCACCGTCACTCGAAAGCAGAATGTCGACTGTGGTCACGCCGATGTTGTCCGTTGCGTTCCACGTGATATCGAAGAAACTGTCGATGGCCCAGGTCTCGCCACCATCAGGTTGCGTGACCGTTACATTGGGATCTGTGGCATCAGCGATTGTGAAGTCGGTGTCGCTTGTATCCTCTCCGTCGTTGCCCGCAGCGTCATAAGCCACAACCTTCACGCGAGCCTGGGTCGTGGCCGCCACGTCCACCTGCCAGGGATACACGCCATCATTGGACTCACCGGTGGCAATCGTATGAGGATACGTTGCTCCGCCATCACTCGAGAGTAGAATGTCCACTGATGTCACGCCGACGTTGTCACTCGCCGACCACGTTATGTCGAAGAAACTGTCGATGGCCCAGATCTCACTACCATTAGGTTGGGTAACTGTTACATTGGGATCAGTACCGTCGGCTACAGTGAAGTCGGCGTCACTTATATCCTCACCATCATTGCCTGCTGCGTCATAGGCCACAACCTTCACACGCGCTTGAGTGGTCGGATCTACATCCACCTGCCAGGGATACACACCGTCATTGGACTCGCCCGTGGCAATCGTATAGGGATAGGTAGCTCCGCCATCACTCGAAAGCAGTATATCCACCGAGGTCACGCCCATGTTGTCGGTAGCCGACCAGGTGATGTCGAAGAAACTGTCGACATTCCATGTCTCACCACCATTGGGCTGCGTCACTGTAACATTCGGATTGGTGCTATCGATGATCTCGAAGTCGCTGTCACTCTCATCCTCACCGCTATTCATCGCCGCATCATACGCGACAACCTTGACACGCGCTTCGGTTGTTGGTGATACATCCACCTGCCAGGGATACACACCGTCGTTGGCCTCAGCCGCAGATATGGTGTGCGGGTAGGTGCCTCCACCGTCGGTCGAGAGCAGTATATCCACCGAGGTCACGCCGACGTTGTCCGTGGCGTTCCAGGTGATGTCGAAGAAACTGTCGACGGCCCAGGTCTCACCACCGTTGGGCTGGGTGACCGTAACAGCAGGATCCTGGGTATCACCGGCCTGAACGTTGGCCGAGCCTTCATGCGGAATGTAATTGTGTTTCGTAACTGTTACATACATAGTCCCGGTCGTTGTGGGAATGGGTGTGAAACTCGCGACGCCCGAGGCATTGGTCTGGCCAACCATGTAGACCTCGGTATCCTTCCACAGGCAAACCGTGGCACCTTCTAAAGGTGCCCCCGATGTTACCGTCACGTCGAAGGGTGACGCACCGGTGGGAAGGGTGCCGTTATGCACGACACTTATTGATGTCGGGTTGTCGGTCCAGACGGGCAGCTCCGGATCGCCAAAGAGGTTCGAGCTGAACATATTCTTGCGCGAGGCGTAATCGATATCCGGACCATAATCACCCGACCAGAGGGTGCTGAAGTCCATAGCGTAGTGATACTTGTTGTCACCGTGAATCTGGCCCATTCTGGTCTTCCCATTCGAGAAGATCTCCTCCCACCATCTGTACTCCTGACCCTGGTTCCACGGCCAGTCCGGATCATCCCAGCCGACGCAGTAGTAGCTGGTCCTGCTTGAGGCCACCGCCCCGATACCCCAGTTTGCAATGACATAGTCCCCGAAGCACTGGCTGGTCCGGTCGAACTCACCTGCAAGACAGGCACCAACCAGAACAAAAGGTTTCTCGTTTCCTGTCGGCGGATTGTAGGACTGTGTTGCGAGGTCTTCCCACTGGCCCTCGGGATCCTGGTAGTAACCATCACCATCATCCCAGGCCCAGAGAAGCCTGTAATTGCCGAGGTAGTTTCCATGACCGCTGGGGAAGGCAAAGCCACAGCCAACACCCACGCGGCTTTCGAAATTCGTGGCGGTTAGCGGGTAATCATAGGCGTAGGATGTGGGGAAAATCCCGCCGGTTTCGTAGAGCCGTTCATAGGTTACGCCGGCGGAGCTGAGAAAATCACTCTGCACCCACTGCGCGACGGCAGCCATGTCGGTGGGATCATAACCCGGCTCGGGGAAGTTGGCGAAGGCGGATCCAAACACCGCCCGCTTCGGCCAGCTTCCGGTGGGCGGGGTCTTCTCATACGAGATGATATTGTTGACTATTGTCTCCACTTCCGTGGCAGAGCGGCTGGCTATCCGGCCGACATAGGTGTCCGGGAGCCAGGTGATAGTATCGACGAGGTATTCACCGTAGACATGGTCGTCGTTCGTGTCCCAGTCGTATGACGCACCTATCGCGCCATCCACCACATCCGAGTAGTAGTAGTCGCACGGCACCTGATCTCCGTCCTCGCTGTCACACATCCGCGCGGGTATGATATTGCTGTCCCCGAGCAGTAGCACGTAGTCGAACCGCGGGGTGCTGCTGTCGAGACGCAGGAAGTTTCTTATCTTCTCCTGTGTGTCATAGCCTGAGTAGGTGCTTTCAATCCACGAAAGCATGTAGACTCCCGTGGGCACGCCCTTCTTGGTCTTCCAGGCAGCAAGTGTTTCGGCCTGAGTCTGAAAAGTCGAAGTGGTGATAATCGCATACTGCGGATCGTTGAGATCGTACAGCGGCCTTGGAGGCGATGCCATCAAAGGGTCGTTGGCCTCGTCGTAGTTCTCGATTACCTGGGCTGCGAGGGGCTCAAAACTCCCCGAGCGCTCTCTGAACGCCATGTTCTCGGATGCCTGCATACTCACAGGCATGTAGTAGGTGACGTCAATCGAATAGGATCTAACGAACTCGATCTCCCCTTGCCCCGAGATATACTGGAGCGGTGAGAGTGCGATCTCGACCACGCGATGGCCGCGGAGCATTCTCTCTCCCATATAGCGATAGGTCCTGGCCGGTATGAGATCGGGGATCTGCTCGGGTGCAGCCGGGGGAACATAGTCCGGATCGCCAAGAAGCAGCGGCGGTGTCCTCATGAGATAGTCGGAGAAAGCCCCAAGTGACTGCCTTGCTCCGGGTATGACGGTGACCTGTACACGGGTTGCCGCAAACGGTATCTCAAAGTTGACCTTTTTGGTTGGAAGCACAGGGTAGTACGGAGTGGTGCTCGATCCGAATCCTTCGATTGCGTAGTAGACGCCTGCCTCCAGCGTCCTGAGCCGTGGCTCCGGTACGTCATAGGTGAATGTGCTTACATCCGCGCGTGATGTCCCCGCACCTGTAAGGAGGATTGAGACCAGTACAAGGCAAACAAGGGTAAGAAGCGTGCGTCTCATGCCGTGAAACCTCCTTCTGCCTCTCTGTGGCCCGCGGCACTGCTGTCCTGTCACGCTCCAGATAATAAAAGAAGCCGCTTTAACGGCTTCATCGGTGCTCACTCACTGTTTAATTTCACCTAGTATAGCATGGGTATCTTCCCGCTTCAAGCTATTTCAGCTCGAACTTGACATATCCGCTCCCCGCTGCTGGCATCCGCCGGTTTCTGCCGATATCCGCAAGTCTATGCAAAACCGGCCGGCCGTTTGCGAAATGCCCAATTGCATGGCCCCGACCTGTCTGGTATTGTGGGGGCGTTATGGAACACAATGACCGCTGGGATGAGATCTGGCAGGAAAAAAGCCGTGTTTCCTCTGGAAGGATAGGGTCAATCCTCGCTCGCGACGTCATCTACCGGACCGTCGTAAACATACTCCGGAAGGAAATCCCTGACGCCGGAGGCAAGCAGGTTCTTGAAACCGGTTCGGGCACCGGGCTCGTATCACTCGAACTCGCCGGGAGAGGAGCGGATGTCTTTCTCCTCGATCTTTCCCCGGATGCCATCAGGTTTTCAAGGACGGCCTTTGAGAGGGCCGGCGCCGGTCAGGAAAGCGCCCAGGCGGATATCCTCAGCCTGCCGATTAAGGATAATTCATTTGATGTCACCTGGAGCGGCGGGGTGATTGAACACTTCGAGCAGTACGATCAGATCAAGATCCTGACCGAGATGCTTCGCGTGACAAGACCCGGTGGCAAAGTGGTCGTGATCGCCCCGTCGTCAAAGGCGCGTATATACATGCTCGGCAAGCGGCATGCAGACCGTAACCGGCAGTGGCAACCGGGTTTTGAAGTCCCGATGGCGTCGCTTGAGAGTATGGTGGACCATGTTCCGGGCAGGCTCCTGAGCGAATACCGTATAGGCTTGATGGCGGAGCTTCACTTTCTTAAGTACTACTTCGCTGGATCCCGATTCTTGAGGCTCGCCTGGTGCGGCTTTGTAGAACTCCTGAGCCTGCTCCTTTTCCCCCTCAACAACCTCCCCGGCTACCTGCTCGTATCCGTCTGGGAGCCTTCGGAAAAGTCCTTTGGTCGCTCAGGTTGACCATTTCGGGAATCCTCACAATTTGACGGGGTCAGAGCTCAAAAATTGCGCGGGATACCCATCCCAACACGATCGCGCAATTTTTGAGCTCTGACCCCAAGAAATTGCGCTAGTCCACCACCTTCATAATGAAGCCGGCGCTATGCGCGGTCATTTCCGGTGAATACATCGACTGGAGCGTTGCAGCGCCTATCCTGTAGACTCCCGGTTTGGTCGGCCGCAACCTGTAACGCAGGATGTATTCTCCATGCGGGAGCCAGCTTATAAAGAAGTTGGTCAGCGAATGCCGCGGTTCCTCATAAAACCCGAGAGCATCATACTTCCACCCGCTCAAGAGCGTCTCGGCTTCGAAACCGGCAGCCTTCAGGTCCTTGAGATGCATATACTCAAACTGGCTTCTTGTATTGATCTTGAGCTGCACCTCCACCTCATCACCGACCGCAACCTCACCTCCGGAATCGATGGGCTTAAGATGGTATGCCTCGCCCTCCTTCACCCTCCTGTAGAACTTGCGCCCCAGCTCGAGCATGCCGGGCTGGGATGCTTCCGGCAGGTCGTCGGTGGAGTACGTCCACGTGAGGCTGGCGAAGGCAATTCCAGGACCCTCCTTCTCCACTCTTGCACTGCTCATGTCCGGTGTGATTTCAAAACCTGTCTCATGCCAGCGGATCGGCTCATCCAGCCAGTCATCGGCTTTGACTATAACGGAATATGTCTTTTCCCCCCACCTGGCTTTGAATGCTTCGTCACTGGCCAGCGCCCCTCTCTGGTTGAGATGATCGAGAAGCGCATATACCGCCGCGACCGATGCCTTTGTCGACTTCCATACCGTGCCCTTCCGGCTGAAGAGGAGCCACCGCACCATGCCGGGAATACGTTCATCCTCCGGTCGCAGTTCCTGCAACGTGCGTAACAGGAAGGCGTGTTTTTCGACAGTGTCGGAGTACCACACCCAGGAGTACTTCTCGGGTGTCCAGTAGACCCCGGCGACGGGGTCCTCACGTGCGCCGTCCATTGCCATATCAAGTAACTCCCCGGCGCGCCGGGCGTTACCCAGACGGAGATGCGTGTATGCCAGGTAGGCCTTGCCAAACGGCGTCATGGCATAAATGTGGCGATCGAGAAACTCCACCCAGGAGGCAGCCGCCTTATGGCCACCGGCCGCCCCGCTGAATTCCTCGGGCGAATAGGAGGTGACGACATAGGCTGCGAATGCCACGAGTGAAAGCTGGCGTTCTTCGGGTTCGAGCATCAATGGAATCTTTGAGTTTACGTACCGGAGAGCCATCTCGATCATATCCCGGGGAACATCGACGCCATAGCGCCTGGCTTCAGCCAGCCCCGAGAGAACGTACAGGGTCATGTAAGGATCGGCCTCACCCCCGGGCCACCACGGGAAGGCGCCGTTTGCGAGCTGGGCGGATCGCAACCGGGAGAGGTTTGTCTCCTTGTGCCGCTTGACTATCTCCGGATCGAGCATATCGATCACCGGCCATGGCACCGGGCGCCCCTCGGATTGCCAGACCCACGGCGTTTCCATGAGTGTCATCAAGCGCCTCGGATCGTCCTTCTCCCAGGCCGGGGAGAGCGTCTTCCGGTCGGGGATTTTGTCCAGCGCATCACGGATAGCCGGGTACTTGTTGTAGACCTCATTGACGATGCTTAGGGGTACATACCTGTTGAGGATCTGCTCGACACATCCGTGGGGGTATTCAATCAGGAACGGGATCGTGTTTATTATGCTTAAGGCCAATTGCGGATCGATCTGGAGCACCATAGATTCGTTGATCCTGGTCGGATCGTCCTTAGGCGTGATCTCAAGTGTCTTGGTCTCGCTCCCCGACAGCGTGATGAATGCGGATTCGATCAGGCGCTGCCTCGAGGGAAGTATCGGGAGTTCCCGCTCTTCGGCATCTGAAAGATCATCCGTTACGGCCACCACCCTGACCTTGTACGTGGTTACCCCATGGGGTACGTCTATCAGCCAGTTGAAGCTCTCGAGGCTGTGGGGCTTGATTTCGAAGTGCTTCCTGGTGTCGGTGAGATTGATCTTCCCATCGATCTTGTCACCGTCTTCGGTCACCTCGATGAACACCTCGCCCTTGAGCACCCTGCCGGACTCGTTATGGACGATCGCGGTTATTGTGCCCTTGTCTTTCTCCCTGAAGAACCTGGGAATATCAGCACGTACCATAAGGTCCTTGCGGGTGACCGTCTCCTCGACGAGCGTGCCCTCTTTGGCGTCAGTAGTCAGCGCAAATACCTTTATCTTCCAGCTCGTGAGCTGCTCCGGCGCTGTGAAGGTAAAGCGCCCGCTCCCGGTCTTTGCCGCTGTAACGATATGCGGTTCGAAGAACGCCGTGTCGGCGAACTTCTCGCGTGTCTTGACGTCCGCCGCGGTATCTTCACCTCCGAGTGCGTCCGCCATAGGCGGGACCTCGGCTTCAGCCATCATCGCCATCGGCATACTCACGGCGGCATTGAAGGAGACAGAACCCACCTCATCCATCGCGTCGGCCCGTCCACCCCGTATGTACCTCCCCGCTTTCCGATAGATGCCCCCATCCGCCCACGTCCGTGCCGTACGCAGGCCCGGAGGAGACGGCTCGGCAGGGGAGCGCCTGAAGGAACGTAACACCTTCTCGAGCAGCCCCTGGGTAATGGGAAAACAGTATACTGATGGATCAAACACCGAGCTGTGACATGAAAGCGACGTCCGCAGCGTATAGAGTGCATCCAACCAGCTGGAGTGACCGGTCACATAGTATTCCAGAGAACGGTCGTACATCAGCGCAAGCACTTCACCCCTGGCCGGCTTCCCCCCGGCATCTCTGAGGTTGACCCCCCAGGTGTACTCCTCACCGGGTTTGAGCTCTTCGTCGAAGGGTTCGAGAGTTACCTCAAGCTTCTTCTCGCCCCAGGGCACCGAGATCGTCGTTTGCCCGTAGCGGAGGGCAAGGTCCTTGACCCCGAACCACTTGAGACCGAAGCCGCCCTTCATCCGCTCGGTCACCGGAATCTCGATAAGTCTTACAGGCTGGTCCCCGTCGATGAAGTGACGACTGATAAGGTGTTCGCCGCCCCAGATCTCGACATGGTACTGACCCGAACCAAACCCCGAACCGATTATGAACCTGGCCATCTCGCCCGTTTTGTACGCATCCCTCTCAACAAGCGTTACGGTAGCAGCATTCACGGGGACCGCGGTCTCGGTGTCCCTTGCCACAACGAAGATCCTGGCCTGGCTTACCTCATCACCCCAGTCGGCGGTCGATTTCTGGACTATCCTGTATGTTCCCTGGGGGAGTGATTCCAGACGTATCGGACCTTCGCCATCCTTGTCATGATCGACGCTCCCTTCGGCGACCAGGTCCCCGTTGGGAACATCCTTGAGTTGTACATCAAGCGGCGGCTGCCAGAGCCAGGAACCCCGGTAAGGTCTGTAACCCGTATCACCCGCAGGCGTATCCATCGTATCTGCAAGAGTGTAGACCTCATAGGTACTCCCACCCGGAGCGGGGGTATCATTTACGGTCAGCCGCTTTGTCGTGATTTCGATCCGTTCCTTCTCAAGGAAGAATCCTCTGTCGGGCTCGATTACCAGGAAGATGGGAACCTTTGCAGCTTTATACGATTCCCGGGCCTCAATCGTCCTGCCGCCTGAATCCCTTGCGTCGACCTCGACCACGAACTGTGTGATATCCGGGATGTGGCCGGAATACTGGTTGGGCTGGGGTGTCGGTGTAAACGTGATCAGGAAGTTGCCGTCGTTGTCGGTCTTGACCTCGCCGGCCGCTATCTCATTTGCACCACTTGAGAAGTGCTCCCCAAACCAGTAGCGATAGAAGTAGGGGATGTAACTCCTGCGCGTGATCCGATACGTGACCGGTGCATCCGGTACGGGACCACCGAAGTAGTAGCTGGCCTCACCGGTGATCTCGACCTCCTGGCCATATCTCCACGGCTTCTCTGCGGGTTTGAGCTCTATCTCGAACTCCGGCCGCTTGTATTCCTCCACCGAGAAGCTGGTATGTATATCGTTGCCGAAGCGCCCGTCTGAGCACGTGGCTCGGAGACTATATCTTCCGAGGAGGCGGCCGTGCGGTATCTTGAATTCCACCGCGGCGGTACCGTATTCACCCAGCGCGACAGTTTCGGTGAAGAACTCCTTGCCGTTGGTATCCCGGGCCGAGAACTCTACGTCATGTCCTCCAGCAAGTGACCGGAAACCCTCAGCCCACCTTCTGACCACAACTACCTTCGCCTTGACTGTGTGACCCGGCTGGTAGATTGGCCTGTCCGTTTCAAGGAAGAGCCGGAGTGGATTGGGAGGATAGTAACCGAAGCCCAGATCGTAACCCCAGTAGGACAGAGAATTCTCGAACCCGGCAAGCGGATCTATCCTGTGGTGGTTGTCACTACCGGGCGCCACGTGAACAGCCCGCGGTAACGCAGCGAATCCGACGTCGTCGGTGCTCAGAGACAGCTCGTGCGGCCAGACATCAATATGGGCTCCCGGGACAGGCCTCCCGGTTCTTGCATCCAGCGTATAGAAACGAAAGATATCGTCGTAAATTCTGGCAGGCCCGTCGTCATCCAGCACGGCATAGTAGGCATCAAGGGATCTCGTGGTAACACCCGAGGACCCTATGAGCACAAGATTGGTGACATTGAGAAAACTCGTGCACAGAAGCGCGCCACCGATTTCAAACGACTCATCCCCGCAGGCACATACGAGATAGATCCCGGTTTCAAGCGGCGGCGGGCTTTCTTCCAGCGTGAGCTGCTGGTAATCCCCCCGGTCCCCGGTTTTGAGTGTCCATGTCGCTTCCGGGTCTCTTCCTGAAAGATATGATTTGAGCCATTTCTTACCCCAGTCATAGCGCATCCAGTTCCCGCCGAGGAGGTCCGCCCAGCCGTCAAACTTCGTATACGACCTGCCGTAATCTTCACTCCGGGAATCGGTATATTCACGTCTCACTTCGTCGGGGGACAACCTGTAGAGACGGAAGTGCACTTGCTTAAGGTTCTTTGCCGTGACCGTGAGCGCCCCTTTGGCGGGAGGCATGACCGTTTTCACTCCGAGACTGAGCGACGGCATCTCAATCCTCAAGCGGAGAGCTTCGGCACGACGGCTGGCGTGGGTGCCGCCGAACTTGCGCTCTATCTCTCTCGCGAGGTTCACCGCCTCAACCAGTTTGCCCTCGCCGCTGAGTATTTGCACCACTTCATAGCCTGCCTCGGCCCTTGCCTCATCCGTCTGGAAACCATCCATCCACCCCAGCAGGATCTGCTTGATCACATCTCTGTATGCGCGGAGATCTTCGTGGTCATACACGGTCTCATCCGGCGCAAGATCGGCCAGATCAAAGAGATGCGGAAACCTGAGCGGAAGCATGAGCCGCCGCAGCTTCCAGCGCTCGCGCGCCTCTGATCTCCCACGTCCCCTCATGCGGGTCGCTTCCTCCATCAGTTCAGCCGCAAGCAGTGCTGGAGGATCCTTGAGGTCGACCTCGCGGTCGAAGTCTTCGACCATGAGAATCTCTGCCCTCGGCTTGATACCCCCCTCGGAATCGTCTGAATCCTCTTCCGTCAAGAGGTAGTTGGTCCATGCAAAGATCAGGTAGTCGAGCAGGGTCGGGTACATGTCGAAATCGACATTTTCTAGATCGAGGAAGTAGCCTTCCCTGCGTGTGTACATCTTCAGGAGTTGGGTACGCAGATCCCATAACCCGATATATGCCTCGCGTATCTCATCAAGTATTTCACCGCGGGTAAGCCGGAATACATCACCATCTTCGTCCTCGATCACATCATCACGCTGGATGTACGAATACTGGTCCTGGAAATTCCTGAGCATCTCGGACTTGAGAATCAGGAAACGCGCAAGATGGACAGGTTTGGTTGGCGGTTCCCTGTCCAGCAACCGCTCAGCCGCCTCACCATAGCGGTAGAGGTGGGCCAGGGACTCGCATACACGGAAGAAGGCTTTCTCACGGGTTTCCGTAACCCGGGTTTCTTCGTAAACGGCTTCATAGAGCTTGAGCGCTTGCTCGAATGCTCCATCCTCGAACAACTTATCGGCATCTTTCATGTCAGCAGCCCCGCAGATTCCATGGAAGAAGATTGTGGTCAGCACCGTCGCTACTATAAGCTTTGGAATTACTCTCATGGCGCTCGCCTCCTTGCTCTATAATAGTATACCCAATCAGCAGATCTTCCGTTCCTCGCATAGACTTCCCATGACAGGATTACACCACAATCCGTCTGGTAATCCAATGATCACAGAGGAACTACCCGGTGGGGAGCTGCTTTCATTGAAATTAGCACCCCGCATGTGTTATAATGCAACAATGGATGCATAGTGGACCAGTACGGGTTAGAACAACACGAGGTGTAAAATGAAGAGACTCCTGGTAGTCGCAGTGGCACTTTTACCTATCCTGCATATTACGGCTTTACAGTCACCCGTGACCGGTACGGATTCAGTTCCCCGCGAGCTGGTTGAGACCGCGCTCGTGGCGGTCGAAAACCCCGGCCCGGGGACGACTGCGGACCTCCTGGCGCGGGGCATAATGGTTGTTCGTGATATGGAACGGTACCTGCTCGTTGCGGCCGGCACCGAAGATCTCATAGAAATGGATGAGATCGCGCTCGATTGGACGATGCTCGATCGCTCCATTGACGGGAAGTCGTATTTCACGGTCACGGTGGCCCGGGAGTCAAGGCTCCTGGAGATACCGGCCCGGATTCGTGTCTTGAGGTTCGATGGTTTTGATGCCGTAGTCGAGGCGCCTCAGGATGAGGCCATGAAGCTCGTTGCCGATGGTCTTGATATTGCACGTGTTTTCATGCGCCCCGTCCGTACAGTCTCAGAGCCGCGGGTTCGCCCGTTGGGCCTCCAGACACTGGCCGATCCCTTGATCCAGACAATGGTGGATGCGGTATCGGGCTCATCGGTCGACGGTTTCGTACAGAGACTTGAGGATTTCGACACGCGGTATGCCACTCATGACAGCTGCCAGGCCGCGGCCGACTGGATCAAAGCCAAGCT
This sequence comes from bacterium, assembly GCA_025774845.1. Classification (GTDB taxonomy): domain Bacteria; phylum Arandabacterota; class Arandabacteria; order Arandabacterales; family Arandabacteraceae; genus Arandabacterum. The sequence goes on from JALGZP010000017.1 coordinate 28,220, forward strand.
TGAATCCTACGGAATCGACAGCGTCTACTTTCATAATTTCAGCGGAACGTATAAAGATAACGTAGTCGCCGTGATCCCCGGAAGCGGGGATCCGAGTAGGATCGTTGTGGTCGGTGGACATTACGACTCCTACACCTACGATCAAAACTTTTGCCCGGGGGCGGACGACAATGCATCGGGAACGGCGTGCATGCTTGAGTGTGCGCGGGTTCTAAGCAACTATGAATTCAACTACACGCTCACATTTGTCGCGTTCGGCGGCGAGGAATTCGGTCTCTATGGCAGCGAGGGCTTTGCCAGTGATGCGGTAGCCGCAGGAGACAACATCATCGCAGCTATCACCGTCGATATGATTGGCTACGTGGCCGGTGGTGATGTCATGGATCTCGATGTCGTCGATAACGCCAGCTCGCAGTGGATGCGTGATATCGCCATGGACGTGGGGGCGAACTACGTACCCGGTCTTCCCCTCGTGGACGGTGCGGTTCCGGGTGGAGCGAGCAGCGACCACGCGTCATTCTGGGCCAACGGGTTCGATGCCGTCCTGTTGATGGAAGACAGTGACGAGTACAGCCCATACATACACACAGCAGACGATGTTGTAGGCACGAGCTACAATTCCTCCACCCTTGCGGAGGGATCCGTCAAGGTCGCAGTTGGAATGGCTGCCACGATAGCCGAGCCTTTCTCGGTCGCAATAAGCCACACGCCGCTCGAGAACACCGAAGACACCCTGAACCCTTACCGGGTTGTCGCCGACATCGTTGCGGCCGGCACGCTCAATTCGGATTCGCTGCTCGTCTATTACTCGACGGGCGGAGGGATGAGCCCGCTTACCATGAGTACGACGGGGACACCGGATGAGTATGAGGCCTTTATCCCCGCACAGGTGGGAGGAACCTGGGTCGACTATTACATCGTCGCAGAAGACACCGAAGCAACCCGCGTGACACACCCCACCGGCGCTCCGGGTGAGGTTCACACCTTCTTCGTGGGCACAATTACGACAATCGTCGAGCACGACTTCGAAAGCGACTACGGCTGGACCGTCGGCGACACGGGCGACAATGCATCCACAGGGATCTGGGAGCGCTGCGATCCCGAGGCAACCGAGGCGCAGCCAGAGAACGATCATACGCCGGACCCGGGTGTAAGGGCATACATCACCACCTGCGCTGCAGGCGCCAGCCAGGGTGTGAACGATGTGGACGGCGGCAAGACAACACTCTTAAGCCCGGTATTCAACCTTTCGACCTACTCCAACGCATGGGTCCGTTACTACCGCTGGTACAGCAATGACACCGGCGCCGCCCCCGAGGACGACGACTGGATCGTAGATGTCTCGGCCGATGCGGGGTCCACCTGGGTGCGGCTTGAGACGCGTACATCCAGCAACCGGACCTGGCACATGGTGGAGCGTAATCTGTCAGACTACATTAGCCTCACCTCCGACGTTAAGTTCCGGTTCATCGCGGCGGACTATGACCCGGGCTCGATCGTCGAGGCCGGAATTGACGATTTCTCGATCGTCTTCTATGATGAAGGACTCAGCGGTCTCACGGATGCCGGGAACCGGGCCGCCCGTGGTATTGTGCTTGCTCAGAACGTTCCCAACCCGTTCAGTCCTGTGACGGCGATACGTTTCACGGTCGCCGAGCCCGGGCGCGAAGTCACGCTCAGGGTGTTCGATATCTCGGGACGTGAGGTCAAGACGCTGCTTGAGGGCGAGAAGGTGGTCGGATCGCGTACGGTCCACTGGAATGGAACAAATGAGGCGGGTGAGGAGATCGCAGCCGGACTCTATTTCTGCCGCCTCGTTTCGGGCGACATCCGGCTTTCTCGAAAGATCGTCCTCGTGCGGTAAGATGAATTGACAGATTGTTCATCGAATAGAGGCAGTGAAGACTCTGTAGGCCCACGGACCAAGCGTCACCTCGTCTTCACCCCCGAACGAGACCGCCACCCCGCTGAATGCATCTGTATAGCTGCCGGCAAGTGAAGTCCCGGTCAGTGTGACCACCTCCTCAGCCGGTGAGAGATTCAGAACGACAAGGACTTTGTCTCCGCCCTTCTCGCGCGTGAATGCAAAGACAGCCTCATCATTCGAGGTATGTACCCACTCTACCTCGCCACCGCGGCCACCGGTCCAAAGCGCCTTGTTCTCATGTTTCAGATTGAGCAGGGTGGTATAGAAATCACCCATCTCATAGTCGCCCCACACGATCTCATCTTTATCGAAGAAGTGAAGGCGTTTGTCGAGTCCCGCCTCCTGCCCGCTGTAGACCTGGGGCATCCCGTCGATCATGGCCGTCAACACCGCGAATGCCTCGACACCATCTCCAAGCCGCTCGAAGACCGTACCATTCCAGGAGTTCTCATCGTGATTCGAGGTGTAGTACATCCGGTAGGCGCCCTCGGTATAGGCCGACACTTCATAGCTGATCTGGTAGCCGACCGCGCTCGCAGGGGCATGTCCCCACACTATGCTGCCCGCCAGACGGTTGAGACTCAGCCCATAGGTCATATCGAAACCATGCTCATGGGCTGTTGGGGACTCCCACTCCGCGAGCATGAGTACAGGTTTCAGAGCCTTGAGTTCCGCACTCGCTGCGGCCCAGAAGTCCAGGGGCAGCAACCCGGCCGCATCACATCTGAATCCGTCTATGTCTATCTCATCAACCCAGAACTTCATCGCCTCGATCATGTACTCACGGAGTTCGGTATTGGAAAAATCAAGCTGGATCACATCCCACCAATCAGGAACGGGCGGCACGAAATTACCCTGATCATCGCGAACGTACCAGTCGGGATGTTCAACTGTCAGGGGGTTGTCCCAGGCAGTGTGATTGGCTACCCAGTCCATCATCACGTACATCCCCATCTCGTGGACGGTGTCCACCAGGGCCTTGAAGTCATCGAGCGTGCCGAATTCCGGATTCACATCAAGGTAATTCCTGACTGAATAGTAGCTCCCCAGGCTGCCTTTGCGATTGACCTCGCCTATCGGGTGTATGGGCATGAACCAGAGAATGCCAACACCCATTTCCTGTAGTCGCGGGAGGTGTTCCCGGAATTCGCTGAAGGTTCCACCGGGGGTGTATTGCCGGACGTTGACCTCATAGATAGTTGCATTGTAACTCCACTCGGTATGGTCCCTTGTCGTCCGGTCTTCGGGCTGGAGGTGGTCGGAATCGCACGAGGCCGCAACCAGAAAAACGGTTATAACAGCCCCTGCGAGCAACCTTGTACGGTACCACATAACTAGTCCCCCGGGGGTATGTTAAAGAGGGTGCGGGTGTTGGTCTCGGTCAGGTAGGCGATCTCATCAACGGGTCTTGAGAGAATCCCCGCTATCTTCGCCAGCACGAGTCTGACGTATGCGGGTTCGTTGCGTTTGCCTCTGAACGGAACCGGTGTAAGGTAGGGACAATCCGTCTCAACGAGCACCCTGTCCAGCGGTACACGCTTCAGTATCTCCCGCGTGTTCTTCCCATTGTAGGTTATGGGGCCGGCGAATGAGATATAGAGCCCCATATCTGTGGCCTGTCTTGCCAGATTGACATCGCCCGAAAAGCAGTGAAGCACACCCGAGCTTACCTTCTCGTCTTTGAGGATCTCCAGTGTTCGTCTGTGGGCTTCTCTGTCGTGGACTACTATTGGAAGGCCCTTCCTCCTGCCCAGATCGATCTGCCATCTGAAAGCCCGTTCCTGCGACCGGCGCGGCGAGAGATTCCTGTAGAAATCGAGCCCGATCTCGCCGATAGCGACCACCTTTGGGTCATCCGCCAGGTCCTCCAGATCCTCAAGCAGATCCGCAGTGAGATTCCTGGCATCATGCGGATGCACACCGACCGCCGCATAGATGTCCTCATGTACACCCGCCAGGTGAACGCCTGCCTTACTGGAAGCAACGTCGAATCCGACATTTATCATTGCCGTCACGCCGTCTTCACGCGCTCGCTTGATCACGGCGTGGAGGTCTTTTCTGTACTGCTTCATCGTGAGGTGGGCGTGGCTGTCTATCAAGGCACTGCCTCAGGATATCCGTGAGCCGGCCGCTGCGTCCTTGTCGGGGACCACAATGATCACATCGTCCCCGTCGGTCGCAGCAAGGAGCATACCCTGGGATTCAACACCCCTGATCGTGGCAGGTTTGAGATTGGCGATGACGACTATGTTCTTTCCGACGAGGGTCTCCGGTGCGTAATGGCCGGCTATTCCCGCCACAATCTGCCGTTCCTCATCTCCGATATCGATGTGCAGCTTGATGAGGTTTTTGGCGCCTTCAACCATTGTAGCGCTCTTCACATGGGCGACTCTCAGGTCAAGTTTCTTGAAGTCTTCGAAGTCCAGCAACATCTCTTCCTTCTCCTTCGGAGGGGGTTCGTGGTCTTCCGGTTCGATCCTCGGGAACAGGGGCGTGAGCGTGCTTATCCCTGCAGACAAACCATCCCAGGTATCGCGCCACACGAGGCTTCGCTCGATGTGGTCGGACGAGATTTCTTCCTTTATCCCAAGCGTTTCCCAGATGGCCTGGGCCTTTACGGGCATGAACGGGAACAGGAGGACCGCCGTATTCCGTAAGACCTCGCTCACCGTGAAGAGAACACCCGCGGCTTCCCGCTTGCCGCCATCTTTCCTCATCAGCGCCCACGGCGCGCTTTCCTCTATGTACCGGTTTGCAGCTCTTACGACTTTGAAAACTTCCGCGATTCCGATATGCAGATCATACGCATCCATCGCCTTGAAATAGGCCTCGGTCGCCTCCCGGCATACTTCTCTCATCTTCTCCACCGACACATCCGCGCGCTCGCTCTCGGGCGGAATGTTTCCGTCGAAGTACTGTTTCAGCATACCGCACGTCCGGCTGACGAGATTGCCGAGATCGTTCGCAAGCTCCGAGTTATACCGCTGGATGAACTGCTCCCAGGAGAAGTCCCCGTCCTTTCCGAATACAACCTCTCTCGAGAGATAGTACCGGAGGGAGTCAGGGCCGTACTTTCGAGCAAGATCGAGCGGCTCAACGATATTACCGAGTGTCTTGCTCATCCGCTCGCCCTTGAAGGTCACGAAACCGTGGCCGAAGATCGTTCCCGGCAATTCGATACCGGCACTCATCAACATCGCCGGCCACAGGATACAGTGAAATCGCGTGATGTCTTTCCCGATAACATGGATATCCGCCGGCCAGTATCTTGAGAACAGTTCCTCATCGTCGGGGAAACCGATTGCCGTCAGGTAGTTAATCAGCGCGTCGAACCAGACGTAAAAAACGTGACCGGGATCGCTAGGCACCGGAATGCCCCAGCTGACCCCCGAGCGCGAAACACTGACATCGCTCAGCCCGCCCTTTATGAAACTGACGATCTCATTCTTCCGCGACTCCGGCCGTATGAACCCCGGATTGGTCTCGATGTGACGCAGTAGCGGGTCGGCGTACTTCGACAGCGCGAAGAACAGATTCTCCTCTTCGATCCACTTCGGCTCCATCTTGTGTGCAGAGCACTTCCCGTCAACCAGGTCTTCTTCCTTGAGGAAACCCTCACAGGAGACACAGTACCACCCCGCATACTTCGATCTGTGTATATCGCCCTTTTCGCTTATCCGGCGAAAGATCTCATTGACGGCGCGTGTATGTCCCTCCTCCGTCGTCCTTACGAATCTGTCGTAGGAGATCGCTATCCCATTCCAGGTGTCTCTGAAAATCTTTGCCATCCCGTCCGTGAACTCCTCCGCAGAGACCTTCTTCTGTGTCGCACCCTTGTGCACGTTCTGGGAGTGTTCGTCATTGCCCATCGAAAAAAAGGTGTCGCGTCCCTTTAGCCGGGCGTATCTGGCGATGATGTCACAGCAGACTTTCTCGTAAGCCGTGCCGAGGTGCGGAACGTTATTCGCATAGTCTATCGCCGCTGTGATGTAAAACTTATCCTTTGCCATCAACGTCCTCTTCCTCGTGACGCCCCTTTGGGAGTTTCAGCAGCTTCTTCGCAAGACTCGGCTTCTTTATCGCATCAAGCGTCAGTCTCATCTCGTTCCCGTTCTCATCTTCAACGACGACGGCCTGTGCGAAGATGTCTATGCTGGTAACCACCGCCTCGCCGTATGCCGTATCTACCCGTGTTCCGACCTTGGGAAGCCGCTTTGCGACTTCCATATAGTAGTCGCGCTCAAACGCTAGACAGCACATCAACCTGCCGCACGCCCCCGATATCTTTGTCGGGCTCACCGACAGGCTCTGGTCCCTGGCCATCTTGAGCGTCACCGGCTCGAACTCCTGAAGGAAGGTCGTACAGCAATACTTCCTGCCGCAGGAACCGATCCCGCCCAGTCTCTTGGCCTCGTCTCTCACACCTATCTGTCTAAGCTCAATCCTTGTCTTGTAGATTCCGGCAAGGTCCTTGACCAGTTCTCTGAAGTCCACCCGCTCATCCGCCGTGAAGAAAAAGGTGATTTTGCTGCAATCCAGCTGGTACTCGACATCAACCAGCTTCATCTTGAGGTTCCTTGCAGCGATCTTCTCTTCACATACCTTGCGGGCCTCTTCCTCCTTCTTCGTGTTCTCATCGTGCTTCTTGACGTCTTCCTCATTTGCCTTACGCAGCAGCTCCTGGGTGATCGGCCGCAGCTCCGCTATGCTGTTGAGCCCCTGACCGCACCTGATGATCCTCCCCATATCCCGTCCCCGCTCCACCTGGACGACTACGTAGTCACCCAGTTCTACCGGCAGGCTCTTGTTGTTAACAAAGTACGCCGTCCGCTCACCCTTGAACTCAACCTGTACTATCTTCTTGCCTGTCGATTCTTCCATGTTACCCCACCATCTATCTCAAGAGCCATCTGGCCGGATCAAGCGGCTCCTTGCCCTGTCTTATCTCGAAGTGAAGAACAGCACCCTCGGGGGTGCTTGTCTCACCGATGAACCCTATCGCATCGCCCTCGTTAACGTCATAACCGGCACCAACGAGAAGCGATTCGAGATGCCCGTAAAGTGTATAGAACCCATCTCCATGGCTTATAACGATACCGTTTCCGAAGCCGGACAGTGCGCCTGCAAAACTCACCGTCCCCGTCGCGACGGTTCGTACTTTGCTTCCGGGTAGAGCTCTTATGTTGATTCCGTTGTTCCTTATTATCGTTCCGAACCGCGGGTGCGTTTCAACACCGAACCCCGACACCACCTCTCCCTCACACGGCCACATCAGCTTCCCCATCCGTCCACCGAAAGCCGTTCCAGCATATCGAACGTCTTCCCGTCTCTCCTCAAGCCGGCCAAGCAGCGCCTCAAGGTTGTCGCTTGCTTCCTCAAGCTTGTTCGCAAGGTTCTCATAGTAATATCGCTTTTCTTTAAGTTGCCTCACAAGCGCATCCCGTTCCTCACGCTTCAGCTCAAGGTTGCGGGTTTCCCCCTGCACTTCACGCTCAACACCTTCGATTCTGGCCTTCTTAGCCTCTATATGCTCCCTCAGTACGCGCCGCGTCTCGACCCGTCGCTCAAAGACCGACATTATCTCTCTATCGTGATCTGCAACAACTGAAAGATAATAGATTCGCTTAGCAAGATCAGCAAAAGTCTTTGACATCAGAACCACTTCCATCATCTCACCCCTGCCGAACTTGTATATCGCTTCCACCCGCTTGCTCAGAAGATCACTCGCCTGCCGGAAGGAACTCTCGGCAACCGCAAGATCCTGACCGGCGATCTCCAGATCCTGAAGCAGTACAGCCTTCTGCTGTCCGAGCTTTAACAGCAGGTCCTGGTTTATCCGTATTTCCTCGGTGATCCGTTCCATATCACCGAGTAAATCGTGTTCCCGGCCGGCCAGTTCGGCGGCTTTTTGTTTCTTGTCCCTGAGATCCTTCCTTATGCGCTGGATCTCCTCTTCCTTCTGCTTCATCTCCTCTTCGATCTCTTCCCGGGACGGTATCGCTTCCTCCTGTGCCTGACAGGGTGAAAGCGAAAACCCTATTCCGAATGCGATCACGAAGATCAGACATGTTTTCGTGGGTAGTCTCAATGTTCCGATTTCTCCTCGAGGAAGGACCTCACGGAGACCCAGCTGCCTATTGCAGCGACCATCACGCCGAAGACAACGAAGAAGACGACCATCTCCCAGGGCATGAAGGTGGCCTGGGAGACTTTCACCGCAACCGCCCGGTAGCCGACATAGAGAACCAGGAATGAAAAGCATACCGATAGCGCGCCGTGTATAACCCCCTCGATCAGGAATGGGGCCATGATGAAAAGATCCGTCGCACCTACAAGTTTAAGGAGTCTTATCATTTCCTTCCGCGCAAACACCGTGAGCCTGACCGTATACGACACGGTCACAACTGCGGCGACTCCGACAATCAGCCCGACCACGATGTCCACGATGGCGAAGACTCTGACCATCTTCTCAAGTATCGTGATCCACCCCCTGCCATAGCTGATATCCTCCACCCCGTGCAGTTTCTCAATTCGCTCCGCCACCCCGACCACCCGGTCTTTAAGCCTATACTGGGGTTTCAGGGTTATCTCAAGTGAGGCCGGAAGCGGGTTCTCATCCATCGCATCGAGAATATGACTCCTTGACCCGAATTCCTCCTTCAGCCGTTCTAGTGCTGTCTCCGGAGCCACATAGCGCATATTCTCGATGAAAGGAATCGCTTCGATCTCAGTCATAAGTGAATCCACGCCGGCCTGCGAAATCCTCTCATCAAGAAACGCGACGATTTCGACCTTCCCGTGCGCGAATTTCAGAACCTCGCGGAGGTTGGCCGTCGCCACCAGGAAGATCCCGAAAATCAGCAAAGAGCATGTGATTATGATTATGCAGGCAACCGACATGAACCCTGCACGCTTCATCCCTGAAAGGGCTTGATTCATGTGATACACTGGTCCGGCCCCCTGTCTTCCGCGATTTTACCTTCCTCGATTTTGATCACCCTCTTGCCAAGCCATTCGGCATGCCGAAGATCATGTGTTGCGACGAGTACCGATGTGCCGCCCCTGTTGATGTCGAGGAGAAGATCGAAAATCTGTTCGGATGTCTCCGGATCAAGATTCCCGGTCGGCTCGTCCGCAAGCAGGATCGCAGGCCTCAGCGCCATCGCACGCGCTATGGCGACCCGCTGCTGTTCACCGCCCGAGAGTTTCGGTGGGAACTGATGTCGCTTCGATGCAAGCCCGACGGAGTAGAGCACGCTGTTGGCCCGTTTTCTGATATCGGCTTCTCTTCGGCCGGCCGCCCTCAGCGGGAGGCAGACGTTCTCAAATGCCGTGAGTTCCTTCAGGAGCCTGAACTCCTGAAAGACGACTCCGACCTGTCTCCTGAGTAACGCGGTACGCTTGCGGCTAAGCGAGGCCGAACTGAACTCCCCGACGACGACTTCGCCACCGGAGGGGCGTTCACCCATGTAGATCATCTTGAGGAGTGTCGTCTTCCCGGCCCCGGAAGGCCCGATCACGAAGGCGAATTCCCCCTTCTCCACCGACAGACTGATGGATTCAAGGGCGGTTCCCTCCTTATAGATCTTGCTCACGTTTTTGAATTCAACCAGCATGTCTTAACCTCTTTGCTATTCTGACACATTCGAGAGTTGCTTTCACCATGCTCTTCTCGGAAGCAGGACATTTACCGGCGATGTCAAATGCCGTACCGTGTCCCGGAGAAGTCCTCACGCACGGAACCCCGATCGTGATGTTGACCACATCATCGTGTCCCCGTTGCCTGAGTGGTATCATACCCTGGTCATGATACATAGCAACGATGGCATCAAATCCGTCGGCAAAAGCCGGCCTATAAATGGAATCGGCAGGATACGGACCGTCTGCACAAATACCTTGATCCCGCGCCATTTGGACAGCCGGTTCTATTATGTTCTTTTCCTCACGCCCCACGCGGCCACCCTCACCGCAATGAGGATTGAGACAGGCCACCCCGATACGTGCATCGGGGATACCCATATACAGATTGAGGTAATCACGGGTCAGTTTGATTGTCGTCAAGAGACCCCGTTTCGTTAACCGGCGCGCAACCGAGCGTAGCGCCACGTGGCTTGTCGCAAACACTATGCGCAGATTCCCCCGCAGAATCATCATTCCGTATGTCTCGCTACCCGTAAGTCTTGCGATCAGCTCAGTATGCCCGACCATGCCGTAGCCTGCAAGCGCGAGTGATTCCTTTGAAACTGGGGCCGTGACTAGGCCTGCAACATCGCCGGAAACAGCGAGCCGCACAGCTTCTTCGACAGCTCTACCCGCAACGAGTCCGGCCACGCGTGACGATCTGCCCATGGTGGGTCTTCCCGGGACCCGTGCCACATCAAGTACGGCAACACTCTCGTCCGCACGGCGCCTGAGCGTCGCCGAGCCCTTGAGTTTCACCTTGATCCCGGTACGGCGGGCGAGGCCCCGAAGAAATCGGGAATCCCCGACTATCACGGGTTCGCAGACCTTGTTTACGGAGGGACTGCAGGCCGCCCTCAGCGATATCTCGGGTCCGATCCCGCCTATGTCACCCATACAGAACGCAATTCGAGGTTTCATCATCCATCCTCAGGTGCGGGCAGGGTGGTTTCAGGAGAGCGGATCTCGTTGCTCACGGTCTATGATCCTGTAGAACCCTTCCCCGGATGTGCGTTTGTAGTTTCTGCCGGGAAGGCTGAGCACCTCGATCTCAAGGAACTCATCTCGGAGGTCAAGTGTGATGATCCGGCCACAGTCGATCTCCTTGCCCGCTTTGGCCTTCCTCCCATCCACACTGACGGAGCCTTTGTCACAGATCTCTTTGGCAAGAGATCTCTGCTTTATCACGCCGGTTCGCTTCAGGAAAATATCAAGTCGCAAGATTCAGTACTTCCGGTTCAGAACTCAAGTCTCTTGACGTATATCTCCTCTCTTGCCTCCTCAATCCACTCCGCGAAAAGCGTCTCTCTCCTCCTTGTTTCAACAACACCCCTGATCCACTCCCTCGCCTCTTCAAAACTCGGTCTCCGGCTCGCCGACCTGGCCATCAGTTTCAGGATCTGGAAACCGAACCGGGTTCTGATCACACCGGACACATCGCCGGGATCCAGGCCCTCCAGCCCCCTACTGTAGGCATCCTCCAGTGCGGAGACCTCCACCTGCCCGACATAGCCACCCTCTTCCTTCGTATCCTCATCATCGCTGTATTGTCTCGCGAGCGATTCAAAACTCTCACCCGACGCGGCACGTGCCTGCACCTCATCCGCGAGGTCGGCCGCCATCAGGGTATCCCCCCTGTCAGGCTGCAGTCTGACGAATATGTGTCTCAGCCGGTATTTGTCCTCTTGCCTCTCATCGAGTTTTACGATCTCGTATCCGTAGCGTGTCCGTATCGGCTCTGATACCTGTCCGGGTTCAAGACCAACCGCGATCTCGCCTATCTCCCCCTGAAGATCATCGAGTGGAACAAGTCCGATCATACCACCGCTATCGCGTGTCAATATGTCATCCGACATTTCCGCCGCCACGCTTTCAAATGGCTCGTTTGCCTTGACCCTCATTACAATCCGGTCGACCTTGCCGGCAGCCTCCGCTTCACGCTCGGCGGAGATCTTGGGGATAATTATGATATGGGAAAGACCTACCGCCTCCGGTAGCCCCGGGATTGAGTCGTACTTGGTCTCGTAGAAGTCGAGAATGTCGGTCTCAGCTACCTGTATCTCACCGAATTCCTGCCTCATGAACCTCGATACCAGGAGTTGCTCTTCGATGTCTTTCCTGTAGCGAGTTTTGAACCCTTTCATGGTGATGCCCTGCCGTTCAAGCTCCCCCAGAAATGCGCTCTCGGACCCTGCACTTGCGATCATCTCGCCGAGCCACTGGTCGAGCGCATCCTCAACATCCGTTCTGGTCACCTCGATCTCCAGGTCCCTCGCCTTGGCGATCACTATTCTTCGATCGATGACGCTTTCAAGCAGAGCCTCTCTCATCATCTCAACCTCGGTCGAATCTTCGGGCATCGGATCACCCCTCACACTTCGCAGGTAGAGATCCTCGGCCAGGGCTCCGTCGACGTCGCTCAGAAAGATCGGATCCTCATCGACGATCGCGACGATGCGATCCACGAGTTCTTCTGCAGCTATGGTTGTCGCCAGGAGCAGTGCTATCAGGAATACGATGCGTGTTCTCAACCCTCCAGCCCCCTCAGTTCCACGAACTTGATCTGTGCCAGGACATCAGGGTAGATCACGACGTCGAGCTCCTCCATCTTCTCTCGCAGCCACCCACCAAAGGTCCTGTCTTGCTCGACCTGGAGCATGGTCTGGCTCAGCATCTCCCGGACCTCCTCGAACTCGAGCGGCCGCGATTCAATCTTCTGAACGATTTTCAGCACCATATGGCCATCCGGCCCAAACCCCGGAGGGACCATAAGCGGCTCGGAATAAGCTCCGGTATCAAGCGTCATCACAAGATCCTCTATCTCCGGAAATTGCTCGAGCTGCCTCTGGTAAAGGGTCCTTCCGATCTTCCCGCCGTTCTTTGCCGTCGCGGCGTCTATCGATTTGTCACGAGCCAGGTCCTCGAATTTCGAACCTGCCACAAGAGCATCATAGACCTGTTGGGCCTCATCTGCGGAACTAAGGATTATGATCGCAAGATCAGCTCCCGCTTCCGAGTAAAGCTCCGCCTTCTTCGCCTCGTAGAAGGCTCCGAGGCTGTCCTCATTCACCTCGGTACCTGAGATCAGCCGCTGATGCATCTCTGTAACGATCCGCTCTTCGACGGCTCTCTCTGCAGCCTTCACAGCTTCGGGGTCCTTGTCATAACCCTCGGTACGGATCTCCAGACCCCAGAGCTCCCCGGTTATGAAGTCCCTGATCACCGAAGTTACTGCCTCGGCATCTGTCCCGAACGCCGGGCGGAAATACTCGTTCTGTGTCTTGACTCTCTCGGCGTAGTCTCTTACCTCCCACTCTCCACCGTCGAAGGTTGCCACCGTCCTGCCCAGATCCTCATCCGAGAACTCCGGCACCTCTCCCGGTGGATCGTTCTCCGAATCGTAGATAGCTACCGTCTTTGCGACAATCATATCAACGACATCATCCTTGAAAGCGAGATTGTATTTCGCCCGTAATTCTTCAGCCACGTCCCTCTGCAGCATGCTCTCCTTGCGCATCCTCGCCAGTGACTCAAGACCGCTGCGCGCCGACTCGAAATCCGGCTGTTCAACCGGCTGTTTGTCAAACAGTTTGACCATGATATAGTAGCCGCCATAGCTGATCGGCTCGCTGACCTCACCAGGGGACATCATCATCAACATGTCTTCCACTTCTGCCGGCAGGGTGCCCAGGGCCCTTGTCCCGATGTCCCCGCCCTGATCGCGGGTAGCATCAACCGAGAAGATCGAAGCAAGTCCGCTGAAATCCTCACCCTTCTCGATCCTCTCATGGATGTGCCCGGCAAGATTGGCCGATCTGACGAATATCCATCCGATGTGATAGGAATAGCGCTGACGTGAGAAGATATCCCGGAGATCGTCGTCGGTCAAATCCACTTGTGATCTTATTCGATCCTCGTAAAACACCTGCCACGCAGACGATCGAAGTGTGCTCTGCCCCAGCTCAACCACTTCCGGGTTCCTGTCGAGACCGACACTCCGTGCCTCCCTGTAAAGCAGCTCCTTGCTGACCACGTCTCTGGCAAACTGCTCTTTCTCATCGATTGTTACGAGATCCGGCCTGGCATCCCGCGATATCGCGAGATATTCGTCCTTCAGCATTCCCGCCGTGATGACGTCATCACCGATCCTTGCGGCAACCTTCTCATCCGTCTTGCCGCACGACAGGGAAATACAGATAGCTCCAATGATACAAACCGCTAAGACGTTTTTCCTCATGGTTATTTCTCCTCCCTCTGATCCAGATTATAACAGCCCCAGAAGGGCATTCAACACCTTTCTCGTAATGGCCAGGCGGTCATCATCGCCATCCGGGACCTGTCTCAGCTTTATGCCCGGACGCTCCGCCGCCTGGATCTCTATATCTACGCCTGCCTTAACGATATTTTCGATTCCCTCCACGGAAGTCGGCTTATCCTTCGCCGCTTCGAGTATGATCGCGGACTTCTTCACAACCACGCGTTCGATGCCCGCCTTGCTCGCCAGAATCCTTATCACCTGGAAACGGAGCAGATTCTTAGCCTGTAGCGGGACCGGTCCGTACCGGTCGACGAGCTCCAGTTCGAGCTGCTCGATGTCACCCGTCTCACGGGTACCCACAAGCCGCTTGTAGAATATTACCCGTTGTCTGTCATCCTCGACGTAGGTGTTCGGTATCAACGCGGAGAGATCGGTCTCAATCTTGGTCTCCGCCCGCGGCTCCACCGGCTCACCTTTGAGCTCTTTGACGGCTTCCTCAAGCAGCTTGCAGTAGAGGTCGAACCCGACCTCCGCGATATAACCACTCTGCTGGGGCCCCAGGATGTTGCCGGCGCCCCTGATTTCGAGATCCCGCATGGCTATCTTGAAGCCCGATCCAAGGTCCGTAAACTCCGTGAGCGTTTTGAGGCGTTTCCGTTGTTCGTCGGTGAGACGCTGCCGCCTGGGAACGAGTAAATACGCATACGCTCTGTGTCTCGATCTTCCGACCCTGCCCCTCAGCTGATAGAGCTGTGCAAGCCCGAGCGTATCGGCGCGATTGACGATAATCGTATTTACATTGGGGATATCAAGTCCGGATTCCACGATCATGGTCGAGACAAGGATGTCGAACTCCTTCTCGACGAAATCCAGCATCACCTGTTCGAGCTCCTTCTCCTTCATCTGGCCGTGCGCGACACGGATACGTGCCTGCGGCAGGAGAGTTGAAACATGAGCTGCTATGGAAGCGATTGATTCGACCCTGTTATGGACAAAAAAGACCTGACCCCCTCTGTCCAGTTCTCTTAAGGCCGCACTGACTATCACCTCTTCATCGAACTTGACGACTTCAGTCTCGACGGGCAACCGGTCCTTCGGAGGCGTGTTGATGATTGACATGTCCCTTGCCCCCAGAAGCGCCATGTGCAGTGTGCGTGGAATCGGTGTGGCCGTAAGCGTCAGGACATCGAGGGTCGCTCTCAGCTTTTTGAATGTCTCCTTGTGCGCAACACCGAACCTCTGCTCCTCGTCGATGATCACGAGCCCCAGGTCTTTGATCTCGACATCCTTCTGGATCAGGCGATGCGTACCAATCACTATGTCGACCCGTCCCTCCTTGAGGCCTTCTATGATCGCCTTCTGCTCCCGGCGTGACCTGAAGCGGCTTAACATCTCGACGATCACCGGATAGTCAGCCAGCCGTTCCTTGAATGTATAAAAGTGCTGCTGGGCGAGCACGGTCGTCGGTACAAGCACTGCCACCTGCTTGCCGTCCATCACGGCCTTGAAGGCCGCCCTTATGGCGACTTCGGTCTTACCGTAACCGACATCACCGCATACGAGACGGTCCATCGGCCGGGAGCTTTCCATGTCGTTCTTGATCTCCCCCGATGCCCGCAGCTGATCCGGTGTGTCATCATATATAAAGGAGGCTTCAAGTTCCGTTTGCCATCTGCTATCCGGTTTGAATGAATGCCCGGGTCTCGCCCGCCGGAGCGCATATATCTTTATCAGCTCCTCGGCCATTTCCTTGATCGCCTTCTTTGTTCTCGCCTTGGTGCGTTCCCAGTTTGCCCCACCGAGTTTGCTCAGGGCCGGCGGCTGGCCGTCCTTGCCGATATACTTTTGCAACAGGTCTATCTGATCGATCGGAACATAGAGTTTGTCACCGCCCTGGTAGTGAACCAACAGACACTCGGTCTGTCTCCCCTCAACCGTAAGCTCCTGGACTCCGCCGTATTGTCCAATCCCGTGGTTGACATGAACGACAAAGTCACCGACATTGAGCACCCGGTAGCTCTCGAGCGGGCCTTCACCACGGAAGCGGGGATAACGCGGCTTCCTGGTATATCTTCCGAATATCTCGTGATCGGTTATGACCTTGAGGTGCGCCTCCGGGTATATGAAACCCTGACGGAGCGATCCCACGCCGACGGTTGTCCCGCCTTCCTCATGAGATACGACTTCCTCCAGGCGCTCCGCCTGACCTACGTTGTCACACAGGATGAAGGTTTCGTAGCCGGTCTGAAGCGACTCCTCGAGGACCGTATTGAGTACCTTAAGACTCCCCCCGAAAGTTTCGGGACTTCTGAAATCAAGAGTGTGTGATTCTCCCCCGGCCTTGAGAGCGGAGATTTCAACAACCTTGCCGCCACGAGTCAGGCAGGCGTCCCCGCCGAACGCGCCGAAGACCGAATCAGGGTCCGGGAGCCCGTTGGTCCTGCCCTTGCGGTCCTTAAACAACACCCCAGTCTCTTCGAGTATGCCGGTGGACTTTCCCTCGAGTGAATCCCTCTCCATAAGAACACAGAGCGTACCCTCGGGCAGATATGATGCTATTGTCGAGTCGCTCGAGTAGAAATACGGGGCGTACGCTTCCATTCCATCAAAAAAGAACCTGTCCTTGATGTGAAGCACGACATCTTCTATCTGTCTGCCCCTGAGTCGCTTGCCCCTCAGACGACCCAGGAAGCGGTCGATGGCATCCTCGCTCAAGACGATTTCCCGGGCGGGAAGAATTCTGAAACTTTCGATGCGGTTTATTGAGCGTTGCGTGATCGGATCGAATTCCCTGATCGACTCAATATCATTACCGAAAAACTCCACCCGGACCGGATTATCCAGACCCTGCGGGTAGATGTCTATGATTCCGCCGCGTGTTGCAAAGGTTCCTATGTCCTCAACGATCTGTCTCCGGGTATACCCCATCCGGATCAAGTTCGAGACCAGCTGCTCCGGGCTCATGGCGTGACCCAGACCGATCTCGACTATCGCGCTGGCAAGATCTTCAGGAGGTATGATTTTCCTCATCATGGCTCTGAGCGGAATCACAACCACACCGCCACTACCGCCCAGGAGATGTGAGAGCGTCCTCAGGCGTGTGCCGACAATCGCCTCGTGCGGCGAAAACTCGTCATACGGCAGGATTTCCCAGTCGGGGAAGTACTGTACCCGGTCCTCGCCCAGAAGGCTCTCCAGGTCTTCCCTGATGTTTTCCGCCCCATCCGCGCAGATTACCGCCGTCGTGGGGCCAAGCTCGCTATGGAGAATACTCGTGAAGACCGACCCGCTTGAACCGAGGAGACCGCTTACCCTGACCGGCCCTTCGGCCGACTTTACCGCTGCCAGTATGCCTTCAACCGACTGGCTCTGACGTATCTTATCAACTATGTGTGAGAGCATCTTCTTCCTGATCCTGCCTGAGCCCCCGCCAGACATTGGAGGCAAGCAGTGTTTCGAGAACCACCAGAACGAGTCCTGCCCACAGGAAGATTCGTGTGAGGTCCCGTCCCTTTCTTAGAAGCGAGACCGATTCACCCATATCATCCTCGGCCGCAACTCGTGTGACGTCGAAATTCCCGAGCTGCGTGGCGACCCAGTCGAATCCGACCTTGGTGAGATCCGATTCCGAAGCATCGACATTCACTGCGAAAACCGAAATGGTCTCCCGCTCGGTCCTCAGAAAGTATATACCCGGATCATCGGGTGAAGTGATCCTGTAGTAGTCCGTCTCCCCAAGGGTCTCGGAGAAATGACGGACCGCACCCGACGGGCCGTCGAGTATTATCTCCCCTTCGCTGCCGCTTGCCCTGATCAGGATTTCATCGCCCGGGGTGTGGGATCTGCCGAGCCGCGCTTCCGACGAAAGGTAAAGCAGTGTCTCGTGCACGATCGGCAGGAATTGCGAGGCAAGTACAAGGTCGTTCCATGCCATGTCGGCAGAACTGGCAAACAACATCACCCTGTCATTGACCTCAATCATCGCCGGTGATCCATCCGAGAATGATGCAATCACGCGTCCGCCTGAGGGCTTCACCTTCATAAACTGGTAAAATCTCGCATCCGAGAACGGGCTCTCATCCGACTTGAACTTGTCAAAGACGGCGTGTCCCCGTTCAAACCTTTCTACCGTGTAGAAACCCGACCGGCCGGCCTCAGACGGTCCTTCAAGCGTAACCCGGCCCAGACGCGGTAAAAGGTTCCGGTTATAGACTCCGGTATCTACCATGTTACCCATGAAAATCAGAAGACTGCCCCCACCTGCGAGATACTCCGATATCGCCTCGATTTCAAGCGGGGAGAATCTTGCGACGTTGGCAACAATCAGCACGTCCACCCGGGACAGGCTCTCGCGGCTTACCGCCCCCTCTTCGATTTCAAGCGGCTCAAAACTGCCTCCGCCCTCCGGGTTAAGAGCAGTCCTTATGTAGTGAGCGTCACCGACTACGCCGACCACACGTCTACGGGATGGGAGCGCGAAGTAACGTGTGTCATCGATCTCAAGCTTATCAGTGGCCATCCTGACCTCACCCCAGAGGAAACTCTCCTGTGCGGGTACTCTGAACGTCTCACTCTCACGGCTGAACTCACCGGGCGAGAAGACCGTCCGGTCGAGAAACTCACCCATCAGGAATAACTCCACGACCCTGCCCTGCATATCGGCCGTATTGAACCGCTCAAGGGCGACCTCCATCTCCATATCTTCACTCCCCGCGGGGATTCTGAAGGAGATGTCCTTAACACATGCGTTGGCATCCTCATCTCCGAGGTCGATTAACATCACCTTGGCACCTTCTTCGACCTCAGCAAGCGGCTCGTCCAGTGTGTCCCAACCCTTCTTCTGCATGTCAGAGATGATGTAGATCTCCCTGTTCGGGTTGGCCGACTCATTCAGGATTGAAACAGCGTGCTTTAAGGGTGCAGCTATGTCGGTGATGAGGTTGGTCCCGAAGATCTTATCCACACGCCCGCGCAGTCTCTCTGCGTCTCTCGTTCCGTTCTCGACGAGATTCCTTGATGGTGACGATCCGGTCAGCACATGGACCTCGTCCGACCGGTCGAAGTATTCGAGCAATCCGAGAGTCTTCTGCTTCGCCAGGTTGAAGAGATGCGTGTCACCGGTACGCCGTAACATGCTGAAACTGTCATCGAGTATGATGACAGCCGTGGTTGGAAGGTGCCCCCTGACTGCTCTCCCGCCCGTAATGGTCGGATGCGCGAGCGCAAGTGCGATGAAGAGCAGGAGTAACACCCTTATTATGAGGAGCAGAATCTGTTTGAGATGAAACCTCCTGGTTTTCCTCCTCATCATCCTCCGGAGGAACTCAAGCGACGGGAAGACCTGGATCTTTGCTCTCTGCCTGTGGAGAAGATGGATTATCAGAGGCACAAGCGCCGCAAGGGCCGCAAGCAGATACAATGGGTTGAGAAAGTTCATCGCCTGTTACCTATGCCGGCCTTCCAGGGAAAATGGCCAAATGGTATGACTTTACAGCCTCAAACTAACAACGACCCCAGCCCCGTGTCAAACTGTATCAAGGTTGTGGGGTCTTCCCTCTCCCTGTCTTAAGCCGCCACCTGGCGGATAGGTGTCGAAAACCGGAGTACCTTCGCATGCTTGAAAGACTGTGTGGCTTAGTGGTACCGTCACGGGGTGGAGGTCATATGGTCGCCGGAATGACACAACCATGAGTTCCGACATCAGAAACGATCTACATGTTGTATCGCGGGGGGCGTCGGACAGACACTCCTTCCTCCGGCGGATCTCAGACTATATTCTCATCTTCGCCGTCTCGGTCATTGTGTTCTGGCTCTTACGTGAGCGATCGCACTCAGGAGATTATCTCAACTGGATAGCTTATGTGGAGCGCGGTTTGTGGTATCGTCTCCGGGAGCCTGTTTGCCTGGTACTCTATCAGATCCCGCTTTCCTTCCTACGACCGCATGGTGTAGCTGCGAAGTCTGTGCTGGCCGGGTTCGGTTACGTCTGTGGCGGGCTGTCTTTTTGCTATATGGTGGCGACACTTCGTCTGATCACCACTGATCGCAGGCTCCGTATTCTGGGAGTTGCGGCTTTTGCCTGTTCATATGGCGTGGTTGGCATTTTCTTTGGCCACATCGAGCATTACAGCATCATGTCACTCGGGTGTTTCGCTTACGTGTATTACGCGGTCCGCTATCTCAAGCACTCGATTTCTGCCGTGGCACCGGGACTGGCATTGGGCTTGCTGGGAACGACGCATCTGATGGCGGCATGGCTGGTTCCCTCATTGGTCGTCCTGCCGTGGCTCAAACCGGCCGGAGCCCTGGAAGGCAAGGCACTGAAAAAGCGCCGCCGGGGCGATCTGATCCGTGTGCTGGCAGCGTTCGGGATACCGAATATTGCTGTGTGGACTGTGATTATTGCTACTTACTATGACGGGAGCATTTTCAACTTGATCCGTGATGCACAAACCGGAGTGTATTCGTCAAGCCGGCATCGTAATCCCGGAAATCCGCTTGGGGGCGGGAACCGGAAGGGCTTCTGGACACTCGCCGAGATCCTTTCCCGTGGTCATATTCGTGAGACTGCTTACTTGATCTTCATATACTCACCGGTTGCATGGCTTGGAGGCATCGTCACGCTCATTCGTTCTTCCCGGGAGGATCTTCAGAGCTTCATCAGGGAACCGGCAGCGCGGTTCTTTCTGACTCTTCTCATACCCTATATCATCTATATGGTGACATGGGAAGGGGGCCTCGGTCCATCCAGAGACTGGGACCTCTTCTCACACGTATCCATCTTTCTCATCTACACCGTCCTCCTCCTGGCTATGACGCAGCCGAGAGTCAAGCGGGAGTCGGTCCGATGGTGGGTCCCCGCCCTGTTTGCGTCCGCGCTCTTAACTGGGTTTTTGATCATCCAGACTCACAGGCCCCAAACAGCAACCGGGATTGCCGTACTGATGAAGGTACTCGGCGTTGCGCGTTGAGTCCGGATAGAAACCGTCCACAAAATCTCTGTCGGTGGGCGTGTTGGTCAGATATATTCGGTGGTGAGGAAAGAGAATATGATGTGGAAAAGCACAGGACTCGTGATCCTTGCCTGCATGGCTGCGGTTATTTCGTGCGGACAGGATGCCAAGCAGCTAAACGTGATGATCATCGCCGTTGACACGCTAAGAC
Organism: bacterium; assembly: GCA_025774845.1. Lineage (GTDB taxonomy): Bacteria > Arandabacterota > Arandabacteria > Arandabacterales > Arandabacteraceae > Arandabacterum. Next base: position 49,249 of record JALGZP010000017.1, read on the forward strand.
CCGATCATCTCGGCTGCTATGGCTACCGGCGCGATACGAGTCCCAACATCGACAGATTTGCAGGCCGGGGCGTGCTTTGTGAGAATGCCATGAGTCCCGCCCCGTGGACACTTCCAGCATTTGCGACCGTATTCACCTCGCTCTATCCGACCCAGCATGGAGCAAGTGCGGTCAAGACCCGCATGCGAAGTTCGTTCCCTACGCTGGCAACCATCTTGCGTGAAAGGGGCTACGTAACCGGAGCCATCATAAATGCTCCTGCGCTTAAACCTGAAACCGGTGTCGACCGGGGATTCGATTACTACCACATGACACCCCTTCACCGACGTGACGCAGACGGTACGACCCGCGATGCGCTTGAATGGATAGATAGTACAGGGGACCGGCCTTTCTTCGTGTTCGTCCACTACTTCGACCCCCACCTCTCCTACTCGCCACCGCCGCCGTATGACACCTTATTCGATCCCAACTACCAGGGCAGACTCCGGGATTCATTCGACATTGATGAGGATGGCTTTTCACGCATCAGGGGCACGCTGTTCGAGGAGATGCAGGCGCTAACGGCCACTGACTGGAATCACATCGTTTCCCTCTATGACGGTGAGATAGCTTTCACCGACAAGGCCGTTGGTGACATCTTCGAGGGCCTTCATGCCCGGAACTTGCGCGATAACACCCTTGTCGTCTTTCTGAGCGACCACGGGGAGGAGTTTTATGAGCACGGCGGATTCGAGCATGGTCACAGTCTCTACAACGAACTCATCTGGGTCCCACTGATGTTCTCGCTCCCCGGGGTACTACCCCAGGGCGCGAGACTGGCGCACCGCGTGAGACTCTTGGATGTTCTGCCGACCATTCTTGACATCCTTGGTATCGACCTTGAGCCCCACTTCGAGGGCGTGAGCCTCAGGCCGCTCCTTGATGAAACGGGAACACCGACCCGTCACCAGGATTGTCTTCTACCACCAGATGTTGCCTTTGCGGAAGCCATCCTGCACGGAACAGAGATGAAGAGCGTAACAACCTATCCACTCAAGCTGATTCATCATATGGCAACCGGTGAGGAGATGTTGTTCGGCCTCGAGGATGATCCCGAGGAGATGCGAAACCTGATCGACCGGGAACCGGAGGTGGTCTCCAGGCTTAAGGAGACCCTGTTTAAGACCCTGTTTGACATGTCCGACACATGGTATATCGAGTTGGCCGGAGGCGGCGAGGCTCACACTGTCGATCTTGAGATCACCGCCGAGAAAGGGTTGATGATCGGCACCCTAAACCCATATGCGCTCTTCGCCCCCGACGGTGGTCTTCTTGATCCGGGTGAGGTGTTGTACAGTAAAGCCTCGGGCTCGGTTCTTAGGATCGACGGACTCAATCTAAGAGGAATTGTCACTCTCGCATTCAAGGTCGATCTTCCGCAAATTCCGATCGAGTTTGATTTCAAGATTGACGGCAGATCGGCAGGATCTCACACCTATCTGGGTAATTCGCTGACCTCACCGGTTGAGATGCCTTTCATCGTGAAGCGTGCCAGGGGCAGGGTGAAGTCGGAAGCAAGGCCGCCGGGCACGCCCGCGCCTCCCTATTTCCTCGTCTGGTATAATGAGGGCAAGTTCCGGGGCGATACGACCACTAAACTCGACGAGGAGACCAGGAAAGAGCTCAAGGCTCTTGGCTACATTCAATAGCCCCCGCAGCGTATTCTCGTAGGCACTGGCCGGGCGTCCGTAAGCTTCTCTGGATCGAAAGAGACGCACCCGGGTTACTCGCTCTTTCGGGCCGCCTCACGCTCCTGTGGGCTGCTTCAATGCGGCAACTTCCCTCACCGCATCGATAGCGGTATCGATATGTTCCTCGGTGTTAAAGGGCCCGATGCTCAGCCGGACGGTGCCGTGGATCTTATCGGTACCCAGCTGGACATGAAAAAGCGGGGCACACTGCAGTCCGGTACGGCAGGCGATGTTGTAGTCGACATCAAGCATCGTGCCGACATCCGCCGCCTCCCAGCCATCAATATTGAAGCTCAGCACCGCGAGATGGTCCTGGGGTCCGTCGGCACAGTGGAGCGTGACACCGTCGATCTCGGCGAGCCCGTCCCGCAGTTTCTGCCAGAGCTTCATCTCCTGCGCGTAGATCTTCTCCACACCACGCTCGAGCAGCCATTCGAGTCCCGCACGCAGGCCGGCAACGCCGACCGTATTGAGTGTCCCGCATTCCAGGCGGTACGGGAACTCTTCCAGGTGAAATAGCTGGGCCGACCGCACCCCGGTTCCCCCGAAGCGTGTCACGCGGATGGGCACATCCTCACCCACATAGGAACCGCCGATACCGGTGGGACCAAGCAGGCACTTGTGTCCGGTAAAGGCAAGAAGATCTATGTTCATTTCCCCCACATCAATTCTCTGGGTCCCGGAGGTCTGGCTCGCATCGACCGCGAAGAAAACACCGGCTTCACGACATACCTTGCCGATCTCTCCGATCGGCTGGATCGTACCCGTCACATTGGAGGCGTGGTTCACCATGACCATCTTCGTGTTCTTCTTGATTGCCCCCCTCACGTCACCGGGGCTTACATATCCTCGATCGTCAAAAGGCACATATGTAACATCGATCACACCCTTATGCTTCAGGTGGTGAAGTGGACGCAGGACGGAGTTATGTTCCACATTGGTGGTGACTACATGGTCACCACGTTCCGTCATCCCCTGGATGATCAGGTTCAGTGAATCGGTGGCATTATAGCTGAACGTAAGATGGTTATATGAGGTGCCACCGAAGAACTCCATCAACATCTTTCTGGTACCGAGCACCATCTCCTCGGCTTCCAGGCTGGCGTCGTATCCCGACCGCCCAGGGTTGACACCCAGCTTCTTGGAGAACTCGCACATGTAATCATAGACTTCCGGAGGTTTGGGAAAAGAGGTTGCCGCATTATCCAGATAGATCATGTCCGACATGGTCCCTCCTCTAGTTCTCTTGCTTTCCCAATACGAGGGCGTCCGCCACAATCTCCGCGACGGTCTTTATCTCCACATTGAGTTCGTATACCTGGTTGAGCTCCATCAGCTGATCGATACAGTTGTGGCAAGGCGTTGCCACCATCCGCGCCCCGGTTCTTCTGATCTGGTCCGCCTTGATCTCCCCTGCCTCAATCCGGCGGTCGCGGTACTCACCCATCGAGAGTTGGCCCCCTCCTCCACCACAGCAGTAATTGTCCACCCGATTAGGTGACATTTCAACAAAATCCGATGCCGCCCTGGCAAGCACATACCTTTGCTCTTCAATGACCCCACCGGCTCTCACAAGATTGCACGGATCGTGAAGCGTGACCCGTTCCGCGTTCAGAGATGGGTCAAGCCGGATAAGGCCCGACCGGACATACTCAGCGATCAACTCAACGACTGAAAGCACAGGATACGGATAGGCCTTCCCGAACCAGGTGGGTCCTTCCCATCTGATCGCCCTGAATCCGTGGCCGCATTCCGCAAGCAACAGTTGCTCGGCCTTAAGCTTCATGACCTCGTCGCAGAGCCGCCCGGCCAATCCCCGCGCTGCCTCGTCGTCACCGGAAAGAAACGCGTAATTGGTCACATCATAGCAATGCGTAGAGATCGTCCACGATTCACCGGCTGCATACATGATCTTCGCTACCGCACTTATGGAGAGCGGAAAAAACTTGGGTTCTCTAGGGTTCAGGGTATAGAGCAGGCGCTGGCCGGCCTTATCCAGCGGGATCGCCGCACTCTCATCCCCAACCTCCATCCTGAGATCTTCCTCCAACCACTCCAGTGTATCCACCAGCTCCTTCTGAGGGATAGCCATATTGTTCCCGGTGTTGACCGATGTATCGATCGTTGATTGAAGCCCCTTTGGAACCAAACCAAGTTCCATCAACATTGTGCGCGCCGTCCGCACGAGAAACGGGACATCGACACCTATCGAACAGTGAACCGAACACCGCCCGCACATCGTGCAGCCCCCGAACAACACATCCACCATCTCCTCGATAGTTTCCTCGTCGAGATCCCTGGCACCGACCCACGCGGGCAGGATTCGACCCAGCGGTGAGAAGTAGCGCCGGTATAACCGTGATATCTGGTCAACCTTGTTACCCGGAATGAAGCGCGGGTCTCCGTACTTGAGATAGTAGTGGCAGGACTTGCCGCAGAGCCCGCAGTGAACACAGCTATTGAGATGGGTAAGCAGCCTGCCACCCAGCCTGTTCTCAAGAACCCGAAGAGCCCTCTTTCGGTCAGGAGAAAGCATTTTTATGCCTGCCATGATTGTCTGTCCTTGGCCGGCCATACACCCCGGCGCCCGTAAAACAACCCGAGATACACCCGTGCCGGTATTAAGTAAATCGCATGTCTGAGCTTGCCAAAGGGGATATAGAGCAGCAACACACCCGTGCAGACAAGCAGAGCAGAAAGCATATCTCTATTAAGCAGCGTCAACAGGGTGACTCCCTGCCAGCCTGTCACCAGGAGATTACTGAAGTAATCGTCCGGGCTCGAAAAGTAGCGTAGATCAGAACTTGCGATCCGCTTCGCAAGCAGGGCCACCCCACACCCCGCCGTGACTGCAAGAAACAGCACCGAAACCGAGTCAAGAACCTCCGGCAGACCGATGTTGAAGGCGAGGAGAGCCACCCAGGCAAACGCGATGAAGGTCCCGGTATGGTATAGGACTCCTATAATGTAGCTTGCAGGGTACAGGCGTGCGGATTCTTTCTTCCAAGGCAGCATTGCGCCCGTAAGGGAGTATATTGCTCCGGATACGGGTTTGCCCTTGGGTCGAGAAGGATCGTAGCTGCGCCAGGCCGGGACCGCTTTCCGAAGCATGCCGGCCGTCAAAATCGTAAATATCGCCAGACCCGCAACCAGGAACCAGTGCGGGATAGTCATCGCTTTGCCTTCCTATACGCAGCCGTCCGGCTTGGGAAGACCGGCAATCTTGCAGGCGCCCTTGGCCGGCCCCATCGGGAAAAGCTGGTAGATCTCTCTCAGTCTGAGCCCCGTACTCTGGCAGACCTTACGCACCATTGGGGCCATATCATTTTCCTTCCAGTACTCCCTGATGTATCGTACAACCGCCCAGTGCTTTTCGGTCATCTCGCCCGTTCCGTCACCGGCCGCAAAGAGCCGGGCCACGTCCTCATTCCAGACATCAGGCTCCTGAAGAAAGCCATCCCCATCAACCTCGAACTCCCGACCATCTATCTCAAGTTTGGGCATTTATTCTTCCTTTCCACAGGCCGAATCCCTAATGCATGACACTGCCTGTGACCGGTTGTCTATTGCGCATGGAGACGAATCTCTCCAGCCATCGATATGGTAAGAACTCGCTTATCGTACTAAATCAGACGGCCGAACGCAAGGCAGCAGGGGCCGGCGGGGCCGATAAGGCGGGTACCGGTGTCCTCGATTGTCGGGGATCGCTCCGGGCGCTGGGGCGGGTCCTACTTGAGGAGCAGCACCTCGCCGATCTCGACGTAAGAGCCTGCGCGCAACCTGCAGAAGTAAACACCGGAAGCTACCCGCTCGCCCTTCCCGTTAAGACCGTTCCAGTAGGCTGTGTGCCGGCCCGGCTGCTTCAGAGATTCGTCTATGAGTCCACGCACCATCCGTCCCGAAACGTCGTAGATCGCCAGATCCACCAGGGCGGCCACCGGCAGGTCAAATCTGATTGTAGTCACCGTACTGAAAGGATTCGGGCGACCTGGGTACAGCCTGAAAGTGGATGGCCTTGTCACATCACCGACGCCAACACCCGAGAGATCGACCTCGTAGATTACTATAGTCTGGTCGCAGGTCACGCCGGTCAGGGTCTGGACGATACCACTGGCGGGCCACGTCACTTCAATCGTATCAACAACGGTTTCGGGACCCAGCCCGAACCAGGCAGTCAGCGGCCCCTGCGATGCAAACCCTGACGCACTGCAGATCTCGCGCATTTGCGGCTCACCGCCTACCACGATCCGCACACGTGCGCCGATACCGTCGGAATTGGAGATCACACCGGTGGGATCAACCTCAAGCCAGTGATGTCCAGGGACAAGCTCGTTGCGTAGGAGCCGGTTCCAACGTCCATCATCGTTCACGACATAGAAATCGAGATCGCCGTCTTTGTCGAAATCCGCCCACGCCGCGCTGAAACCCTCCTGGCCGTCCATGAACGGGCAGGCAGTACAGGGCGCTTCCTCAAATGACGCATCACCTTTGTTCCTGAAGAGTTTGTTAAGGGTCCCGTAGTTGACAAGATAGAGGTCAAGGTGCCCATCCAGATTATAGTCGCCCCAGGCCGCACCCCGCCCGCGGCTCCCGTCATAGATCGGGTAAACTGATACATCTTCGAATGAGCTCCCGTTATTCCGAAACAGATTGTTGGCACCTTCGTTGGTCACGTAGAGATCCAGGTCGCCGTCATTGTCATAATCGCCCCAGGTTGCCCCATAACTGGGACGCGCGCTTTCAATAACGGCAGTCGTCACATCGGTGAATACACCACCACCCTCGTTTTCAAGAAGCACGTTCGCACCGTCATAGTTGGCCACATAGATATCCACGTCACCGTCGTTGTCATAGTCGGCAACACCCAGGCCCATTGCCCAGTTGGCATCCCCCAAAGGTCCGCTTGTAACGTCTGTGAATATTCCCGCGCTGTCATTCCTGAAGAGTTTGTTGGCCCCGTTGTTCACCTGGTAGAGGTCCAGATCGCCATCATTGTCAAAGTCGAGCCAGGCCGAAGTCTGCCCGGTACTCGGATCATCAAGCGGGCTCGCCGTTACATCTGTGAAGTTCCCTCCACCGTCATTCCTTATGAGCCTGTTGGAACCCTTGTTGGAGATATAGAGATCGAGATCACCATCGTTATCATAATCACCCCATGGGCATCCACGGCTGTTTGATGAACCCGCGAGAATGGGCGGCGTTGCTTCCACAAAGCCTTCGGGGGTCAGGTCGTCGTTACGGAAGAGTCTGTTTTCATCGGTGACCCTGTTTGTGAAATAGACGTCGAGGTCACCGTCGTTGTCGTAGTCTACCCACGCGAGCCCCGAGCCGTAGCCGTCATAGTCGCACATCTCGTACGTGGCGACCTCCGTCCAGCCCTCATTGGCCGTGTTGTCCGCGGAGTAGCCGCTATCTGGCGGAGTATCGAATTCGAGGATGGGGGCCGAGCAGTGGGCCTTTATGTAGTATGCCGACCAGCATATGCCGGCGCCTGTCGAGTCGCAATCTGTGGGACAGGTCGTTTCATATATCGGCTGTCCCGTCGCCGCAACACTGTCAATCAACTCCCATGTACCGGGAGGAGCGTGCCCAGGGCGACCGGGGCCGGTTGCTGTTTCGGCCCGGCTCCCCAGCGGAGGAGATGGGTCTACTCTCCTCCAGATTGAGTAACCCTCAACCACCGTATCACTCCCGGCAGAGTCAAAGGAGATTCTCACCCATTCAAGGTCGATGAAACCACCCTGATCCCGAGATACATCCTCCACCGATCTGATGCCATAGCCATCCACCGGGCCATACGCTCCAATCAGACCGCACCCACCCGTATCGATGCAGGGCGAACCAAGCAGCAGGTGAAGGTCATAACCGGTCGGATCGACAAACAAGGGATCTACCGATATGTTGCCGGACACGCCGAACTGATCTGCGATGTCGCCCACCCAGTCACCACCCACGTTGCCGTAAATGTCGGTGCAGGTGAATACAGGCTCCGGTCCGCCATAGATGGAAACCGCACCACCGTTCCCGGCAAAAGCTATGATGCAGTTATCCAGGGTCGCCGGGGAGTCCGGCAGGATTAAGAGGCCACCGCCGGAACCGGCTGTGCTGTTGGCGTAGAAGGTACAATTGGTAACATTCGCCACGCCTCCGGACAAGACCACCATACCGGCTCCGCCATCCCCCTCAAGGCCCCCCGTCACTATATTCCCGGCAAAGGCGCAGTACTCGAAGTTCGCAACGGCGTGGCTCGCGACATCCGCACCTCCACCTCTCAAAGCCGCCGTATTATCGTAGAACCTGCTCTGGATGATCGTGGGATTCCCGCCATTGGTGCAAGAGATCCCGGCGCCCGCGAGTGTGACTGTGTTTTCTCTGAACGTGCAGTCCGTAATGGTGGGAGAGGAGTCGTACGTGTACATGCCGCCGCCGCCCCAGGCCGAGTTATACTCGAACGTGCAACCTGATATTTCAACATCGCTGCCATAGAGAAGACAGGCCAGGCCCCCACCATGCCCGAAAGTTCCTTCCGTGGCACTGTTATCCCTGAAGGTACAGCCGGATATGACAGCATCGGAGTAACCCGGTCTCAGGTAAACCCCACCACCCCGTGTAGCTCTATTCCGTTCAAAATGGCAGCCGGTAAGAACCGGGCTCCCGGTATTCGTATAGTGGAAAGCCCCCCCTAGACCGGCTGGAGCATGATTATCGAGGAAGGTACAGCCCGTAAAGACCGGCGCACCCCGGTAGGCGCGAATCGCGCCCCCATCACACGTGTCCATCACAGTGTTGCTTGAGAATACACACCCGGTAAAAACCGGTGAGCCCATGTAGAGATATGCCGCCCCTGCGCTGACGTCTGAGTGATTGATGTGGAAGGTGCAGTTGGTGAATCGCGCATCAGATCCGTCGCAGTACATCCCCCCGCCCGATTCGTCCCGCTTCAGACCATTAGTCGCAGTAAACCCCACGATATTGGTTGAGGCATCCACCCCGCCACAGTAGAAGACCCTCCCAAGGGTGTCAGCACTGATAGTGACACAGTCCGCCAGCCCCGTCGCACTCGTAAGATAGATACCCGACTTGATCTGGATATCATGCTCGTGGTAGGTGCCGCACATTACCATTACAGTGTCGCCGGCAACTGCGGAGTCTATGCCCGCCTGAATGGTAGGCGCGTCACCGCTGCTGTCGGGCAGCACGACCCAGGTTTCAGCGGAGACAGTGCTTGCCACCAATGGTAAGCCAAGCAGAACCAATAAGACGCAGCGTCTCATAGTAGTCACCTCACTTCTCCTGGTAGGTATTACTACTCGGGTTGTATTGTAGCATGGATCCGGGCCAGATTCAAGGACAAAAGCCCGCCCATACCCTGTTTTGCCGAACGAGCAACCCGGGTGAGATATGACAACCGCACAGGTATCACTTCAGTCAGCGAAGGTTCATTCGGGAGCTGGGTCAGGGCGATGGGATCACCCACCAACTACCCCAGACGCTGGCGTTTCTCAAGGTAGGAGAAGAGTGCGACGTCGAAGGTGGTTGAGGTTTTAACCGGAACGTAATCGATACCGCTCTGCCTGAGTATGCTTCTGTACCTGTCGATCCAGGAGGCAACCCGGTCCTTGTACTCCCGTCTTATCTCCCACGGTACGGCCGGGACCTCATCACCCGTTTCCATGTCCCGCAAGATCACTTCCTGTTCAAATGGAAATGCTACCTCGTAGGGATCGAGGACATGGAAGACGATCACCTCGTGTTTCATGTGCCTGAAGAGCTTGAGTCCCCGGATCACACGTTCCTCATCATCAAGAAGATCGGAGATCAGAATCACGAGCCCCCGGCGCTTGATCCTTTGAGCAAGTTCATGAAGGCTCTGCCCGAGATCGGTCTCCTCACGCGCCTCGAGGTTGGCGAATTCCTTCAAGAGCACATGAAGGTGTTTCCTGACCGCCCTGGGCGGGATGTACTTACGCAGTTTGGTATCGAAAGTCAGAAGCCCCACCGAATCCTGTTGCTTGAGCATGAGGTACGCAAGAGATGCACCAAGATAGCAACCGTATTCGAGCTTCGTGATCCCATTTGAGGAATACCCCATCGAGCCGCTCCCATCCATAATGATGTAGGCTCTGAGATTGGTCTCTTCCTCGTATTCCTTTATATAGAATCTGTCGGTCTTACCATAGACCTTCCAGTCTATGTAGCGGATGGAATCCCCGGGCATGTACTGCCTGTGCTCCGCGAACTCCACCGAGAAACCCTTGTACGGCCCCCGGTGAAGACCGGAAACAAAACCTTCAACGACCAGCCTTGCCTTGATATCGATGCCCTTGAGTCTCGATATCACGGCGGGATCGAGGTACTTGCGGTAGTCTTCAGTCACCTACGACCTCAGGGATTTCGGTGAGGAGTCTGTCGATAATGTCTATCGTCGTGATGCCGTCGGCCTCGGCATTGAAGTTTGTGATGATCCGGTGTCTCAGGACCGGCTTTGCGACTGCGCGAACATCTTCACAGTCGGGACTGTATCGTCCTCTCAGGATCGACCTCGTTTTTGCACCGAGGACAAGGTATTGCGATGCCCTCGGTCCGGCACCCCAGCTGACCCAGTCCTTGATGAACCCCGGAATATCATCCTCACCCGGCCGCGTTGTCCGTGCAAGGCGTACCGCATAGTCGACCACGTGCCTCGGCACGGGTACCCGCCGGACGAGCTGCTGGAGTTCGATTATCTCCTCGGCCTTGAGAACGCGCTCGAGGTCCGGTACATAGGCACTGGTTGTGGTCTCGACTATCTCTATTTCCTCGTCACTGCTTGGATAGTCGACGTAGATATTGAACATGAACCGGTCGAGCTGCGCTTCCGGTAGAGGATAAGTTCCTTCAAGCTCTATCGGGTTCTGGGTTGCAAGCACAAAGAATGGAAGATCAAGCTGGTAGGTCTCCCCGCCGGCTGTAACCTGACGCTCCTGCATCGCCTGAAGAAGTGCGGCCTGGGTCTTTGGAGGTGTCCTGTTTATCTCATCGGCCAGTACAATATTGGCAAACACCGGTCCCTTGACGAAACGGAATTGCCTCTTGCCTGTGGTTTTATCCTCCTCGATGATATCGGTCCCGGTAATGTCCGCAGGCATAAGATCCGGTGTGAACTGGACCCTGCTGAACTTAAGATCGAGGATTCGAGCGATCGTGCTCACCAACAGCGTCTTTGCTAGACCCGGTACACCAACGAGCAGGCAGTGGCCGTCGGAGAGGAGCGCTATCATCATCTCCTCGATCACGCGGTCCTGTCCCACGATTACTTTCTTGACCTGGCCCAAGATCTTCTCACGGGCGAGATTGAGATTCTCGACTGCCTCGATGTCTTTTGTCTCTTCCCTCACACTCTCTCCTCCGCTATTGCTTTCCACCACGGTCCCCTTTCTAGTCCATTATATGCCGCTTACAGCCTCAAACTAACAACCCCCTAAGCCCCATGTCAAACGGTATCAGGGTTGCAACTGACGCGTCGCCCGTGCTATAATCAGACCAGTAGGAGGGTGCGAGCCATGACTAGACTGGTCGTTTCAGCATGTATCGGTGTGCTATGCATGCTTCCTGCGGCTCATGGCGGAGAGAACCCCGACGTCAAGGTAGCAGTGCATGTCATGTATCAGGAAGATCGGGGTTGTACCGAGAACTTCCCTGTTATCACAGGCTGTGAGGACATCCTCAATTACTCACCCGGCCTGAATCACAACCCGGATGTATTTCCCGTTTTCTTTGACATCGTGGAGTACAAGAGGCTGGATTATGCCGTGAACTTCACAGATGGCGGGTGGAGCGTTGTATTCCACAGCTGCAGTGACAATGCCGTTATCGATGAATCCCAGCAGGGATTCTGGGAAATCTCGCAGACCTATACCGAATGCCAACCCGGACCTGTGGCAATTCCGGGATGGTTTGTTTTGTGGTTTGAGCAAGGTTGGGCTTGTATCGTCGAGCATCCTGCTTCTAGCATGATCAAGATTGGCGATTGTCAGGACCCCATGGGGATAGATTCTCCACCCTGCTCGTTCTGTTCAGGCGTGGGTCATGTGTACGACTGCACGGATCCCTGTGACCCCTGCCAGCCGTCAGAAAACCAGCGAAGCACCCTGGGTGAAGTCAAGGCGATGTTCCGATAACACAGAGGCCCGATCCCAACCCTTCTGTTTTGCCCTCCCTGATGCTAACCTTATTTCGGTTTGGGTGTCTTCATAAGTAGAGGGTCTTAAACCGGCAACATCCGGGAGAGTGATGGTGGAGCAAGGCGATCATGTACTGATCGAAGGAGTACGTGCCGGGTCTGCCGGTGCTTTTGAGGAGATCATGAAGCGTTACGAGCGACTCGTCTATGTAACCTGCTTTCCTTATGCGGGAAACCGGGATGACACCCTGGACATGACCCAGAACGTCTTCGTCAAGGTCTACCAAAAGGTTGACTCTTTCAAAGGTTCCGGATCGTTCAAGGCCTGGCTGCTTCGTATCGCTCATAACGAGGGCCTTAACTGGGTTCGCTCCCATGCCCGCCGCGGCGATCACGACGAACTCACACCTGTGAATTCGCCCGAGGTTGCTGCGAGCCAGGAGGCCGACCTTCTCGGGCGCGAAAGGTGGAAGCACCTGCGCGAAGCCCTGCTCCAGCTCAATCCACGACAGCGCCAGGCAGTCGTGCTCCGTTACTTCGAGGGGACAACCACAGGTGAGATTGCAGGAATACTAGATTGCTCCGAAGGGACTGCGAAGAACATCTTGTTC
>JALGZP010000139.1 GCA_025774845.1 bacterium
GGGGATTCTCCCTGTTCAGCTTAAGTCGATTTGTGCCTAATCTGAGACAAGGGAAGATCCCCATTGTTGCCTTCGCTGAGTTTGAATCGAGAACTCAGGCTTCGGGGAGGGAACCCGGTATCTCGACGCGTGTTCAGTCGCCCTGCAACCTAAAACGTATGGTCCGTTCGGTTTATGATGTCGTCCTGAACCTCCGGCACCAGCTCACCCCAGAAGGCGCTGTAGCCGGCCACTCTCACCACCAGGTTCTTGTGTTCTTCGGGGTGCGCCTTTGCCTCCAGCAGAGTCTCTCTGTCCAGGATGTTAAACTGAACATGGAACCCACCCTGATCCATGTAGGTACCGATCATGTCAGCAAACTTCTTCCTGCCTTCCTTGGTGTGTAGTATCCCCGGAGCAAACTTCATGTTCAGAAGCGGGCCCTCCATGTACATCGGATCCAACTTGGCTACCGAGTTCAGCACCGCGGTCGGACCGCTCACATCGCAGTTCTGCACCGGCGATGCAGAGGCATCAGCCAGGGTGGTCCCCGCTTTCCTGCCATTGGGCAGCGCTGCAACAGTTGCGCCACCCCACGCTGCCCAGGCAGCTCCCTGCCTGAAGATAACGTACCGCCGGCCCTCCCAATCGCGATACTCTAGAACCTGGCGTTTGGTCCAGTCCCAGATGTGAGACGTTATCTCATCCGCATAGTCGTCGTCATTGCCGAACTTGGGAGCTGCCATGAGCTTCTGCCTTAGCCCTTCGTATCCCTCGAAATCGGCCGCCAGGGCTTTCAGCACCTCATCCATGGTTGCCGACTTGTCATCGTATACCACCTTCTTTAACGCTGTCAGACAATCGGCTACATCCGTGAGGGCGCGATCGACAAACACGGCTGACTCCAGCTCCCAATAGCGCCCACCACCACGAGCAACATCCTTCCCCTTCTTGATGCAGTCTTGCAGAGTGGCGGATACAAAGGGGAAGTAGTCCGTATCCTCCGTATAATACGTCGGTCCCATCTTCTTATTGTACTCATGGTAGCACTCGTAGAAGTAGTGGACCTGCTCTTTGTAAGCATTCATCATCTCGTCGAAGGTCTTGAAGTTCCTCGGATCTCCTGTTGTCGGCCCCATCCTCTCCTTGATGAACGGGTCTATACCGTCGTACATGGCAAGCTCAAAAAGCTTGGCGTGATTTATGAGGCCGGGCCCACCTACCCGTAAGTAACCCAGTGACGGGCCGTATGCGGTATTTATGCAGCCGGCCATCGAGGCATCCCGAGCGTCATCATAGGTACAACCCCGGTCGAGTAGATACTCGACCATCCCGCGGTCGTTGAACCAGGCCGGAATCCCGCCTCCAATATCTCTATTGCACTCTATCCCCTTCTCGAGAAACTCAGGAGCCATTGCATGATGGTACCGTATCGAGATATGAGGCTGGTGCACCTTAACCTGCTTGCAGACATGCAATACCATGCATGAGAGCTCGTTGGCAGCGTCTCTCCCCGATCTGGTGATGCCGCCTAAGGTTATGTTGGCAATGTAGTTCGCTGGTGCGACGTCTTGATGTCCCCTCGTGCCCACCAGCCCGATAAACAGGAACGGCTCCAGGCGTGACCAGTTGATAAACATACAACCGATAAGCTCCGCTGCCTCCTGGCGGGTCATCCGCCCCTCGGCTATGTCCTTCTCATAGAAGGGCCACATATACTGGTCCCACCTGCCCGCGTAGTTGTTGGGCATGGCCTTCTCCATATCCTGGCCAATAACAACGAACCAGTAAGACTGCAGCGCCTCACGGAAGTTTCGAGCCGGGTTGGCCGGCACCCAGTCACAAACCATCTCCCTTGCCTGGGCAGCATGCCTGCGGGCAAAATGGATCATCCCCTCGAGCGCGATGACAATCCCCTTACAGACCTCCACCTTCTCCATGTTCTCTGCGGGGTCACCCCGCCCGAGCCGGAGATCATTCTGGGTTCTTTCAATCTCTTCCCTCGCCTCTCTGATGAAGTCGTTGAACCCTTTGTTGAGGACCCTCTCGTAGTCTGCTCCGCAAGCGAGAACAGTAGGCGACTGTGGGACCCCGCCCAGTACCGTCCTGGTGCGGGCGTGCTTCTCATGCAGCCCGCCTGCGTGCTCCATCAATAGAGCGAACCCGTCTTTGCCTCTATAATGGCAGCCCGCCCAATATTCGGCGCACTCTATAAGACTCTGTTTATCTTCTTCACTCAGCTTAGCCTCCGTCGCCGCTGACCCTGTGGAGCTTGCCTGAGCCACCTGGAATAGCGTAAGGAGATTGGTAGGGGCCATCTCTACGCAGGGATGTCCACCACGCATGTGCGGCGTCGACCCAGCTACGAGCAGCTCATCCTCCCTGATGGAGATCGGTATCTTCGCGCAAAGGTTACGAAACGCCTTGGCTTTCCTTGTAGCCCTATGCTCTGCCTCGGTTGCCCTCAAGGACTCGGTGAAATACCTGGCTCTGTTACCGTCCGCGACGCTTGTTGCATCTATCAGCCGTTGCTTGAGTCGCTGTACCCTTGGCGTAAACCCATCTGTCTTGTTGATCTCTTTGAGCGAAATACCCTTAATACTCTTCTCTTCGACAGTTCTGGTCTTCTTTGTGGTGGTAACCATTTCTTCCTCCTTAGATTTCTTCTTTCCACCAGCTCGCCCCTCGTTACATCATGGCCAGCCTCTCACTCTTCTGAAGACTATCGGCTGTCTCTCAACATGTCTGTCAGTAGCCAACGAGACAGCATAATCACATGCAGGTTTGCATCAATCACTGCTGTTGTGCCGGCGAATTGTTGCTGTCGGGGAGAATTGTTTCCATATCCGCGAAACAATTTGGTGGATGAAACAATATCACGATTATTGACGTTTGTCAAGCGGGTGAACGACTTACGTTGGAGAATAGATGATCAGGGACTATTCCCATGCGGTATACGAGATGTACACGCAACTCCGGGGCAAGGCAGAGGACGGGCAGATCAAGGATCCGAGAATATGGTCTGACACGCAACCCGGTCGGTGGACCATGATTCCATCGAAAAGGGTGAAGAGTATAGTCCACCAGGGCGATCTCGGGTATGCGGGCACCAACTCACGAGAACACTGACAGCGAGTAAGAATATGGTCACAGAGATCAGGAACAACCCCCGGCTTGTCTCGGGAAGACTACGACACTACATGATAAGATGGCCGCGTCATGCCCGAGACCGACTAACTCGCGAGGCTATTCCCAATTGGGCTGTGGTTTCTCTCTATCGCCCTGTTGGCACGCAGTAGCGCTCTAAGCACTCGAACAAGATCCTGCAGTTGGCGGGAGGTAAGCATTCCTAGCCTTGATCTAAAGTCCATAATGCTTGGATTCACTTGACTACCTATAAGTCGCTGCCCCAGATCTGTAAGACGACACAAGACCACGCGCCAATCCCCATGATCACGCTCTCGGACCACCAACCCTTGTTCCACCAGGCGGTTCACTACCACAGTTGCTGCGGGCTGCCCAATGTTCATCCAGCGAGCGAGAGAACCCATACGTATAGAACCGTTTTGTTGTAGATATTGGAGCACTCTGATATCCGACATACGTACACCTAGCTCACATAACTCATAAGGCAGTATTGAGCCTATATCCAGAAACACCTTATCCCAAAGGCATATGACCTTCTCTATCACATCGTCACTCTGTCGCTGTTGCTGTGGATCCGAATCTCCGCAGCCTGTTTCCGCCTCTGCGGTGTTCCCGACACCTAGGAATGCTTGCTCAGCTTCATAGAGATACGATACGTGTTGTGGGGTAAGCCTGCCGAGCACTTCTCTTCCGAATACTCTATCAACCTCCCATCCTCCCCGAATGAGTCGGGATCCCTTGTCTAGGAGGCGACAACGCACGGCTCGTCGGTCATTTGGATCTTCATCCCGGGCAATGAAACCTCGCTTTGCCAGAGAGCTGAGCATTTTGCTCATTGTAGGTGCGCTCATGCCTAGTTCCGAAGCCAACACTCGCGCATGACAAGGACCCTTATGCCCAAGGAGAAAGAGAATCTGTAACTGACGCTGCCCTATGTCTATCTGATCGAAATCCGCTGGTACGTCACGGCTGAGAATCCACGCCACCTTCACTGAAACCTTCACAGCGTCGTTTACAATATCTTCGTGTAGTCTGGTTTGTGGCATTCGAATCTCCTGCTCAGTCTAGGGAAACGAAGGGTAGTTCACATTCTGACAACCACCGAATATAGTTTCCCATTCGGGAAATATTTCCGGCGGACCTGAAGCTTACAGTAACACCACGTGGGATTGATGTCAATGGCCTTTCAGACGCGGATTTCGATTCATGGAATTGACCAGCCTGACCTGCCTCCGGAAAGCGGTCCAGGCAGAATGTTGGACCTGGGCTGATCGGAAGAGGAGGTCCTATTTGGGCCGGAGGACATTCACGGCGGAGCAGATCGTCACCATGCTGCGTGAGGCCCGGGTGCTCATCGAGAGCTGGCGGAGGGAGTACAATCACATCAGACCACACAGCTCGCTGGGGTGTCGGCCGCCGGAGCATGAAGCTCTCCAACCAGGCTCCATCGCGGCCGGTTCAACCGTCAGGTGGTACAATAGTCGTGAATTTGGCACTTGATTGAGATGCCCCTCACCCAGTCAAGGCGACAATGGTCATAAGGAATCAGTTCCAATGAACAGAGAAGTAGATGATCTAAATGCAGAGATCAGCGGTCTCATCGGTCGAGGACAGTTTAGAGAAGCGACACCGATACTAGAACAGGTGGTTGAATTAGTTCGCAAAGAACTTGGTGAAGACAGTCCCCAGTATGCTGCCAGTTTGAACGACCTAGGCGGTTTGTATCGTACAATTGGAGAGTATCCGGAATCGGAGGATGTTTTCATTAGGGCGATGGATATTCTCGCTGATTCGATCGGAATAGAGCATCCTGACTACGCGACGACGATAAACAACCTTGCAGGGCTCTACCGACTGACTGGCGAATACTCGAAGAGTGAATCGCTGTTTGCCCAAGCGTTAGATATCTATGCAAGAACGTTGGGGAAACAGCACTTCCTGTATGCCAGCGGTCTCAACAACCTTGGTCTCTTGTATCAGGATATGCAGAGATACGAGGAATCAGAGAAGCTTCATAGAGGGGCCCTTGATA
>JALGZP010000074.1 GCA_025774845.1 bacterium
TCACCGTCAGATAGCGACTGCAAGTGTCCTTACAGCCTTTGGCATCCGTGATGATCACCTGGTAACTACCCTCGAGACCTATAGGACCGGTACAACTCGAACTACCCGTAAAGCCACCGGGGCCACTCCAGGCGTAACCCGACATACCAGCAGTCGCACAGAAGTTCGTGGTCGTGTGTGCACAGATATCATTGTCGCCGGTGATACCACACACAGGCTGGTCATTCACCGTCAGATAGCGACTGCAAGTGTCCTTACAGCCTTTGGCATCCGTGATGATCACCTGGTAACTACCCTCGAGACCGATAGGGCCGGTACAACTCGAACTACCCGTAAAGCCACCGGGGCCACTCCATGCGTAACCCGACATACCAGCAGTCGCACAGAAACTCGTAGTCGTGTGTGCGCAGATATCATTGTCGCCGGTGATACCACACACAGGCTGGTCATATACCGTCAGATAAGCATAGCAGGTGTCAGACAGGTCATTGTCATCGGTCACTATGACGCGGTACTCTCCCTGATCTGCCGGTGTTGCCGCCGATATCGTCAGCACCGAGTCAGTGGAAAGACAGGTAGGATCCGTGTATGGCGATTTCTGCCAGCACCATGCGAATGGCAGTGTGCCGCTCGTACTATGGTCCGTGAAGGTCGCAGACGTATGCGCACATATCGCGGTATCGGCTGGAGTGACACTGCACTCGGGAGGTGGTATGTAAACCGCCACAGCCGAGAGCGAACGATCCTGATTACCAAGGTTGCCGAGATTCCAGTCTAGTAGACGCATATGATAGGGAGAGCCGCTGATCCCGCCTGCCGATCTGGGAACACCATCGAGATCATATCCCCAGTCAAGCCTCGAACCGATGTGTCCCCCCCACGCCAATACCACCGTCGGGCTTGTAGCCGTGAACCGTACGATGATCTCTACCGTCGCCTTGCGGTCCGATAGATCCCCGACCTCGTAAGACGGATACTCAATGGAAGGACTCCCGGCAAAACTCCCATTCCAGATGGACATCACCCGCTCTGAATCCGGCAGCGCCGCCCAGCTGGCAGCAGGCATGCCCGGTACGGGTGTGTTCACGCCGGGTGGCTCTGGAATCGGATAGGTGTCGTCAGGATCACCTGTGACACCGGCGACATCAAACGGTGGGTCGATCGTCTCCTGGATATGTCCAAAGGCCCCCTGATGAGATGGATTATGAAGCCGCTGGAAATGAGTGAGGTAATCGATAGCGTGTCTGTCGCCGTGTTTGACGTCGTACCCGAGGATCAGTTCGATCACTGTGCCATCGGTCGGAAGTTCGGTCAAGACCGCACGGTAGCCTATCGAGTAACCTTCCACATAATGGGCATTCTGCGCACCTGCATTTCCGTTCACCCAGTCAGGTGGATACCGAGGTTCATCTGCTGCACCATTTCTGATCTGATCAATGTCCGCCGCCGGCGCGGCCTCTGTACGACCGGCAAACCCAAACGTCAGGGCCAGCGGCAAGAGTAATGCGACAACCGGCAAAATACGTAAGCAGTTGGAGTGGGTCATAGCAACACACCTCCGAATTCCTGTCCCGGTATTCACATCCGTGAGATGGCAGCTAAAGACACGACCTTTCCTTAGGCACGTGCCTCCAAGTGGATCCTGTGGAAACCCAATAGATGTCGGCACTTATGCTCGAGGCATATCAATATTACCATGTCTGCAGCACCAAAGTCAACCAGAGGTTCTGCTGTCAGCGCTGGATGAGGCGTCTCGCATGAAACAAGGACAAATTCGGCAAGTTTTCTGAACAGGTGACAAATGCCCCGGGATGATCTGCGCTACACGCCGAAGCTCATTCCCACCGACTCCGCAGTCGCAATCAGATGATGATCACGCGGGACTTTCTTGAGTTCCGCGACGGCATCCTTGATGGGAACGGTTACTATGTCGCCGCACTTGAGTGCAACCATGACACCGGTGCTGCTCTGGCACGCCAGGGTAGCAGCCTCTCTGCCAAAGCGGGTCGCGAGCACCCGGTCAAAGGCGGTAGGCGTCCCACCTCTCTGTAAATGGCCCAGCACGGTCACCCTGGTTTCAAGCCCGGTTCGTTTCTCGACTTCAGCCGCAAGCACCTCAGCAATTCCGCCGAGCCGGAGACGATCGTGACTGTCTTTGACCACCTTCTTGACAACCAGTTCGCCACCCGACTCCTTCGCCCCTTCTGAGACAACGACTATCGTGAACCTCTTGCCGCGCTTGCCTCGCTCAACGAGCCGATTGCACACGATGCCTATATCATAAGGGATTTCCGGGATCAGAATAACGTCACCACCCCCGGCGGTCCCCGAACACAGAGCGAGCCAGCCCACGTACCGTCCCATTACCTCGATGATCATCACCCGGTGGTGGGACTGAGCCGTGGTGTGGATCTTGTCGATGGCCTCCGTGGCCGTCGCAACGGCTGAGTCGAAGCCGAATGTATAGTCGGTACAACTCACGTCGTTGTCTATCGTCTTGGGAATACCGATTACCGGGAGACCCTTGCCGCGGAGCTTCTCTGAGATGCTGAGCGTTCCGTCCCCTCCGATCGCTATCAGCGACGACGCCCCAATCCTCTCGAAGTTCTTTATGACGGTATCCGATACGTCCACGCGTTCCGGATGCTCCACATCCCCGTCGACAACAAACCCGAAAGGATCGGACTTATTCGATGTGCCCAGAATCGTGCCGCCCCGGGTAATGATGTCCGAAACATCTTCGTAACCGAGCTGTCGCCACCTGCCCTCGATTAGGCCCAGGAACCCGTCTTCTATTCCAACTACATCCATGCCGTGATCGTTTATGGCTGTTTTCGCAACAGCTCTTATAACCGCATTTATCCCGGGGCAATCGCCGCCGGCGGTCAATATCGCGATGGTCTTCTTCATGGCCTCATACCCCCCATAATCCGGACTTCACACTTTGTTGATAATAGCGTTATTCGACCGGCTTTTACAAGTCTTTGTGCCCGGGCTACAACACTTATCCGGGGGTTCTGAAAACACTTGATTTGCCCCTACCGAATGCCGATGAGAGGACAGGAAACCAATCATAGATCCCGGTACGAAGGGGGAAGAAAATGGCTGAGCGAGAAACCTTGTGTGAACATCCCAGTATGCTGAACAACCCTGATAGCGGACTCAAGGTATTAACATGCCTGGCCGAGTCCGGGTGCCAGGCAAAGATCGAGCCGGTGGTCTCTAACGAAGCACGGGTAGGCTATTCGTACCCAGGCATCTACAAGCTCTTAAACTGCAAACCGGGCGACGAGTTGGAGTTGCTTGAATCACTGGCCGAGTCGGGTTGCCTGTCAAGAGAACTCTTCGACAAGGTCGATCTCTGCCCGTACTGTCTCCGCAACAACCTCAGACTCAGAAGGCTCTGTCCGTACTGCAGATCGAGCCTGATAGTCAAAAAGGAAGTCATACACCATTTCAGATGCGGGTGGGTCGGGATCGAAGATGAGGCGGAGCAGGGAACCGATCTCGTTTGCCCGACATGTTCGAAGCACATGCGGCATGTCGGTGTGGACTATGAGAGAGCCGCAGAATCTTACTACTGCACCACCTGTAAGAAGATATTCGCTCACCCTGTTGAGGAATTCCTCAGCGTGCCATGTGGAAGACAGATTCGCAAAGACGGGACGATGATACATCCGATCTACCGCTACGCCATGACACCGGTCGGGGCGGAAGCAGCAAGTAAGCAATCGTTCGACGGCGTCCCTCTGCTTAAGGGGATAATTGAGGGCCAGTGCAATCTGTACACCCGTGCCTACATTGAGGGACGACTCTCCGAGTTGATCAACAGATACCTGCGCTACCGGGCCGGTTTCTCAGCTGCTCTCATATCGGTTGATCAGTATCCGGAATGGCTTGAGAAAAAGGGACACGTGGCTGCATCCCATCTCATCAAGCTGATGTCCTCGGTGCTTAAGGGGGAAACAAGGGGAGTCGATCTGCAGGGGTTATTCGACGAAAATGCCTTTGTGCTCTTATTGCCCCAAACGGATGCCAGAGGTGCGACTGTATTCTCGGGCAGGTACATTGCCCGAGTCAAGGAACTAAAGGACTCTCAACTTGCAGAGCCACCCACCGTGTCGATAGCCATTGCCGGTTGCCCCGAAGATGGTGACGATCGCGAGACGATCATATCCACTCTCGTAAAGAGGCTGGAGCAGTGCAAGACACAGGGCGGCAATACGGTCGTCGGCGCCAAGCAACCCGTGGCTTCAGTTTCACAGTCCTGAGGAGATCGTTACGCTCCCTTTGGGAGCTCGCGATGACAAAGTGTGAGTAAGACGTCGGGGTTCCACTCCCGACGTTTCTTTAGGCTGGCAGTTCTTCTAGGCTGGTAGGTTGTTCTTCAGGATCTCATCCGCCTTCGGACCCATACCGACGTCCTTGACTGCGGATCTCACCACGTAGGCCCTGTCATTGTTGGACATCTCGTCCGTGGGCATGACGAAGAAGCCTGGCCGACGCGGATCGTAACCGAGAGTGTAGCCCGTCAGGAGCTCTCCATCATCAAAGAGCACCGCGATTTTCCTGCCTTTTGATGCCGGCGTGCGATCAGGAAACTCCTTGGTCTCCGAGTAGTCCGGTTTACCTGAGAAGTCCTTGACGAAGAAGATCGCTTTAAGGTCATCCATCTTCACTTCCAACAGCTGACCTGAGTCACTTGACTGGAGGTGAAAAATCGGTTTCCCCGGTACGAAGTCATGAGTCGTACCTTTCCCCACCTTGCCGTCTTTGTATCTGATTGCGACTCTGTTTCCGACAGCCACTGGCGATTCTCCTTTCTGATACCGTCTCTACTCATGTAATCGTCCCGACACGTGACAGACTTGACCACTTTGTGCTCAGAAGACGCGAGGTGCCCGCCTGGAATCGGGTGATACATCCAGTTCTCACGGTCTACGCGGCTGACTCTATGACACCCCCACACACCATACAGTCATCCCGGTAGCAAGCCACTATCTGACCCGGTGCAGGTGCAAAACACGCTTCGTCTGTAAGAAGGGTGACGTGACCCTCGTCGGCCTCCAGGATCTTCGCAGCGATCCGAGGTGAGTTGTATCGGTACTTGATCGTGAGATCCCTGTCCCCGAGATCTTCGAGGGGAACGAAGACGTTGATACCCGTAATCGTTATCTTGCGCTTCATGGTTTCGTCCCTCCCGGCGATAACGATCTCGTTGGTCCGGGCACGTTTAGCGATAACGTAGTACCGCTTGCCCTTTATACCGAAACGCTGACCCACCGTATAGGCATAGTGCCCCTTGTGTCTTGCGACAACATTGCCCTTAAGATCGAGAACGTCTCCCTCGGGAGGGCCGTCCCAGCGGTCGCTCAGCATCTGCTGATATCCACCCGTGGGAACGAAGCAAAGATCCTGGCTTTCACCCTGTCTCACGGCAAGATCAAGGCTCGCGGCGATTTCCTTCACCTCTCGCTTCTGCGTCCGCTCGAGGGGGAATTCCAGTACATCGAGAATCTGAGGCCGGATGAGCGCGAGGAAATAGACCTGGGACTTGCGTGTTTCCGCCGGCTCACGCAGTACACGCCTCCCCCCCATCCGTCCGATCGCCGCATAGTGCCCTGTTGCCACGCGATCGAAGCCGGATCGAACGGCCAGACCGACCATCTTCCCGAGCTTGATCTCTCTGTTACAGATGGCACACGGATTAGGCGTGGTCCCCTCAAGATAGGCAGCGATGAAGGGATCCAGAACACGGCGGTCGAAATCTTCTCTAAGATCAAGAACGATGTGAGGAATACCAAGCCGGTGGCAGACTCGTTTGGCACGGTAGATATCGTCGTCATCGCAGCACGCCGATGCCGGTCCGGACATCCTCGCGGTGATGCCCGTTACATCGTGCCCCTGCTGTGTAAGTAGAACGGCGGCACCGGAGGAGTCCACCCCACCACTCATCAGAACAGCGACCCGTGACATGCCTGACCTCACTGTCACGCCCTTTTCCAGACGCGTGACCGAATATTGCCGGTCTACCCCACGCAGGGGCCCCGGCCCCAGGGTCTCCGTCCCTCAAGAAACTCATACACGCCGCTTCCGCAAACGGGACAGTCATCCCTCTTCCTGACCTCTATCGTCTCGTACTCGCCTGAGGTTGCGTCGATATAGATGAGGCGTTGCCGGGATCCCTCCGGATTTACAAGCACCTTTATCCCCTCAGCTGCCTCTATGCATCCGACCGCCCCGGCAAGAGGCCCCAGTATACCCGCCCCCTCACACGTCGGGACAGCGGCCGGCTTGGGGATATGATCCACGATGCACCGGTAACAGGCCGTCCTACACAGTGGAAATGGTATGATGATTCCTGCGGTGCCGACACACGCCCCGTGCACCCAGGGCTTGGACAGCCTGGTGCACACCTCGTTTAAGAGCATCCTGGTCTCGAAGTTGTCGCTGCAATCCATGATGAGGTCGACACCGGCAGCAAGCGACTCGGCATTCTCCGGTTTGTATGTCTCCATGACGGGCTCGAGCGCGACCTCGCTGTTGGCCTGGTTCAGCCGCTCAGCAACAACCTCGACCTTGGGTCGCTCATCGTCTACATCCTTCTCGGTGAAGAGTAACTGGCGGTGAAGATCGGTCATACCCACGACATCGGGATCGACGATCCGGATCTTGCCGATGCCGGCCCGGGCAAGAAAGGAAGAACACGTACAGCCGGTGCCCCCGCAGCCGACTATGAGGACAGTGCTCCCTCGCAGGGTCGCCTGGCCGTTATCGCCAAACCACGGCATCACTGTGTGTCTGACATACCTGTCCACGGTCTATGGGTTCC
Source organism: bacterium (assembly GCA_025774845.1). Classification (GTDB taxonomy): domain Bacteria; phylum Arandabacterota; class Arandabacteria; order Arandabacterales; family Arandabacteraceae; genus Arandabacterum. The sequence continues at coordinate 6,833 of JALGZP010000074.1, forward strand.
TTTAGAGTTTGGCAGCTATCATGCGTTCGAGGGAGACTCTGGCCTTTTCCATTATCTCAGGTTCCACGGTGACCTCATAGATCTCCTCATCAAGCGATCTATAGACGTCCTCAAGCCTGATCTTCTTCATGTTAAAGCAGAAATGAGCTCTACCCGCAGAATAGAAGGCTTTGCCGGGTATCTCCCGGCTCATCCGTCCTATAAGACCCTCCTCGGTAGCGACTATGAATTCAGTTCCCGCCGATTCCCTGGCGTACTTGAGCATACCACTTGTCGACAGGACCTCGTCGGCGAGATCCACAACATCGGGATTGCACTCCGGATGCACCAGGACAACAGCACCGGGATGAGCCGCTTTTGATTTCTCTATGTCCTCGGGGCTGAACCTCGTGTGGACGTAGCAGTAGCCGTCAAAGGGTATGATCTCGGTGTTGACTTTTCTGCCGACATAGGATGCGAGGTTCTTATCCGGCGTGAACACCACACGGTCGGAGTCGATGTTCTCAATCACCTCCACGGCATTGGCGGACGTGCAGCAGATATCGGTCTCCGCCTTCACGTCGGCATTCGTGTTGACATAGGAACAGACCACTGCACCAGGATGCTTCTTCTTGAGCTCGATGACATCATCCCTGGTTATCATATCTGCCATGGGACATCCGGCATCACTCCTCGGTATGAGCACCTTGACATCAGGATTGAGGATCTTGGCGGTCTCAGCCATGAACCGGACCCCGCAGAAGACAATGATGCTGGTCTTGACCCCCGTCGCTTTCCGGGCGAGCTCCAGGGAATCACCGATGTAATCACCTACCTCCTGCACCTCGGCAACCTGGTAGTTGTGGACAAGGATCAGTGCATCCTTCTTCTTCTTGAGCTTAACAATTTGCTCTTTAAGACCGTTCTCTGTCATGTCCAGTCACACCTGACCTATGAGGATGGCCGTGGGAAGGCAGACATCTCCCGGAGTTTTGTCACTATCGGCGGCAGCACCTCAAGCACCTTGTCGATGTCCTCTTCAGTGTTTCTCCGTCCAAGACTGAACCTCAGGCTCCCGTGGGCAACCTCGGCCGGGAGACCGATTGCAAGCAGTACATGGGAAGGCTCCAGCGACCCGGATGTGCAGGCCGAACCCGACGACGCTGCTATGTCTTCAAAGTCAAGATTGAGCAGCATCGCTTCACCCTCTACATACTTGACGCACACATTTGCAAGGCTGTAGAGCCTGCTTTCCCGGTGACCATTGAAGATTATGTCGCTGATGCTCTGTTTCAATCCGTTTTCCAACTTGTCGCGAAGCTTCCTTACGCGTTTTTCGTCTGCGTCCATTTCCGCCGCGGCGAGCTCAGCCGCGCGTCCGAGTCCCGCAATACCTGCAACGTTTTCGGTCCCGCCACGCTTGCCCCACTCCTGGTGTCCACCGTGCACAAACGGGTCGAACTTGATACCCTTCTTCACGTAGAGTGCCCCGGTCCCCTTGGGTCCGTAGATCTTGTGCGCCGAGAGTGACAGCAGGTCGATCCCCATCTTCCCCACATCTATCGGGATCTTGCCGAATGTTTGAACAGCATCAGTGTGAAACGGTATTTCCTTCTCGTGGGCAACGGCGGATATCTCTTCGATAGGCTGAATGACACCGATCTCGTTGTTTGCATGCATGATTGAGATGATGATCGTATCCGGTCTGATGGCCTTCCTGACCTCGTCCGGGTCAACAAGCCCATCCGAACCCACGGGAACGTAGGTGGCGGTGAATCCCTGCTCTTCCAACCAGCCAACCACTTTCATAATCGCCGGATGCTCGATCGCCGAGGTGATTATATGACCGCTTCCGCGGTTAAGAGCCACACCCTTGATTGCGGTGTTATCCGACTCGGTCCCCCCGCTTGTGAAGATCACTTCTTTTGGCCGCGCGCCGAGTAGCGTCGCAATCTTCTCTCGCGCATCCTCCACCACTTTTCTCATGTCCTGCCCGGCCCTGTATATAGATGAAGCATTACCGAAGTGTTCCGTGAGATACGGTGTCATCGCCTCAAACACCCGTGAGTCTACGGGCGTCGTTGCACTGTGATCGAGATAGATCATACCCTTATCCCCCTGCTCGAAGAGATCGCTCTTCGGCGGCGAGTTGCTTGATCGAGACATCGCTGAGGGTTTTCTCAAGCGCCCTCCTCAGGCGCTTCCAGACCCTGCTCGCCGAGCACTCCTTTTCCCTTCTGCAGTGTGCGTCCCGTCCTATACAGGGTGCAAGATCGAGAGCCACACCCATTGCCTGGTAGATATCGTACACACTTATGCCGGCGGGGTCCTGCGCGAGAACATACCCGCCGTGTATACCCGGGTAACCTCGCACTATTCCAGCTTTCTGAAGCCGGTTCATCAGCTGCTTTGCGTACTTGGGCGAGACGTCCTGGGCCTCCGCAATAATCTTCACAGGAATCGGTGAGGTCTCGTCCCGATCGGCAAGCTCCACCAGCGCCCTGACCGCATATCTGATCTTAGTTGGCAGCTTCATTTCGCTCAAACCTCAATGGTAATTTCCCAGATTACTGTTAATATATCACGCACTTAGGAACGTGTCAATCAACCTATCATACCTGCACGACGATTCAAGCTCGAAACCAACGTCCGTGGAAACGGGGCATAAAAACCAGAAGGCCGGTCGGACGCCGAGTCCCACCGGCAGCGATCTCTACCCCTACGAGTCAGACATCCTGGGGATCCTGAGAAAGCGCTCTGGCAATAAAGGGGAAGTGACTGCTTTCCTATGGCCCAGGTTCAGTTCGGGGCTCCGTCCCCGCCTGGGATTCTATCTCCCCGATTCTCTTTGAGTTCTGGCAGTACGCCGTGTAGCCCCACGAAAGCCTCTCAGAACAGGCCGCACATCCAGGTGACTCGGATAGGTCTATCACACCCAGCAGATCACCCCGCGGCCCCTCCCTATCGACCATTGCAAACAGACTCTTAAGCTGCGTCACCTCGCTGGGACTAACTACTCTTTTGATAGTACCCGTACACTCATTCATCTCCTCATACTCCTTTCCCTGCCCCGTCCGGGATTGCCCGCTTGCCGGGCACCACCAGGCGGCGAGGGACTCGATGCCGTGTCTCTTGTTGACTGGTCGTTTTCCTTTGAAGTCGATCATGTTGATCCTCCGATGTCTGTGGTCCAACCGGATCTGACCCCGGTCAGGTCTACCCAGCAGACACCCATCCTCAATTGCACAAGGTGTGCCAATTTCAGATTGTATGAAATTATGGCTATAACAGCTTTGTTTACAACAAGATTATGAGGGACCGCCCCCGCTGATGAGCGTGGCCAGGCAGAACTTGCACACGAAATATCGGGGAGGGCACGAAATATCGGAGAGGTGATACCTTCCACATCAGCAATATTAGAGTATCTGTTGGTTTATACTCGGTTCAGAGCAGGTCAGCTGGAATTGCCTCGGGCCTTCCCCGGGTTGGGGCGCTCGATACCGAGTTTCTTCATCCTGGATTCAAGTGTTGTGGCCTTAAGTCCAAGGGCGTCAGCCGCTCCCCCCTCACCCCTCACACGCCAGCTCGTCTGCTCAAGGACACGCACTATGTGCTGCCGTTCCATCCCGACCAGGGTCTGATCCTCGGCGCCAGGCTGGGAACCCCGTCTGGGCACATCTATGCGGAGGATATTGTCAGTCGCCCGGATCATGGCGCGTTCGACAATGTTTCTGAGCTCTCTCACATTGCCCGGCCAGGAGTACGACTGAAGATCATTCATACTTCTGCGAGACACGCTCTCGATCCGTTTGCCCATCTTTTCGTTGAACTCCTTGACAAAGGTCTGAACAAGAAGCGAGATATCCTCCCTGCGTTCCCTGAGCGGCGGGATGGCTATGGGATAGACATTCAGCCTGTAGAAGAGATCATCTCTGAATTCTCCGTCTTTCACCGCCTTCTCGAGATCGCGATTCGTTGCGGCGATCACGCGGACATCTACATTGATGGTCTCTGTGCTGCCCAGCCTTTCAAGCTCCCCCTCCTGGAGCACTCTCAACAACTTCGCCTGTGTCTCCCGCGAGAGTTCTCCGATCTCGTCAAGGAAGATCGTGCCACCGTGGGCCACCTCGAAGCGTCCCACCTGCCTGGTCGTCGCACCCGTATAAGCACCCTTCTCACGTCCGAAGAGCTCGCTTTCAACAAGTGTTGACGGCATGGCGGCGCAGTTGACGATAACAAGTGGACGGTCTCTCCTTGTGCTCATCTCGTGTATTGCTCTTGCCAGACGCTCCTTGCCCGTACCGGTTTCACCCAGAATCAGAACCGTTGAGTCCGTGGTCGCCACCTGTTCAACGTGGGCCAGGACCGATCTCATTGCACCGCTCTGCCCCAGGATATCGCCATGCAGGTGGGTCATTCTGATCTCTTCCCTCAGGTATATATTCTCCGCCTCCACCCGCTCCTTAAGCTTACTGACCTCGAGAAGTGCATTCTCGAGTTCCGCCTTGGCCCGCTTGCGCTCTGTGATGTCACGGGCCGTCGCGACTACATACTGTTCGCCGTCGAACTTCACACAATTAAACCGTAATTCAACGGGAAGGACCTGTCCTGATTTCGACTTGAGCAGAGATTCGATTAGGACGGTTTTGCCTTCAATGATTTCGCGCCATATTTCGACGAATTTTCCCTTGGGGTAATTCGGATCAATATCGGGAATCGAAAGGCCAAAAAGCTCTTCGCGCGTGTAACCCAGACATCTGCAGGCCTCATCGTTCCCGTATACGATCCTGCCGCCCCCACGAACCCAGAAGATCGCATCGGCGGCCCTGTCAACAGCAGCCTGTGTCAACCTCAAAGCCTTCTCTGCACGCTTCCGCTCGGTGATATCTGTCACCACACCGATCATCCGGCGTGGTTTTCCTTCTTCATCAAAGAACACCTCTGCTTCACTACTAACCCACCGCACTGACTTGTCCGGTAGGAGGATTCGATACTCGGTATCGTACGGGGTTTTCTCCTCCAGGGTCCGTGCGACCTCCGATAGGACTCGCTCCCGGTCATCCGGGTGGACCATGGCGGTCCAATCATCTGTAGACAGCATGTTCTCCTGAGGTTCCAGTCCGAATAGCCTGAAGTAACGCTCGTTACAGACTGCCTGATCTCTCACGATGTCCCAATCGTACATACCCATTCCTGCAGCCTCTTGGGCGAGCTCTAATCGTTGCTCACTGGCTTTCAGAGCATCTGCAGCCCGCTTGCGTTCCGTGATGTCGCGATCCACTCCGCGAAATCCAATCAACCCACCCCCGGCTCCGAGTATGGGGACCGCATTGCTCTCGAGAAAACGGTAGCCGCCGTCCTTGTGCCGCCATCTCAACACAAGACCACTCCAGCCGCACTTCCTGGCAACCCACCCCGGCAGAGCGGATTCCACCCTTTTCCTGTCCTCTGAGTGGAGCAGATTCAGACTCGATTCCCCCACGATCTCGTCCGGACGGTAGCCCAGAATGCCCTCTACCGCAGGGTTGCTGTAGGTATGCACACCATTTGCATCAATCTCCCAGATCCAGTCGCGACTCGTCTCGACAATGGCCCGAACTGTTTCCTGCGCCTTCTTGCGCTCGGTGATATCCTCTCCGGAGCTCACAGTCCGGATAATCTGCCCGGCTTCATCTCTCATCACCGAATTGTGCCACGCGATAGTCCTCTCCTCACCACCCCTGAACAGGTTCGATATCCCCGGCCATCAGCTTCCCGAAGGTGTCCTGGACTCTCTCCCTCTCCCATTCCGGGATAGCCATTTCGAACCAGTTCTTCCCTATGATCTCGTCCTCGCTGCAACCGAGGATCTCACAACCCTTCTTATTGATGAGAGACACTGTCTGATCACGTTCGAGAACCACCATCATGACCCCGGAGATGTCCAGGTATGTTTGCGCCTTCTCCTGCTCGCGCCGAAGATCCTCAAGCGCGTGCTCCCGCTCGGTGATGTCCTGGACTATGCCGATTCCGTATTGAGGCTGACCGTTCTCGTCACGCACAAGAGACGCGGTGACATTGGTGATGACGATTCTGCCCTCCTTGTGGATATACCGTTTCACGAGCTGGTAATGCTCGCGCTTTCCGGCCAGCAGCTCTTGTGCGAGGGACCAGTCCTTTTCAACATCGTCGGGATGATAGAAGTCGGTGATTATCTTCCCCTGGAGCTCTTTACCTGAATACCCTACGATTCGCTGCAAAGCAGGGTTGGATACCACGATCCTCCCTTGAAGATCAATCAACGCTATTCCTGTAGCTGCCATTTCAAAGATGACACGAGATCTTGCCTCGCTTTCCCGGAGAGCCTCTAAGGCTCGCTTGCGCTCTGTGATGTCACGGGCGGCAGCAAATACATATTCATTCCCCGCAAACTCCACGTAAGTGCACCTTAGCTCAACCGGGTATACTCGCCCGGATTTCGTTTTGTGAACAGACTCAAAGAGTGCGGTCTTATCTGTTTGGAGCCGGGTCCAGAGCTCTGCATACTTCTCCGGGCCGTAGCGCGGATCGATGTCTTCCACAGACAACGTGAGCAGCTCCTCACGAGTATATTCTAGGGCATTGCAGGCCTGGTCATTGGCATAGCCGATGCTCCCATCGGGCCGGACCCAGAGGACTTCATCAGCTGCACTGTCCACGGCAGACTGAGTCATCTGCAGTCTCTGCTCCGCACGCTTTCGAAGAAGGGCACCGGCAAGGATCCCCGCAGCCAGTCGCAGCTGTATGGGCACCTCGGGGTTCCACTCGCGTTCCTTCCTGAGCGTGGCAATCGTCAGGCCGCCGTAAAGGGCGTCTCCCACTTCCATTGGGACAGCTACAAAGGACAACGTCCCGAACGCCTTCAGGGCCTCCTTATCAGGTGACGCATCATCCGGTAGATCGTCAATCCGCTCAACCGAGATGACACCTCCGCTGCGCGCAAGATCCACGAGCCACGGCATCTCTGTCGTAACAACACCCGTAGCATCGGGGAGATCGGACGCTGCCCAGGTGTGCGTGACCTCGTACTCGGTTTTATCCTCACGCGGCCACCAGAGATTGACGCGATCGACCTGGAAGAACTCACCCAGGCGGCCAAGCCAGGTGCGGACTCCCGCATCGACCTCAGAGGCAGACCATTTAAGAAAGTCCGTGGACATCTCAGCAATAAGGGACTCGAACCGGGGGGACTCATCATGCGGCTTCCGGGCTTGCTTTTGCGTCGACTTTGCACCTGTTTTCATCAACCGCCCCTTCGGTACCGGGCACCACCGACGTTGCTCTCTGTGTTTCCAACAGGTGTTATTGCCTTTTGACCCTATAATCTTACACGAATCAGTCGAGTCCCACAATGCTGATTGTGCCGTTTACGAGATTAAGTGAGATCGTGCCGTCTCCAAGCCCCAGGGTGCCGGTCAGCGAGACAGATGAGCTCACTGGATCCTGAAGCACCAGACCGGACATGTTGATTGAACCGTTCACTATTGCAGCGGAGAATTCAGATGAAGTTGTCTTTGGGATGTTGAGATCGATCTCCCCGTTTACGACGCCGATATCTATTGTCCCACCCGCAGGCATCGTCACTTCAGCTACCACCTGGCCATTGACGAGATCCACGTAGATATTGCCCGTTATGTCCTCAAGGACGATCTGTCCATTGATATTGTCGATGTCGAGATCAAGGCCCGCGGGAACAACTATGTCGTAGTTGACCTCGTAGTTCCGTCCGTATGACCTCACAGGCTGGTCTGTCTCCACTGACACTTCATCGGCAGAGCTACTTATTATGACCTCGAGCGATTCAAGATGCGCTTCTGCATCCTGAATGCTCTCCGATCGAACACGTCTTACACCGGCAATCACAATGGAATCGGAACCGGCCACCTCGGTGACAGTGATACCACCTGAAACACCTTCAAGTGTCAGTCTGATTTGAGCCGCAACATCAATCCTCTGCCGGAAAGACGCCTCGGCAGCGAAATCAGTGTTGGTGACATTGTTGTTCGAGTCCACAACACTCTCGTCCGCGCAGCTCATGAACGAAAGCCACATCGCTGCAAGGACTATAAATACTACACCGCCACGCGTGGCTGCCATGTCTCAACACCTCCGTGGTTGGGGCCAGCTTACACCTAGAAGTTTAACGGCAGGAGTGGCCTGATGTCAACGCGAGCCTTTACCTGACCACAACCACCTGCGTGCAGGCAGGCGGAGTCGCAAATGTCCCGGCGAAGGTCTAATTTGGTTGAAACTTCAAGCAGTCTGTGGTACGCTGAAACAAAGTCCGTCCGGGAGAGATATGAGCTGTGGTGTTTTCGCTCCCTGAAAAGGAGATCATTTAGAGGTAGTCTGGAGAAAAGGGGGTGGTTGCCGGCACAAGAGCTCACTTGGGTTGTGTGGATGGAGGAAGTGAGAACAGTCGGCACCAGCAACCCGGTGCCGAAGGGATCTTGAAAGGATTCCGGGGTCCACAGGAATTCAAGAGGGAGGACTGGAAATGAGAACGTTGCTCTTGGTTGTTCTTGTAACTGCGTTTGCAGCAGTGGCTGCGAATGCACAGTACACTACGACGACTATCTATGACCTTCAGCAGGGAGTGTATGCCGAAAGTACCCTGGTGAGAGTCGAGAATGTAGTCATAACGGCCAGCCCATATGAGTTTACCGGTGGCGGCTACACCTTTGTCGAGGAGCAGGGTGCCGGCCCCTGGAGCGGAATTGAGGTCTACTGGGGAACTGCTAATGCCCCTACCTACGGTTATCTCGCACCGGGTGACCTGGTCACGATCACCGGTATGTATGCTGAGTACTATGACATGTCGGAGATCGTCGTCGTTCCGGCGCGAGGTGATGACGTGGTCTATCTTGGCACCGCACCCATTCCCGGCCCGGATGTTGTCGACATTGTAGCCATGTTCACAGAGGATTGGGAGGGCGTGCTGGTCCAGACCGACTGCAGTGAGTGCTATGATCCCGATCTCGGTTACGGTGAATGGGGTATCCAGGATGCCACCGGCCAGGGAAAGTGTGACGACAAGAGCTCTAACCTAACCTACGTGCCAGCGCTTTACGACTGGAGAGTCATAACAGGTATCCTGTCGTATGCCTATGGCGCTTACGCGCTCTGGCCCCGTGGTGACGCAGACATCTTTGATCCGGGCGGCGCTACGGTCAATGATCCGACAAGCTGGGGTAACAT